>JASLJE010000048.1 GCA_030152565.1 Peptoniphilaceae bacterium
GTCAGCCAATATTAGCAAGGAGGACAATGTTCTTGAAATAGGGCCTGGTTTTGGTACCCTGACAGAAGAACTTTTACTCCATGCTAAAAAGGTTGTAGCCATAGAGATAGACGATAGGTTGGCAGAAGTTTTAGACTATACTCTAGAAGACTTTGACAACTTTAAGTTAATTCAGGGAGATGCCCTAAAGGTAGACTTGGAAAAGATAGTAGAAGAAGAGTTTAATGGGGAGAGTTTTAAATTGGTAGCCAACCTACCCTACTATATAACTACTCCTATCATATCTAGGTTTATAGAAGAGGACCTGCCAGTGGAAAGTTTAACTGTCATGGTTCAAAAGGAAGTAGCTGAGAGAATGGTTGCTTCCAAGGGATCCAAGATCTATGGCAGCCTAAGTCTTTTCTTACAGTACTATTCAGACCCTAGGGTGGTAGTTAAGGCTCCTAAATCAGTTTTTATGCCTCAGCCTAAGATAGATAGTATGGTTGTTCACATGGACCTAAAGGAAAGAGAAGGTGTCTGTGACAAGGACCTATTCTTTGGCCTAGTCCATGGAGGATTTAATCAAAGAAGAAAAAACATCTTAAATTCATTTACTTCCAATAAGGATTTAGATCTTACTAAGGACCAATTAAAGTTAGTTTTAGAAAAATTGGGTATAGATAGTAAGAAGAGAGCGGAAGACCTGGCTTTGGAAGACTTTATAAACATTTCCAATGAGATATGTTTAAGTAGAAAAAAACCGGGTATATTAGAATAGAGCACGAGAGTGACATTATAATATAATAATATATAAATGAATGAGGAGATATAAACAATGAAAAACGTAGTAGTATATTCATCAGACACATGCCCATACTGTACAGCAGTAAAGAACTTTTTAGGACAAAATAGTGTGAATTTTGAAGAAAAAAATATAACAACAAGTGTTGAAGCTAGAAATGAATTAATTCAAAAAGGTCATAGAGGAGTACCAGTAATCGTTGTAGACGGTGAAGAAGTAGTAGGCTTTGACCAAGCTAGATTAACAGACTTATTAGGATTATAAGATAAGAAAAGAAGCCCAAGGGCTTCTTTTTTTTACATAAAATTATAGGAGACGGGCTTTTTCTATTTGTGGATATAGAGTCTTAGACTATCATCCTCTTCATCTGGCTGAACCATGGTTAAAAATTCCCAACCATATTTTTCATAAAAACTTGTGTGGTCTGTAATTAAATAGACTGGACTTATGCCCTTAGACCTTAGATCTTCTACAGCTCTGTCCAATAATTGGCCGGCAATTCCCTGGCTGCGATAATTTTTTTCAGTATAGACTGCACAGATATTGGGAGCGAGGTCCTTTCTATTATGAAAGTCATTATCAATTACTCCCAGGCCTGCCAGTATGTGGTCTCCATCTAGGCAAAGATACCAAGCGCATTCGGTTTTTTGGTCAAGATAGGCATCTATAGCCTCAAGATAGGCCTCTTCTGGCACCTGCCACTTGTGGTTAAACCATTGGGCTGCCCTTTCTCTTAAGTCTGGTCTTTGTCTTAGATTAATATAAGTATATTTCTTCATATTTGTCCCCTGGCCTATCTTTATTGCTTATAAATCTAGGCTTTTATCTTTTGATATAAAAAAAAGATTATCTAAAAAGATAATCTTAGGCATTTAATTTTTCTATTAAATAGTCCACATCAATTCCGTGAACCATAGCTGCTTCTTCTAAGGTTTCCATCTGGCTGGCTGGACAACCTATACAACCTAAACCGAAATTCATTAGAACTCCAAGTGTTTGAGGTTTTAATCTAATAACATCACCGACAACCATGTCAGCTGTAATAACTAATTTTTCCTTTTCCATACTTACCTCCATAGATTTTATAAGTTGATTATATATTTAATAGGAATAAAGTTCAAGTCCAGAAAATTGCAAATACATATACCAAGTGATAATATTAAACATTATATATAGAGAAAGGAGCTTATATGACATACGAGAGAAAAAATGTTTGGCAAAGCGTCGATGAAAATGAACTAGAGAGGATAGAAAGCTACTCCAAGGACTATATGGACTTTTTATCTAGAGCAAAGACAGAGAGGTTGGCTGTTAGGGAAATTGAAAAAAAGGCCCTAGACCATGGTTTTAAAAGTCTGGATAGCTTTATAGAAGCTGGAAAGATCAGTAAGGGAGACAAGGTTTATGCCATCAATAAGGACAAGGGAATAGTTCTTATAGTAATGGGAGATGACCTGGAAGATGGAATGCACATTGTAGGATCCCACATAGACTCACCAAGGTTGGACTTAAAGCAAGTTCCTCTTTTTGAGGAAGGAAATATGGCCTACTTTAAGACCCACTACTATGGGGGAATTAAAAAATACCAATGGTTGACCCTTCCTTTAGCCCTACATGGAGTGATCTTTAATAAGGATGGAGACAAGATAGATATATCCATAGGTGAAGAAGATGATGAACCTATTTTCTATATAAGTGATTTACTTCCTCACTTGGCTGCAGACCAAATGCAGTTAAAAGCATCAGAACTAATTAAGGGGGAACAATTAAATATAATAATTGGCCACAATAGTTTTGGTTTAGACCAGGAAGAAAAGAATCCTGTAAAGAACAATATATTAAGCTTCTTAAAGGAAAAATATAATATAGAAGAAGAAGACTTTGTAACAGCGGAAATAGAAGCAGTTCCAGCTGGAAGGGCTAGGGAAGTTGGATTTGACAGATCCCTTATAGCAGGTCACGGCCACGATGATAGGGTTTGTTCCTATGCTAACCTAGAGTCTATTATAGAAGTAGAAAATCCTGAAAAAACAGCAGTTGGACTTTTCGTAGACAAGGAAGAAATAGGATCTGTAGGTAATACAGGTATGACTTCCAAGTTCTTTGAAAATGTTGTAGCTGAACTATTAGGCCTATCCAAGGGATATTCAGGTCTAGTTTTAAGAAGGGCCATGGCCAAGTCCAAGGTTTTATCAGCCGATGTAAGTGCAGCCTATGATCCTAACTTCCCTGATGTTTTGGAAAAGAACAATGCTTCCTACATGGGATGTGGAGTTACTATTTGCAAGTATACAGGAGCTAGGGGCAAGGGTGGTACCAATGATGCCAATGCAGAGTTTTTACAAGAGATTAGACAAACCTTCAATAGGGAAAATGTAATTTGGCAAACAGGAGAACTTGGCAAGATAGACCAAGGTGGCGGAGGAACTATAGCCTACATCCTAGCTGAATATGGCATGGAGGTTCTAGACGTTGGAACTGGCATGTTATCCATGCATGCACCTATAGAATTAGTGAGCAAGGCAGATGCATATATGACTTATAAAGCCTATAAGGCTTTCTTGAAATAATAGTTGACAACTTTCTGTAATCAAGCTATAATAAACAGTTGAGTTGACGGGGGTCAATTTCTGTGCTATAATTAAATGTGTTAATATTCTAAAATATAAATAAAAAAAGGGTGGTCTGATGAAAAAAACAAATACATTAGGGGCTATTAGAACTGAAGTTGAAGACAACATTGGTAAGAAAGTTATTTTAAAAGCAGACAAAGGCAGAAAGAGAATAGTAACCAAGGAAGGCGTTATAGAAAATGCATTTCCTAGCATATTTACAGTTAAAGTTAATAATGATTTTGACGAGGAGAGAACAGTGTCCTACACTTATTCGGACGTCTTAACATCCACAGTTAGAATCAAGGTAGTTAGCTAATCTTAAGGGACTTTATAGTCCCTTTTTTTATCTAAAAATAGGAGTGAATTATGAGACTGGAAGAGAGGGCCAGGGCCAAGATAAACTTGAGTCTAGACGTTTTAGCCAGAAGAAAAGACGGCTACCATCAGGTGGATTTAATCATGCAGGAGATAGACTTTTACGATGACTTAAGTATAGAAAAGACTAGTAAAAGAGGCTTTAATCTGATAGTTAATGGCCAGTTGGTTAGGTCCTATGAAGACAATTTAATCTACCAGGCCTGGAGGGAGCTAAAGGCTCTTTATAGGGGGGACCCTTCAGTAAATATTTCTCTAGATAAGAAGATTCCTCTGGCAGCAGGCCTAGGGGGAGGATCTAGTGACTTTGCCTCAACTGTGAGGATTTTAAATAAACTATGGGATTTAAATCTATCTAGGGATGAAATGGTAGCTCTATCTAAAAAGTATGGGGCCGACATACCATTTTTCTTTTACGGTGGAACCTATAGGGCCAGGGGGATAGGCCAGGACCTGGAAGAAATAGCTTCCTTTGGAAGTAAAAACATTATTTTAGTTAATAATGGGGAGGGGATAAGTAGCAAGGAGGCCTATGAAAACTTGGATTTAGACCAAGAGCTAGGCTCTATGGACTTGGTAGTCTCCCATCTGACAAGTAAAGATGTAAGACTATATGACATCATGTATAATAAGATGGAAAAGTATAGTATGGAAAAAATCCCAGAAATAAGAAGGATAAAGAAAAGGCTTATGGACTTGGGGGCTAAAGTAGCCCTTATGTCAGGATCAGGGCCAACAGTCTTTGCTGTTTTTGAAGACGATAGGACCTGGGATAGGGCCTATAGGGAACTTTTGGGTGAATATAAATATGTTATAAAGACGAGGACGAGATAATGGATAAGAGAGCTATAGGAGTTTTTGACTCTGGTTTGGGAGGCATAACAGTTTTAAACAAGTTAAGAGACTGTCTACCCCATGAAGATTACATATATTTGGCAGACACTAAGAGGGCTCCCTATGGGGAAAAAAGTCCGGAGGAGATTTTATCCTTCAGCCAGGAAATAATTGAATATTTTCTAGACTTGGATGTAAAGGCTATAGTAATAGCCTGTAACACTGCATCTTCCTATGGTTATGATTATCTTAAAGAAAACTATGACCTACCTATTATATCCGTCTTAGAAGGGGGAGTAGACTCTGTTGGAGATGGTGACCAAAACATTTTAGTCCTAGCTACAGAAGCGACAGTAAAGTCGTCTTCCTATAAGAAGGCCCTGGAAAAATTAGGAGTTGACAAGAAGGTGGACCAATTAGCCTGTCCCTTAATAGTTCCCATGATAGAAAAAGGAGAGCTTGATAAGGACAAGGAGAAAAAAGTTCTAAAGACCTACTTGGACCAGGTAGATGAGAAAAAACTGGATACAGTTATTTTAGGCTGTACCCACTATCCTATATGGAAGAGGCATTTTGAAGAGCTTTTGGATCCTAGGATTAAATTAATAGATCCTGCTATAAAAACAGCCCAGGCAACCAGGGAAAAACTTGTGGACGGAGAACTTTTAAATGAAAATGAAGGTCCTGGTTTTGTAAAATACCTGACAACGGCTAATGATAACCAATTTAAAAACAACTTATTTAATATATTTAAGATAGAAAGTGAAAATATTGAACAAATAATCCTGTAAATGGAGAAATCAGCCTTTAAATAAGGAATTCTTTAATGTATAATATTTAAAAAGAGACTATTATTGAAAGGTTGATATAGATGGAGAGAGACTTAAAACACAATCAAGAAAAAAGAAGAAAACGTAGGGCCAAGGCAAAAAAACTTAGAAAACTTAAGTTTTGCTTTTTTGGTGTGGCTTTGACGGTTTCTTTTTCTTTTATATATAAATATAAATTTACTAATAAAGATTTAGTTAAGGCTAAGGACAGCCAGATAGTAGCCCCAAGAGAAGAAAAAAAATTGGCTAAGAGGGAACAGGCCTCTAGAGGAGATTTGGCCAATGAAAACAAGGAATTTAACTTAGAATTAAGGGATGGTAAGAAGACAATTGGCTATAGTGACATCTTGCAGGCCTACAAGAAGGTGGACAAGGAAGGCTATATCTATAGTTCTGACTCTATAGAGAGTAGACAGTTGCTAAAGTTAAATCCAGGAGAGTACATAAAGACCTATGGTTTTACTGAAGAGTGGATCAAGGTGAAACATAAATCAGTGGAAGGTTTTGTAAAAAGGGATATAATAAGGTCTATAGATGAAAAAAAACTAAAGGTTATTGATGGACATTTGGTAGTTGCCAAGGGCTATGAAGTACCTGAGGATTTCAACTATTCCTTTGATATAGAGACGGAAAGTGCCCTAATGGTAATGCTGGAAAGTATGAAAAGGGAAGGACTTAACCTAAAGGTAGGTAGGACCTATACAAGTTTTGAAGAGGAAAAAGACTATATAGAAAACAATGACAGTAGCTACCCTAAGCCTAATGAATATGAAAGTGAGCTTAGGACAGGTCTGGCAGTAGAGCTATATAATGAAAATACAGATCCTAGGTTGGACAATGGATTTTTAGAGACAGAAGAGGGTAAATGGATTTTAGAAAATGCCCACAAGTATGGCTTTGTCTTAAGGTATCCAGCTGACAAGGAAGAGGTTACAGGCTTTGCCCAAGATGAAAACATCTTTAGATTTGTAGGGGTTGATTTGGCCAAAATCATGTATGAAGAGAATTTGACAATGGAAGAGTATTTTAAATAAAATAATCAGAATCAGCTAAAACTGGTTCTGAATTTTTGTGGAGGAATTATGGAAAGTAAACATATAGAAGAGCTTAAAAGTGGTAAGTATGGAGAATGTATAGTAGATGAACCTATGAGAAACCACACGACCTTTAAGATAGGCGGACCTGCTGATGTCTTGATGAAACCTAAGAGTGAAGAGGAAATTCAAGCCATAGTAAACTACTGTATACAGGAAGACCTAGACCTGATGATAGTAGGTAATGGATCCAATCTTCTAGTTAAGGATGGGGGTATTAGGGGAGTTGTTATCAAGCTTGACAAGAACTTTAATGCTATAGAATTTGAAGGAAAAAGAGTAAGGGCCCAGGCAGGAGCTCTTTTATCAACTGTTTCTAAGAAGAGTTTTAAAAAGTCCCTAACAGGCATGGAAAGAGTATCTGGTATACCAGCTTCCATAGGAGGGGCTATGACTATGAATGCTGGAGCCTATGGAACAGAGATGAAGGATATAGTAGAGTCTGTAAGATGTATAGACCATGAAGGCAATATAAAGGAATTTTCCAATGAAGAAATGCACTTTAGATATAGGGGATCAAGGGTGGAAGATGAAGGACTTTTAGTTTTATCAGCAACCTTTGCCTTGGAAGAAGACGACATGGAAACCATTATGGCAACCTTTGAAGACTATGACCATAGAAGAAGGTCCAAACAACCTTTAGAAAAAGCATCTGCAGGTAGTACATTTAAAAGACCAGAAGGCCACTATGCCTCTAAACTTATAGATGATGCAGGACTTAGGGGCTTTTCCTATAAGGATGCTCAAGTATCAGAAAAACACTGTGGCTTTATCATAAATAACGGCCAGGCCAGCTATGAAGATATTCAGGAGCTAATTCACAGGGTTCAGGCCATAGTTGAAGATAAGTATGAAGTTAAACTTGAAACTGAGGTGAAGATAGTAGGGGATTAATATGAAAATATTAAGTGACTACCACAGCCACACTATTTACTCCAGCCTGGGTCATGGCAAGGGGACCATTGAAGAAAATGTCCAGGCGGCCAGGAAAAAAGGGCTAAGGGAAGTTTGGATAACTGATCACGGTCCAGGCCACTTGTTTTTTGGAATAAAAAGAAGGTATTTAGGCCAGGTTAGAAAAGAGATAGATAGGCTTAATAGTAAGTATGACGACATAGATATATATTTTGGCCTGGAGGCTAATATTATAGGCTATGATGGAAAAATAGATGTGGGGGAGAGGGAACTTGCTTATTTAGATGGGCTCAACCTAGGATTTCACTCGGGAGTGAAACCTAGCGGGCCTAGGTCCTTTCTTCTCCTTTTTATATTAAATCCTCTAGCCCGTTTAATCAGGCCTATAAGGCCCTGGGTCAGAAGAAAAAACACAGATGCCATGATAGCTGCTGTAAAAAATAATAATATCCAGCTTATCACCCACCCTTCAGACAAGTTTGACTTGGACTTGAAGCGTTTGGCCCTGGTTTGTGAAAAAGAAGCGACTGCCCTGGAGATCAACTCTTCCCATGACCACTTAAGTGAGGAAGAATTAAGGCTACTGAGGGATACAAGGGTAAAGTTTGGCCTGGGCTCAGATGCCCATAGGCCTGAAGGACTAGGAGATTTTACCAGGGCCTTGGACAGGATAGAAAGGTCTGGTATAGAACCAGACAGGATAATAAACTTAAAGGAGATCTAATGGAGATAGTAATAATTACTGGGATGAGTGGGGCTGGCAAGACTTCAGTTATGAATTTATGCCAGGATAATGGCTACTACTGTATGGACAATATGCCACCCCAATTAATTAGGGATTTTTTAGACCTGGCCAAGTTTTCCATGGTGGAAATAGAAAAGATGGCCTTTGTTATAGATATTAGGGGAGGGGTATTTTTTGAGGATTTCACCACTATAATAGAGAAATTAAAAAACGATGACTACAATGTTAAAATCATCTATGTAGACTCTGATGACCAGGTTCTTATTAGAAGGTATAAGGAACACAGAAGGCCCCACCCTATGGGGAGAAACCTACCTTTAGAAGTGGCCATAGAAAATGAAAGGTCCTGTCTGGACCAGGTTAGAAAGATGGCAGACTACCATTTAAATACTTCCAAGTTAAACCTGGGTCAGTTGAAAACCAAGATTGAAGAGTGGCTGTCTACAGATGGGGAGTTTTATGTACAAGTTACCAGTTTTGGATTTAAACACGGGATTTTAGCTGAGGCTGATTTGGTTTTTGACGTTAGGTTTATTCCCAATCCCTACTATGATTTAGAGCTAAGGGAGCTTACAGGCAAGGATCAAGCCATCAAGGACTTTATCTTTAGCTATAGCCAAACAGAGGAGTTTATTTCCAAATTGGAAGAAATGTTAAACTTTTTAATTCCCTTCTATAAGAAGGAGGGCAAGAATAGTTTGGTTGTAGGAATAGGCTGTACAGGTGGTAGACACAGGTCACCAGCCATAGCTGAAGAATTACATAGAAGACTAAAGAAAAATAATAATGTGGTAGTATACCATCGAGAGTCTAATATGTGGTAGAATATATAATTAATGTACATTTTATATTCTATAGTATGAGAGGTGATGATCTTGAAGGAACACAGTGCAGGAGGAGTGGTAATAAAAAACGGCCAAGTTTTGATGCTTAAAAAGTATTATGGCGATTGGGTTTTGCCTAAGGGGAAGATGGAAAAAGGCGAAACGACTAAGGATACAGCCATAAGAGAAGTAAGGGAAGAAACGGGCATAGATGCTAAAATTCTAAAAAAAGTTGGATATGCAAAATATATTTATATAAACCAGGAAAGTAAGAAGGTCTATAAGAGAGTAGACTATTATTTGATGGAAGAATTAGGTGGAAATTTATTGCCCCAAAAAGAAGAGGGATTTTGTCAGGCAGAGTTTATTGACTATAAGAAGGCTGTAATTTTGTTAAAACATGATTCAGAGAGAAAAATGGTTATAAACGCAATGAGTCTTTTAGGTGATTAGTAGGTGATAATATGTCTTTTTCAAATAGAGTGAAAAAAGAAGTTTGTAAAAACAAAATCAAAAACAGAATAGAAGCTCTTGTAGAGCTATCATCTATAGTAAAGACTAATGCAAGCATTTCGATAAGAAATGCTTTTTATAATATTGTCTTTACTACAGAAAATGAGGATATTAGTGATCGAATCTATAAGCTAATAAAGAAGGTCTATGACTATGAGAGTAAGGTTTCCTATCTGGAAAACAACCAGCTCCAAAAGAATGGTATCTATATAATAACCATAGAAGATGAAGATGTGGTCTTGCGCCTACTTAAGGATTCAGGCCTGGATATATATGGATCCTATACAGTAGATGAGGACATTCTTTTGGCTAGGTTAAAATCAGAGTCGGAAAATAAGAGGGCAGCCTATATAAGAGGGTGTTTCCTAGGAAGTGGGAGTATAGTTGATCCCAACAAGAGTTACCACCTGGAGATTATAGCCAGTAAGAGGGAGGATGTATCCTTGATCCTCAAGGTCTTTTTATCCTTTGGTATAGATGCCAAGGTAACTAATAGGAAGGATAAGTTTGTAGTCTATGTTAATGAGATGGAAAAGATTTCAGACTTTCTAAATATAGTAGGGGCCAATGGGGCCATGTTGGAATTGGAAAACATCAGTGCCCTAAAGGACTTGAGAAATAATATAAATAGGCAGGTAAACTGTGATACAGCTAATATTAATAAGACTGTAAGGGCTGCCCAAAAGCAAATTGAAGAAATCAACTATATAGATAGGTATATAGGAATAGAGAACCTTCCTATGAACCTTCAGGAAATTGCCAAACTGAGAGTGGCCCATCCGGAAAGCTCTTTGAAAGAGTTGGGAGAAAGGTTGGATCCTCCCCTAGGAAAGTCTGGAGTTAGCCATAGGTTAAAGAAGATAGAAGAGATAAGTGACAAGCACAGGAAGAATAAAGAAAAAAACATTTGACATTTTCTACTGGTCTTGCTATTATATAAAAGTCAGTTAAATCAAAGCGCCTTTGGCCTTTGGAAATCTTAAAAAAAGATTTGACAAATTAGTTTTTAACTGCTATTATTATAAATGTCCTATGAAAAAGCCAACAAGCTTATTTGATAGAAATATTAAAAAAGACTTGACAAGCGGATTCATAAGTGATAATATTAATAAGTCGTCAAAACGACGACATGAACCTAAACAAATTAAATACGTTAATAACTTTGAGTTAAATAATTCAGATTTAAATACAGAGTCAGATTAAACTTTTTATTGAGAGTTTGATCCTGGCTCAGGACAAACGCTGGCGGCGTGCATAACACATGCAAGTCGA
>JASLJE010000017.1 GCA_030152565.1 Peptoniphilaceae bacterium
ATTAACTTGATTTTTAATCATATTAAGAAAAAAGAGATGGGAGGACAGGGATAATGAAAAAGAAATTTAATATTACCAAGTTTTTTATCTACCTGAGTGCCTTTCTGACCTTTGGAAGTTTAATCTTTATAGTTGGCCATGTGGTAGTTAGGGGTATAAGTCATTTAAAGCCATCACTTTTTGCCCTTAAGTTTACAACTGAAAATGTGTCCATGTTGCCATCCATTATAAATACCTTACAGATAATAGGGATAACCCTTTTAATAAGCGTTCCCCTAGGTGTTTTTTCTGCCATCTATATGGTGGAATACGCCAAGCCTAATAATAAGTTTATTAAGTTTGTAAGATTAAATACAGAGACCCTACAAGGGATACCATCAATAGTCTTTGGACTTTTCGGCATGCTTTTCTTCGGCCAGGTTCTAGGCTTGGGTTTTTCCATCTTATCAGGATCCTTGACCATGGCCATGATGGTTCTTCCCTTGATTATTAGGGCTACTGAAGAGGCCCTAATGGCAGTGCCCATGACCTATAGGGAGGCCAGTTTTGGCCTGGGAGCTAGAAAGCTAAGGACCATCTTTAATGTTATTTTACCATCGGCTATGAACGGTTTAATATCTGGAATTATTCTGGCCATAGGTAGGGTTTTTGGAGAGACAGCAGCCCTTTTATATACGGCAGGAACAGGCTTGGAAATAGCGAAGGCCACAGATTCAGGTAGGTCCTTGGCCATCCACATGTATCTTTTACAGGCGGAAGCCCTTCATATAAATGAGGCCTATGCTACGGCCTTTGTTCTAATAATAGTAGTATTAATAATAAATGGAATTTCAGCCATCTTAGCCAAGAAGGTTGGAAAGGAGCAATAGATGACTAACAATATATTGGAAATTAAAAACTTTGATGTTTACTATGGAGATTTTCAGGCCATAAAAAATGTGAGCATGGATATTCAAAAAAACAAGGTGACTGCCTTTATAGGCCCTTCAGGATGTGGTAAGTCAACCCTTTTAAAGAGTATTAATAGGATGAATGACCTGGTAGAAAGCTTCCACAAGGAAGGAAGTATTCTCATCAATGGAAAAGATATTTACGATGACTATGATGTCTATAAGTTGAGAAAGGATGTAGGCATGGTTTTTCAAAGGCCCAACCCCTTTCCCAAGTCTATCTATGACAATATAGCCTATGGGCCGAGGACTCATGGCATCAAGGACAAGAAGACCTTAGATGAGATAGTTGAAAGGTCTTTAAGGCAGGCAGCCATTTGGGATGAGGTTAAGGACAAGTTAAATAAGTCAGCCCTAGCCCTATCAGGAGGCCAACAGCAAAGAATTTGTATAGCTAGGGCCCTGGCAGTAGAGCCGGAAATTCTACTTTTAGATGAGCCTACATCAGCCCTAGATCCTATATCTACTTCTAAGATAGAAGAGTTGATAGACCAACTAAAAAAGGACTATACTATAGTTATAGTAACCCATAACATGCAACAGGCAACAAGAATTTCTGACTATACAGCCTTCTTTTACCTGGGAGATTTAATAGAGTACAGTGATACGACCAGTTTATTTTCTAGACCTAGGAAGGAAGAGACCGAAAGATATATTACAGGAAGATTCGGATAGGAGATTATTATGAGATCAAAATTTGATGAAAGATTAGATAACTTAAATGATGAGCTAATCGCCATGGGATCCAAGGTGACTAGGGCCATAGAGGATTCTATTACTGCCTTGATCAACGAAGATTTAAACTTGGCCAAGTCTGTGGCCCATGGAGATGATATTATCAATGATATGGAAAAGGAAATTGAGACAGATGCTATCAAGCTTCTCCTAAAGCACCAGCCTGTGGCATCAGACCTAAGGTTTATTACCTCGATTCTTAAGATAATTACAGACTTGGAAAGAATAGGAGACCAGGCGGCAGACATTTCAGTTTTAAACCTTAAACTATCCAAGAGAAACTACACTCCAAGTGACTTGGGTAGTATTAAGGCTATGGGAGACTTGACTGTATCCATGGTAGAAGATGCCCTAGTGGCCTATAAGACAGGAGACTTGGACCTGGTAGAAGATGTTATCCTTAGGGACCAAAAGGTAAATGACTACTTTAAGATTGTAAGAGATGAGGTAGTAAAGGATATTAGTGACAATGACTTTGACACTAAAAATAGTTTGGATATATTTATGATAGCCAAGTACTTAGAAAGAATAGGCGATCATGCTAAAAATGTGGGAGAATGGGTATATTATTCAATAGCAGGCAAACATAAAAATGATTAGGGGTTGGATATGTATACTATTTACGTGGTTGAGGACGATGCAGACATTAGGCAGCTTATAGTTTATGCCTTAAATAATAACGGATTTAAAGCCCAGGGATTTCCATCAGCTAAGGGCCTTTATGGCCAAATGGAAAAGGAGGTCCCTTCCCTTTTAATATTGGATTTAATGTTGGATGGGGAAAGTGGCTATGATATATTAGCAAGGATAAGGGCTAATCCAGAGGTGGCTGACCTACCAGTCATCATCCTGACAGCCAAGTCAAGTGAATACGATAAGGTAAAAGGTTTAGATATGGGGGCAGACGACTATATAACTAAGCCTTTTGGTGTATTAGAAATGATATCTAGGGTCAAGGCCCTACTGAGGAGAAGTCCAGCTAGACAAAAGATTGAAACCCAGCTAGGCTACAGGGATATTAGGATGGACTTGGAAAAGAGAAAGGCCTATTTGGACCAAGAGGAAATAGAGCTTACCTACAAGGAGTTTGAGCTTCTTCACTTTCTCATCATAAATGAGGGGATAGTCCTTACCAGGGACAGTTTAATGGAAGAGGTTTGGGGCTTTGATTATTCAGGTGAAACCAGGACTGTGGATGTACATATTCGTAGTTTAAGGCAGAAGTTGGAAGATAGGGACTATATAAAGACAGTCCGCAATGTGGGCTATAGACTGGGGGATTAAGATGAGAAAAAAACTGTTTAGAAAGATACTTATAAGCTTGATTTTGGTCTTTGTTTTAAGCTATGGTCTGGGCCTTTACTTTTATGGGATAAATCCCTTGACCAGGCCTACAGAAAGCATATCCCTAATATTTTTCTTTGGGGTTCTTCTACCTATAATAGCCAATGAATTGACCTATAGGATCCTGACAGATTCTCTAAAGCCAGTGGACAAGTTTTTAAAATTTATTACTGATATTATTTTAGGCAAGGACTATAAGAGTGAAGAAGAATTTATGGACATAGAAAAAGACCTGATGGACTATATGGAAAACTATGATCATAACTCTAAGGAAATTATAGAAGGGGTAATAAAGCTTAGGGAAAGTGAGCAGATTAGAAAAGAATTCAGTGCCAATGTTACCCATGAGCTAAAGACTCCTCTTACCTCTATTAATGGCTATGCTGAAATGATAGCCCAGGGGATGACTAATCTGGAAGAGGCTAGAGAGTTTGCACAAATTATCAACAAGGAGGGCAATAGGCTTTTAAACATGATAGATGAGACCATCCAGCTATCTAAGTTTGACAATAACTATGTTAAGACAGAGGCCTTTGAAATCTTTAACCTGGGAGAATTAATAGAAGAAAATATAGAAAGTCTATCCCACCTGGCAGAGGAAAAGAAAATGATTATTAGCTTTAATCAGACAGAAGTTCTATTTTATGGCAATAGAAAGCTAATAGATGACTTGGTTAGAAACCTTATCTCCAATGCCATTAAGTATTCCAAGGAAGAAAATGCTTATTTGGACATTAATCTTTTTGATAGTTTTGACCATGTAGAGATTATTTTTACAGATAATGGTATAGGCATAGGGCCAGAAGACCAAAAAAGGGTCTTTGAAAGGTTCTTTACAGTGGACAAGGCCAGGTCTAAAAAAAGCGGAACAGGTTTGGGCCTATCCCTAGTAAAACACATTGCCCTAATGCACAAGGGCAGTGTTAGGCTGGAGAGCCGACTGGGCATAGGATCCACCTTCTATGTAAGTCTACCCAAGCTAACTGATGTGGACTATGAAAATAAAATTTAATATTCATTAGCAATATGTGATATAATTATTTAATAACATATTGGACTTTACATAGTATGGCCTGTAGTTAACTACAGGCCTTATTCAATAATGAAAGGAGCACATATGAAGGAAGTAGTATTAAGAAAAGATGTAGATATAAATGAAACATGGGACCTATCAACCTTATTTAAAGACGATAGTGACTATAGTAAATCTTTAGAAAAATTAATAGAAAATGTTAAGGAATTTAAAAATAAATATGAAGGCAAGTTGGAAGATGCAGGGGATGTAAATGAGGCCCTAGATAGTTATAGGCCAATTCTAGAACTATTTGGACAATTAGGATCCTATGCCAGCCTTAGTGTTGAAGTAGACCTTACCAACTTAAAAAACAAGGAAAGATTGATGAAGTTTGCCAAGGTTCAGGCTGAACTTATGGCTGACTTAAGCTTTTTAGAAAGTGAAATTCTTCAATTGGATATGGAAGTAATAGACCAGGCCATGGAAGAATCAGAAGAAAACAAGGTTTACTTGGCAGAGTTGAAAAGACAAAAACCCTACCAATTATCCAAGGATGAAGAGAGGATTTTAAGCTCCCTATCAGCCATCCTAGACAAGCCTTATGAATTATATGGAGACATTAAGTTTGGGGATACTAAATTTGATAAGTTTACAGTGGCAGGTAAGGAATATGAGATGAACTACAATACCTTTGAAGGTGTTTATGAATCTCTTGCAGATACTGATGTTAGAAGAGAGGCCTTCGATGTTTTCTCCAGGGGAATTAGGGACCATCAAGTGGCTACAGCAGCCAACTATAATACCCATGTACAAACTGAAAAGACCTTGGCGAGCCTAAGAGGATATGAATCAGTTTTTGACTACCTATTGGCTAGACAAAATGTATCAAGAGACCTTTACGATAGGCAAATAGATGTTATTATGACAGACCTTGCTCCACACATGAGAAAATATGCCAAATTATTGGGAGAAATTCACGGTTTAGACAAGGTTACCTATGCAGACTTAAAAATCGACATAGACCCAGCCTATGAACCAGAAGTTAGTTTTGACCAGGCTAAAAAATATGTTTTAGATGGGCTAAGTGTTCTAGGTGATGAATATAATCAAATCTTAAATGATGCCTTTAATAATAGGTGGATTGACTATGCTAGAAACCAAGGTAAGAGAACAGGAGCCTTTTGTTCCAGCCCATATGGGGTAAATTCTTTTGTCCTAATGTTTTTCAATGGAGGCATGGACCAAGTAATGACCCTAGCCCACGAGTTAGGTCACGCAGGCCACTTCCAATTGGCAGGTCAAAACCAAAACATTTACAATACTAGAACATCCATGTATTTTGTTGAAGCACCTTCAACTACCAATGAAATCATTCTGGAAAACTACCTGTTGACTCAGGCAGAAGATGATAGGATGAAAAGATGGGTTCTTACTCAAATGGTGGCAAAAACCTACTACCATAACTTTGTAACCCACTTCTTAGAAGCGGCCTTCCAAAGAGAAGTTTACAGGTTGGTAGACAAGGGGGAAGATGTTCACCACGAAATTTTAAATGATATTTACAGGAAGGTCCTAAAGGAATTCTGGGGAGATGCTGTTGAAATAAATGATGGAGCAGAATTAACCTGGATGAGACAACCTCACTATTATATGGGGCTTTATCCTTATACTTACTCAGCAGGACTTACTATAGGAACACAAATGGCCAATAAAATAATTAGTCAAGGTGATGAAGTTGCTAAAAACTGGGTAGAAGTATTAAAGCTAGGTGGAAGTATGGACTCTTACAACTTGGCCCTAAAGGCAGGAGTTGATATTAGTACAGATCAACCATTAAAGGAAACAATCGCCTATATAGGCAGTTTAATAGACCAAATTGAAGAAATAACCAAAAAAATAGGCTAGGAAAAAGATAGATAACTTATTGACAAAGTCATTCTTTTGGGTATAATGAAAATAGATAGTTGTTTAATTGACGAGGAGGAGACATGAAAAAAAACGGTATAGTTTCCAGTGCAGTAGTTAGAAGATTACCAAAGTATTATAGATATTTAGGGGACCTGGAAAAAGCAGGTAGTACAAAAATATCTTCTCAAGAGTTAAGTGAAAAGACTGGTTTTACTGCGTCTCAAATCAGACAGGATTTAAATCATTTTGGAGGCTTCGGCCAACAAGGTTATGGATATCAAGTATCTGCTTTAAGACAATCAATTAAAGAAATCATAGGCTTGGAAAAGTGCTATAATGCCATTATCGTAGGTTTTGGTAACATAGGTCAGGCCATATATAAGTATGATGGCTTTAATACAGAAAAATTTGATATTATCGGAGTGTTTGATAAGTCAGATTATGTAAATACAGGTAAAAACCAAGATGTTGAAATAAAATCAATTGATGATATAGAAGACTTTTTATCAGAAAATGAAGTAGACATTGCTGTTTTGGCAGTGCCAGAAGTTGTGGCCCAAGAGGTTACAGACTTGTTGGTAGCCAATAAGGTTAAGTCCATATGGAACTTTGCCCCAGTTGATGTTAAGGCACCTGAAGAGGTACCAGTGGAAAATGTCCACTTGAGTGAATCCCTATATACATTGATTTATTACTTAGGAAATAATGATGACTACAAGGCAAGATAAACTCTCTACTTAGAGAGTTTTTTTTTGTCAAAAATAGGCTCTCAGGTATAATAAGATAGAGGTGAGTGAATGGCAGAATTAACAGTTAGTAACTTGGCGAAAAGTTACGGTATAGATGAAATATTTACAAATGTGAGTTTTAATATAGAAAAAAATGACAAGGTGGGCATTATAGGGGCCAATGGGGCCGGCAAAACCACCTTATTTAATTTGTTAACAGATAAGATTTACCCTGATGGGGGCAACATATATAAGAAGAATGATTTAAAATTAGGTTATCTTATGCAAAATATCCATATAGAAAGTGAGAAAAACCTTTACGATGAGTGTCTAGAAGAGTTTGACTATATCTTTGCCATAGAAGATAGGTTAAAGGACTTGGAAAACCAGCTGGCCCAGTCTAAGGATGTGGAGCTTACTGAAAAACTTAGTATAGACTATAATAACCTTTTGGAAAAGTATGAAGACTTGGGAGGCTATTACTATCCATCCAAGATAGAAAGTATTTTAAAAGGTATGGGATTTCCCAAGGAAAGGCATAAGGATATAGTAAGTAACCTAAGTGGTGGAGAGAAATCCAGGCTACAATTGGCCAAGCTTATGTTATCCAAGCCAGATATTCTTCTCTTGGACGAGCCTACCAACCACTTGGACATGGGGGCCATAGAGTTTTTAGAGTCTTTTTTAAATGACTTTGAAGGGGCTGTTTTAATCATCAGCCACGACAGGTATTTTTTAGACAAGATAGTAAATAGGATCTTTCTTTTAGAGCATAAGACCCTTTATGTCTATGACTCTGACTATACTAATTTTATGAAAAGGCGTAAGAAGGACATGGAGGTTATTCAAAGGTCCTATGAAAACCAGCAAAGGGAAATAAAAAGACAGGAAGAGATTATTGAGCGCTTTGCCAATTTGGGAGGTTCCAAGAGAAAAAGAGGTATATCCCAGTCCAGGTCCAGGCAGAAACTCTTGGACAAGATGAAAAAGATAGAAAGACCCCAGGATGTGGACAATAAGATGAAGCTAATCTTTAGGCCCAAGGTGGAAAGTGGTGTAGATGTTCTAGAAGTTGAAGACTTGACCATGGGTTTTGATGAGAAGGTGCTTTTTGAAAACATATCCTTTAACATCTACAAGGGAGAGAAAGTGGGACTTATTGGAGGAAATGGTACTGGTAAGACCACCCTCTTTAAGCTTATTTTAAACCAACTTAAGCCCTGGCAAGGAGAGGTCAATCTGGGAGTGGGAGTTTTTCCTACCTATTTTGACCAAGAGCAGACCAATTTGGACCATGACAAGACTGTCTTAGATGAGATATGGGATGAATACCCTGATCTAAACCACTATGAACTAAGGTCCTACCTGGCTAAGTTTATGTTTACAGGAGATGATATCTTTAAGATAATTGGAGATTTAAGTGGGGGTGAAAGGGCCAGGGTGTCCCTTTTAAAACTAATGCTATCCACATCTAACTTTCTCTTACTAGATGAGCCTACCAACCACCTGGATATTGATTCCAAGGAGGCTTTGGAAGACTCCTTAGATGTATACGAGGGTACAGCCTTTATTATCAGCCACGACAGGTATTTTTTAAATACAGTGGTAGACAAGATTTTAGTCCTTGAAGATGGGAGAGTAGAGCTCTTCCAAGGTAACTATGACTACTATCAAGAAAAGCTTAATCAAAGAAAGATAGTTAGGCCAGAGGAAGAAGGGGCTACTAAGACCCAGCTTAAGAAGGAAGAGAAGAAAAAAAGACAGTCTGATAGGGAACTTAGGAAAATGAAATCCCAAATTAGGAGCCTGGAAAAGGAAGTGGAAGAATTATCACTTAGGTTGGAAGAACTTGAGGAAAAATCCTTCCAACCAGAAATTTACCAGGACCATGAGAAAGCTTTAAAAGTCCATATGGAAATGGATGAATTAGCTAAAATTAAGGAAGAAAAAGAAGTGACCTGGCTGGAAATGGTAGAAGAACTAGATGTTTAATTATTAACATTAGTTAGAATTATATACAAAAGTCAATTGATTAAGAAGGTTATTAATGTTATAATTTAGATGCCGAGGAAAGCGCTTTGCAATCCATAAAATTTTAGGAGGAAAAAATGAATAAGTCAAAGAAGATATTGGCATTATTGCTAGCACTAGTGATGGTATTGTCACTTGCTGCATGCGGGGGAAAAGAAGGCGGGGATCAAAAGCCTGAAGACAAACCAGCTGAAACTGATGAAAATGCAGGGGAAGCTGAAAAAGAAGAAACGAAAGAAGCACTTAAAGTTGGTATGGTTACTGACGTTGGTGGAATCAACGATCAATCATTTAACCAAATCACTTATGAAGGATTAAAAAAATATAATGAAAAAACAGGTAATGAAATTACCTATGTAGAATCAACTCACGAAGAAGACTATCCAAAGAACTTGGACAAGATCATAGACGAAGAAGTTGGTTTAATCTGGGGAGTTGGATTTGCTTTAGGGCCTGCAGTTGAAAACGTGGCTAAGCAAAATCCAGACAGACACTTTGCAACAGTTGACTGGACCTATGGAGATGAAAACGGAGAAGGCATAGCTAAAAACTTAACAGGTGTTATGTTTAAGGCTCAAGAACCATCCTACTTAGTAGGTTATGCAGCAGGTCTTACAAGTGAAACAGGAAAAGTTGGATTTGTTGGTGGGGAAAAAGGTTTTATCATAGACCAATTCGAATACGGCTATAGGGCAGGAGTTTTAGACGCTGCTAAGGACTTAGGTAAGGAAATAGAAGTATTAGTTCAATATGCGGACAGTTTCGCAGACCAAAAAATTGGTAAGGGAATCGCTCAAACCATGTTTGCAGAAGGTGCTGATATAGTATTCCACGCAGCAGGCGGAGTTGGAATAGGTGTTATAGAAGCAGCTAAGGAAGCAGACAAATGGGCAATAGGCGTTGACATGGATCAATCTCACTTAGCACCAAAGAACGTACTTACATCAGCTCTTAAAAAAGTTGACATAGTTACTGAAGACCTAAGTACTAAACTTGCTAATGGAGAAGAAATCGGTGGACAAAACTATAACTACGGCCTAAAAGAAGGCGGAGTAGGTATTCCTGAAGAAAATCCAAATATGGACAAGGAAGTTTATGATAAGACAATGGAAAAAGCACAAGAAATCATAGATGAAAAAATTGTACCTCCATATAATGAAGACACTTTTAAGGAATATACAAAATAATTAAAGCATAAAAAAGAGTGTAGATTTCCTACACTCTTATTTATTACTAAAGACGGAGGAGTATTGTGAAAGATAGGGAAAACTATGCAGTAATAATGAAGGATATTACCAAAACTTTTGGTAATTTTACCGCTTTAAAAGATAATAAACTCTATGTAAAAAAGGGTACTATCCATTCTATCTTAGGAGAAAATGGGGCGGGCAAATCAACCTTGATGAATATCCTATACGGCCTTTACAAGGCAGATAGTGGAGAAATCTATATCAATGGCCAGCTCAAGGACATAAAAACTCCCAGCGATGCCATAGACAATGGTATAGGCATGGTCCACCAACACTTTATGCTGGTACATAATTTTACTGTTACCCAAAATATTTTACTGGGTAAGGAGGTTACCAAGGCAGGTGGATTTTTAAACCTGAAGGACGGCAGGAAGGAAGTTGAAAGGCTGATTGACAAGTATGGCCTCTATGTGGATCCAGATGCAAAAATAGAGGATATATCGGTTGGTATGCAGCAGAGGGTGGAAATTCTTAAGGCCCTTTACAGGGGGGCAGACATCTTGATTTTAGATGAGCCAACAGCTGTTTTAACCCCTCAAGAGATAGATGAACTAATAAAGATAATGCACAATCTTATAGATGACGGCAAGACAATTATTATTATCACCCATAAGCTGGACGAGATAAAAAAATCTGCAGATGAGTGTACCATTATTAGAAGGGGTCAATATATAGATACGGTAGATGTGAAAGATGTGACCAAGTCTGATTTGGCCAATATGATGGTAGGCCATTCAGTCAACCTTAAGGTGGACAAGGAAGATGCCCAGGTGGGAGAGGTAATTTTTGAAATAAAGGATCTGGTTGTTAAGGACGAAAGAAAGATAGAGACTGTCAAGGGGCTAAACCTATCTGTCAGAAAAGGGGAGATTTACGGTATAGCAGGAATTGACGGCAATGGCCAGAAGGAATTGGTAGAGGCAATTACGAATTTAACTAAAGTTGAATCCGGAACTATAAGAATAAATGACAAGGAAATACAAAATACAACTCCTCATGACAGTATAGTAAGTGGTGTATCAACCATTCATGAAGACAGGCTGAAGAGAGGACTAGTTCCTGATTTTACTGTGGCAGAGAATGTTATCATTGAGAAGTTTTATAAAAAGCCCTACTCACTTAAGGGGAAAATCAACAATGAGGCTGTTTTAAGCCATACTAGAGAACTTATAAAAGACTATGATATAAGACCTGAAAATTGTGAAAACAATCTAGCTAGAGGCCTTTCAGGAGGAAACCAACAAAAGGTTATAATAGCCAGAGAAGTAGCCAATGACCCGGATATTTTAATAGCTGTTCAGCCTACTAGAGGCCTGGATGTAGGGGCCATAGAATATGTTCACAAGTCTCTTATAAAACAGAGGGACAGGGGCAAGGCCATCCTTTTAATTTCCTTTGAACTAGATGAAATCATGAATGTATCCGATACTATAGGAGTTATTTATGACGGTAGAATCCAAGGGGAATACAGCCAGGGAACAGTAACAGAGAAAGAGATAGGCCTATTGATGGCAGGGGGAGATATAAATGAAGGAAAATAAGAGAGCTAATTTTTTCAAAAAGCAGATAGTAGCCACACTTATTGCTATTATTCTAGGTTTTATAGTTGCGGGAATCATGCTTTTAGCCATTGGCTTTAATCCTATTGAAGCCTATAAGGAAATGTTTAAGGGAATTTTTGCCAAGCCTAGATACCTGTCCAACACCATAATTATGGCTACCCCTATTATACTTACAGGAGCATCAGTTGCCTTTGCCTTCCAGACAGGACTTTTTAATATTGGGGCAGAAGGTCAATTTATGATGGGGGCCATAGTAACAGCAGTTCTAGGAATTAAACTAGACCTACCAGCTCCTATTCAAGTGCCGGTAATTTTATTGGCAGGAGCCTTGGCCGGTATGATTTATGGAGGTTTTATAGGGTTTTTAAAGGCTAGATTTGGAGTACATGAAGTAATAACAGGAATTATGCTTAACTGGACTGCCTTTTATCTAAACAACTATATAGCCAAGGGAAGTGCCCTACACATGCCAGACAGTACAGGATCCTATCCTATTAATCCATCAGGCTACACCAAGCTATTTCCAGTTATGAAGGAGACAGAAGAAGGTATAGCCAAGCTTTTGGAAAGACCCATTATGGGAGAGGTAATAGTAAAGACAGACGTAAATATAGGAATTATTATAGCCATTATAGTAGTTATCATCCTAAACTATATTATTAAGAAATCTACCCTAGGCTACCAATTAAGGGCAGTAGGCTTAAATAAGGATGCAGCAGAATTTGCTGGAATAGATGTAAAGAAGAATATAACCAAGTCCATGGCCATAGCTGGAGCCGTTGCAGGTCTGGCTGGAGCCTTGAATATAACAGGACTTTATCCTCATAAACTAGTATCCCTAGGAGTTTTTGCCAACTATGGTTTTAATGGTTTGGCAGTTGCCCTAATAGCGGGTAACTCTATTATAGGAACTCTTTTCTCAGGACTTTTATTTGGAGGCTTCCTTTACGGTGGCCAGTCCATCCAGTCTAAAATGGGAGCTCCATCAGAGATCATAGAAATAATGATAGGGATAATAATCCTATTTATCGCCTTTTCTTCCATCCTGCCAAAGATTGTTGATAGGTTGGCGGAAAGGAAGTTAAGAAAGGAGGAAGAGGATGTTTAATACTCTAAAACTTTTATTATCAATAACCATGATGTATTCAACTCCCTTGGTATTTGGAGCCCTAGGAGGGGTAATATCTGAAAAATCAGGGGTTGTAAATATAGGAATAGAGGGCATGATGACCATAGGAGCCTTTGCAGGAGCAGCCTTTGCCTACAATACAGGTAATCCTTGGTTGGGATTTTTAATGTCCGGTGTGGCTGGGGCAATTTTTGGCCTAATTCACGCCATAGCTTCAGTTAGTTTTAAGGCTGACCAGACAGTATCAGGTATAGCCATAAATATGATTGGTGGAGGCTTGTCACTTTTTGTAAGTAAGCTTATCTTTAATGGGGCAACCATGACCCCTACTATAGAAAATAAGCTTCCAAAGGTTGGATCAGTAGAGGCTACAGTTATCATGGCCTTTATAGCTACAGTTTTAATGTGGATTTACCTATATAAGACCAAGTGGGGCCTAAGGCTTTTAGCTGTAGGAGAACATCCAGCAGCAGCTGATACCCTGGGAATAAATGTTTACAAGACCAGATACCTGGCTGTTATAGCCTCAGGTTTTTTAGCAGGTCTAGGTGGAGGGGCAGTAACCCTTAGTATAGTATCTCAATTTAGTCCAACCTCAATAGCCGGCCAAGGCTTTATAGCCCTAGCTGCGGTTATATTTGGTAAGTGGACACCTCATGGAGCCTATGGAGCGGCCTTGATCTTTGCTTTTGCTCAAGCCCTAACCATATATTTGGGTGGAGATTTCTTTATCCCATCACAAATTTTATCCATGTTCCCATATATATTGACTATAGTGATACTTGTAATATTTGTAGGTAGTGCTAATGCACCTAAGGCAGACGGAGTGCCTTATGAAAAAGGTAGGAGGTAAGTTATGGAAAAAAAAGATGTATTTAAAATGGTAGACCATACCCTGTTAAAGCAAGATGCTAGCTGGGAAGATATAAAAGAGATTTGTGACGACGCTATAGAATATGAAACAGCGTCCATCTGTATACCGGCGTCCTATGTGAAAAGGGCCAAGGATTATGTAGGGGACCAAATGAAGGTTTGTACAGTAATTGGCTTTCCAAATGGCTATAGCACCACTAGGGTAAAGGTATTTGAAACAGAAGATGCCCTGGCAAATGGGGCCGATGAAATAGATATGGTAATAAATATTAACGAATTAAAAAATAAGAACTATGACTATATTCTAGAAGAGATAAGGGCCATAAAAAAAGCCTGTGGGGATAAGATCCTTAAGGTTATCATTGAGACCTGTCTTTTAACTGAAGATGAAAAAATTAAAATGTGTGAGCTGGTAACAGAAGCTGGAGCTGACTATATAAAGACTTCCACTGGTTTTTCTACAGGAGGAGCTAGCCTAGAAGACATTATTCTCTTTAAGAAACACGTGGGAGCAAATGTTAAGATTAAGGCAGCAGGAGGAATTTCTTCCTTTGAAGATGCCTTTAGCTTTATAGAAAATGGAGCATCCAGGTTGGGTACTAGTAGGATAGTAAAATTAGCCAAAAATGAAGAAGCCACAGGCTACTAGGAGTCATTATGGAAATCAAAGACTTAATACAAGAAACCATAGATAATTTATCTAATTCCTATGCTCCCTATTCATCATTTAAAGTGTCTGCTCTTTTGGAAACTGAAGAGGGTAAATTTTATCCGGGAGTAAATATAGAAAATGCTTCTTATAGTCCTACTAACTGTGCAGAAAGAACTGCTTTTTTCACAGCTGTAGGCCAGGGGGAAAGAAAGTTTAAAAGAATATTTATAGTTGGTGGTAAAGATGGTATTGTCGAAGACTATACTGCCCCTTGTGGGGTTTGTAGACAGGTTATGATGGAGTTTTGTGATCCTGATAGCTTTGAGATAATACTGGCCAAGAGTCCAGAGGACTACAGGGTCTATAAGTTAAAAGACCTGCTACCTTTAGGCTTTGGACCATCTGATTTATGCGAGGTGTAGCATGAGAATGTATGATTTAATCCACAAGAAAAGAGATGGATACGAATTAAGCGATGAAGAAATAAAATATATGGTGGCAGGCTATGTGGATGACCAAATACCAGACTATCAAATGTCTGCCATGTTGATGGCTATCTACTTTCAATCTATGACAGATAGGGAAATTTCAGTTTTAACCAATGAAGTAGCCCATTCTGGAGAGATGGTAGACCTATCCATGATAGAGGGGATAAAGGTAGACAAGCATAGTACAGGTGGAGTTGGGGACAAGACAACCCTAATTATAGCCCCTATGGTGGCCAGCCAGGGAGTTAAGGTGGCCAAGATGAGTGGTAGGGGCTTGGGACATACGGGAGGCACTGTGGACAAGATGGAGGCCATACCAGGCATGGAAACATCCCTTAGCAGCCAGGCCTTTATAGACCAGGTAAATAGGATAGGCCTTTCAGTTATAGGTCAGACTGGCAATCTTGCTCCTGCTGACAAGAAACTTTATGCCCTGAGGGACGTGACTGCCACAGTGGATAGTATTCCCCTAATAGCAGCTTCTATAATGAGTAAGAAGTTGGCTGCTGGAAATGACGCCATAGTCCTTGATGTAAAGACGGGAAGTGGTGCCTTTATGAAAACCTTAGATGATTCTATAAAGCTGGCCCAAACCATGGTTGCCATAGGCCAACACGCAGGTAAAAATACCATGGCCCTGATAACTGATATGGATATACCCCTAGGCTATATGATAGGAAATAGCTTGGAAATCAAGGAGGTTATAAAAACTCTTGAGGGAAGGGGACCAGAAGATTTAACATCTGTTTCCATAGAACTTGCAGCCAACATGCTATATTTGGCAGACAAGGGAGATATAGATCACTGTAGGGATTTGGCTAGAAAGAGTCTAGAAGACGGATCAGCCCTGGCCAAGTTTATTGAAATGGTAGAGGCCCAAGGTGGAGATGTCAGTCTTATTTTAGACCCTGAAAAGTTTGACCAGGCCCGCTATGAATTTGAGGTAAAGGCTACTAAGTCTGGCCACATCAGTCATATAGATAGTGAAAAGTGTGGTATAGCCTCAACTATTTTAGGGGCAGGTAGGATGAAAAAAGATGATCCTATTGACTATGCAGCTGGTATAGAATTACTTAAAAAGATTGGCGACAGGGTGGAAGAGGGAGATAGTCTGGTAAGACTTTACTCCAATGACCAAAAACTTTTCGAGGCCAGTAGTAAATTAATAGAAGAAGCTTATTCTATAGATGAAAAGAAAATTCAAGAAAAACCCTTGCTGGTGGCAAGAGTGACCAAGGACAAGGTGGAAAGGTTTATTTAATCTATGACTAAGAAACAAATTAGGCGAAGGCAAATCATAGAAGTTCTAATGGAGAAAAATGGGCGTACCATTAAGGAATTAGCCAAGGATCTCCAGGTATCTGAGATGACCATCAGAAGAGACCTCCAGGTCCTAGAGGCCAATGGGGTAATTAAACTAGTCCATGGGGCAGCCATCTATAATCCAGACAATATAGATGCCAAAATAGTCAAGGACTATGATTTGCTAACGGCTAAAAACATCAATAATGAAAGAAAAAATGATATAGCCAAGTATGCGGCAGGACTTATAAATGATCAGGATTTTATAGCCATTGACATAGGGTCTACTACTGAGAGAATAGTTCCCAATGTGCCAGTGGATAGGAAGTTTTCTGTCCTGGCCTTTACAGCCAATGCCATGATACCCATCCTCTCCAGGCCCAATATAAAATTATTTTTTGGGGGAGGAGAGTATAGGAAGGACACCATGACCTTTGTATCTGAGTTTAGTTTGGATTTAATCAGGTCATCTAGGCCTGACAAGGTATTTTTATCAGCAGCAGGTTTGGATGAAGAGTTTGGCATAACCTGCATCAACCCTTATGAGGGGCCTTTTAAAAGAGCCCTGATAAAATCTGCCAGGGAGAAGATCCTCCTAGTTGATTCCAGTAAGTTTGGCCGGGTAGAGGCTTGTTACTTTGGTGATTTTGACCAGATTGATACCATTATTACAGACAGTAATTTGGATCCAGACTGGATAGAAAAAATAAGAGAGAAAAACATTAAATTAATTATGGTTTAGCGTCAAGTTTAACTTGGCGCTTTCTTAGGCTTTAGATTGACAATTATTTGACGAATCGAATAATTAATGATATTATTAAAATAGAAAGAGAGAAAAAGCCAGAAATGGGTATAGTAATTGTATAAAGACAAATAAATTGTTTATATTTATGAATGGTTGTTCATAATGAAATAAAGGAGGATGCATTGGATAGAAGGTAATTTGTAAATCGTTACATAGTAAAAGGTTATATCTAATCACTAGGAGGGGCATATGAGTTACGGATTGGTAGTTATAGGTTTAATTTTAATGATTGACAGCATGCTACAAGAGTATCTTAAATGAGGGTTAAGGATATAAAGAGTAAGAAGATTGTGCCAAATTATTCAGATTCAAATTATATCTAGAAAATTGTATCCATGAAGAGTGAATATGGGTAAGAAGACATCGAGAGATGTCTTTTTAATTGTTAAAAATATTTAATACCCCTTGAAAAAATGACTATAGATGGGTATAATAAAGATAAGTCAAAGATGGTCAAATAAATGAGTAGGTGATTAGATGAAATATAAGGATTATTATGAAATACTGGGCCTGGACAAAAAGGCCAGTCAAGAAGAGATTAAGAAAAAATATAGGGAGTTGGCCAAGAAGTACCACCCGGATTTAAACCAGGGGGATGAGGGGGCAGCTGATAGATTAAAGGAAATAAATGAGGCCTATGAGGTTCTTTCAGATGAGGACAAGAGGAAAAAATACGATAGTTTTGGATCCGGCTATGACTTTAGTCAGGGCAGTAATTTTGATCCTTCCCAATATGGCTTTGGGCAAGGTTACTCTTATTCGTCAGGCGATGGGGGAGATTTTTCAGACTTTTTCAATATGATATTTGGAAATGGAGGATTTTCTTCCTCATCTTCCTTTGGAGGCTTTAGCTCAGATGGGTTTTCATCTGGCCAGAGAAGAAGTCCTAGGGCCAAGTACAATATAGAAATTAAAATAAGCCTGGAAGAGGCCTTCAAGGGAGGCCAAAGAAAAGTTAGGATAAATTTATCAGGCCAGGAAAAGACCATAACTGTCAAATGGCCTGAGGGTATAACCAACAATAAGAAGGTAAAAATAAAAGGAGAAAACTTTGGAATAGAAGGAGATATCTATGCCAAGATAAATATAGTTTCCAAGGATAGGTTGGAAGGAAATAATATAGTAAAGACTATAGAGGTCTATCCCTGGGATGCTTATTTTGGAAGCAGTAGGCAGGTAGATACCTTTCATGGAAGGGTTAAGGTAAAGCTTCCAGCTGGAGTCCAAAGTGGACAAAAAATCAGGCTGGCAGGCAAGGGGTTTAAAGATATGAAGGGAAGGATAGGAGATCTTTTCCTTGAAATAAAACTGGTAAACCCAGACAAGTTAAGTGAAGAAAAAGAAGAATTATATAGGAAGTTAAGAGATTAAGAAGGAAAGGAGACTTATATGGATACAAATAAATACACACAAAAAGCTTTAGAAGTAGTACAAGATGCACAAAACATGGCCATTAAAAATGCCAATCCAGAGCTTACAGAAAACCACTTGGCCCTGGCCATTTTAATGGACTCAGACTCCTTGACCTATAGATTGATAAATCTTATGGACAAGGATGCGGAAGGCCTTAGGGAGGATGTAAAAAAGTTGGTAGATTCTCTTTCTAGCCAGAGTGGGGCTACAAATATCTATCCAAATGCTGTTTTTCAAAGGGTTCTACTAAAGGCTGAAGATGAGGCCAAGGACTTGGGAGATCAATATATATCTCCTGAACACTTTTTTATGGCCCTATTGGAAGAAAAAAATATAGGATTGGAAATCCTTTTTAAGAAGTATAGGTTGGACTATAAGGGATTTAAAACCAAGTTAAAGGAAATAAAGAAGGATTCAAAGATCAAATCTGATAATCCAGACCTGGAAGATAATCCTTTAGACAAGTATGCCATAGACCTGATAGAAGAGGTTAGAGAAGGTAAGATGGACCCGGTTATAGGAAGAGAAGAAGAGATTAGAAATACTATTAGGATTTTATCTAGAAGGACCAAGAACAATCCTGTTTTAATAGGAGAGCCTGGAGTTGGTAAGACAGCCATAGTTGAAGGTCTGGCCCAAAGGATAGTAAATAAGGATGTGCCTGAAACTTTAAGAGATGTTAAGCTTTACAGCTTGGACATGGCCCAATTAATAGCAGGAGCCAAGTACAGGGGAGAGTTTGAGGAAAGGCTAAAGGCTGTCTTAACCGAATTGGAAGAATCAGATGGGGAAATCATCATGTTTATAGATGAACTTCACACCATAGTAGGAGCTGGTGCTTCAGACGGGGCCATGGACGCCTCAAATATTATGAAGCCAGCCCTTTCCAGGGGAAGAATTAGGGTTATTGGAGCCACCACTTTAAATGAGTATAGACAGTATATAGAAAAGGATGGGGCCTTGGAAAGAAGGTTCCAAAAGGTTATGGTAACAGAGCCTTCAGTAGAAGATACCATTTCTATTTTGAGGGGAATCAAGGAAAAGTATGAAATCCACCACGGCATAAGGATAGCAGACAATGCTGTTATAGCAGCTGCCACCCTATCTGACAGGTATATAACAGATAGGTTTTTACCAGACAAGGCCATAGACTTAATGGATGAGGCCTGTGCCATGGTGAGAACAGAAATAGACTCTATGCCCCAAGAGCTTGATGACTTGAGAAGGGAAATCCTTCAAATGCAAATAGAAGTTACAGCCTTGAGAAAGGAAGATGATGAGGCCAGTTTGGAAAGGTTAAAGAACCTGGAAAAAGAAATGGCTGACAAGGATGAGACTTATAATGAAAAGTTTGCCAAGTGGCAGGATAGTAAGAAGGTTCTAGATAGGGTAAATGATATAAAATCTCAAATAGACTTGGTAAAAAGACAAATTGAAGAGGCTGAAAGAGACTATGACTTTGAAAGATTGTCCAAGTTAAAGTATGGTGATTTGGTAGACTTGGAAGATAAGTTAAGGATGGCTGAAGAAAAATCCCAAAAAGAATCAGGCCTTAAGGAAGAGGTAACAGATGAGGAAATAGCAGATGTGGTTTCCAAGTGGACCTCTGTACCTGTTAGTAAATTGGTAGAGTCTGAAAGGGAAAAAATCCTTAACCTGGACAAGGTTCTTCACAAGAGAGTAATTGGTCAAGATGAGGCGGTAGAAGCCGTTACAGAGGCCATAATCAGGGCCAGATCAGGACTTAAGGATGAAAATAGACCTATAGGTTCCTTTATCTTTTTAGGGCCTACAGGAGTGGGTAAGACAGAGTTAGCCAAGGCCTTGACTGAGGCCATGTTTGATGACGAGAGAAATGTTATAAGAATAGATATGAGTGAGTATATGGAAAAATACTCAGTATCTAGACTTATAGGGGCGGCGCCAGGCTATGTAGGCTATGAGGAAGGTGGCCAGTTAACAGAGGCAGTAAGACGTAAGCCTTATTCAGTTATTCTTTTTGATGAAATAGAAAAAGCCCACCCAGATGTCTTTAACATTCTTCTACAAGTCCTAGATGACGGTAGGTTGACTGACAATCAAGGAAGAACGGTAAACTTTAAAAACACCATTATAATAATGACCTCCAATATAGGTTCACCCTATCTTTTAGAGGGGATTGACCAGGAGGGAAATATCAAGGAAGAGGCCAGAGAAAATGTTCAAAAGGCCCTAAGGTCTTCCTTTAGACCAGAATTTTTAAATAGGGTGGATGACATAGTTATGTTTAAGCCTTTAGGTAAAAAAGAGATAGCTGGAATTATTAGGTTAGAGGTTAAAATCATATCTGACAGGCTAAGAGATAGGAAGATAACCATAGAGGTGGATGATAGGGCAGTTGACTATATAGTTGAAAATGCCTATAGCCCAGCCTATGGGGCAAGGCCTATAAAAAGATATCTTCAAAAAAATGTTGAGACCTTCCTGGCTAGAAAGCTAATTGAAGGGTCTATTATGGACAAGGATCAAATAATAATTAGTGAAGAAGATGGAAACTTGAAGATAAAAAAGAAATAATAAAGGAAGAAGGAGCTGGAGAATATTCTCTAGCTCCTATTTTTTGTTTTAAATAGGCCTTATACTATATAATAGGAAAAGAGAGATTATAAAGAAGGAGATAGTAATGAGAGAAAAGAATAAGAGGATTTTAGGCTTTTTACTAGCCTTTATGGTGTTTTTTAATATGTTATTTAAACCTCATGAGGTTAGAGCAAATAGTTCTATTAGGGATAGACAATTACAAAAAGTAGTTAACAAGGCCTTAGAACTTGAGGGAATGAATTATAGTTCCCCTCATCATCATAAGGATATAGGATTTAATTGTGATGGTTTGATTTGGTATGCCTACAAGGAGGCCATAGGTCATTTAGTCCCTATGGGGCCAGAAAACTTAGATGAATTTGGTAAGGAAATAAGAAAGGAAGACCTAAGACCAGGAGATGTTATAACCTATGATTTTAGAAAAACAGGTCAAGCAACCCATGTTGCTCTTTATGTGGGAAATCTACCAGGATATGACAAGCCGCAAATAATCCATGCTGTAAGAGAAGGGGATGGTTATAAGGGAAGAGGAGGCGTTATTCTAGATAATTTTGACAGGTATAGGCCTGTTAAAAAATATGTTAGAGTATATGAAGAAACCAATGCTAAGGTTGCTGATTTTAGAGTTAAGAGTTGGGTTAACTTAAGAACCAATAATGGGAATCAACCTTACGATAGGGATATGTTAATAGGAAGATTTAGAGATGGTGATGAGATTAAAAATGCTATAGACTATGGTAATTTTGTTAGATTTGCCTATAATGAAAATTCTACAGCCTTTGCTATTAAATCTTCTTTAGAACAAGCAAGTCCCTATAGAGATTTTGAAGGTGTATTAACAGAAGAATATAAGAATGATCCTATTACTCCACTTGTAAGAAAACTTTGGACACAAGCTAGCGTAAATGTCAGAGTGAATACAAAGGGGGGAGATATTCTAGGTAAAATACCTAAAGGATATGAAATAGAAGGTAGCCAAATAGGAAGTTATTACAAGATAAACTATTTGGTAGAGGGA
>JASLJE010000031.1 GCA_030152565.1 Peptoniphilaceae bacterium
ATACATATAACTATATAATATTACTTTAAAGTAACAGCTAGGACCTTCTAGACCTAAAAAACCTAAAATAGATTGACAGCCGACTGATAAAAACCTATACTGAGTACTAATTATTCAAATAAAGGAGTATTTATTATGAAATTATGGAGAAATATCAGGAAGACAGCAGTTGGCCTAGTATTATTATTAACCTTAACAGCCTGTGGGGCTGGAGGAGATAGTGGAGCCCAGAAGGAATTAAAACTTATAAAGAACGCAGATATTATGTCCTTGGATTCAACTAAGGCAACAGATGAAATGTCCTTTGAAGTCCTAGGAGCAGTGGCAGAAGGCCTTTATGTCCTAGATGAAAATGGAATGGAAAAAGAGGCCCTAGTAGATAAGGTAGAAGAAAGTGAAGATGGTTTAACCTATAAATTTACCCTAAGAGATGCCAAGTGGTCCAATGGGGATCCAGTTACAGCAGATGACTTTGTCTATGCCTGGCAAAGGTTGGTAGATCCAGAAAATGCTTCCAACTATGCCTTTATAGCAGCTACAGCTGGGATAAAAAATGCCCAGGCCCTGGCAGAAGGTGAAATAAAAGATTTAAATGAATTGGGCGTTAAGGCCCTAGATGAAAAAAACTTGGAAGTAGTATTGGACAAGAGGGTACCCTTCTTTAAGAAGATTTTAACCTTTGGATCCTTCCTTCCTCAAAATAGAAAGTTTGTTGAAGAACAAAAAGACCAATATGCCCAAAGTCCAGACAAGCTTCTTTACAATGGACCTTTTAAAATGGTTGAGTGGGTTTCTGGAAATAGCTTCAAGGTTGTAAAAAACGAAGACTATTGGGACAAGGACCAGGTTAAGCTGGATGCCATCAGTTGGAAGGTGGCCAAGGACTCACAAGCAGCAGCCTTAGAATTTGATACGGGAGCAGCAGACTTTGTAAGACTAAATGGAGATATTATAGAAAACTATAAGGACGATAAGAGACTACAAACAGACCTGGGAGGCTATATGTGGTTTTTACAAGTAAATACCCAGGTGGAAGACTTGAAAAATGCCAAGCTTACCAAGGCCATAGCCAATGGTTTTGACAGGCAAGAGTTGGCAGATCTAGTCCTTAAGGACGGAGCCAAGGGGGCTGGCTACTTTGTACCAGAAAAACTAGCAGTTTCCCCAGCAGGCAAGGACTTTAGGGAAGAAAATGGCTATGATTTCTTTAAGGAAGGTCCAGACCAGGCCAAGGCCTATGGTCAAGAAGCCTTCAAAGAGTTGAAAAAGGACAAGCTGGACTTGGAACTTCTTTTTGAAGATACAGAAGAGTCTAAGAAGGTGGCAGAATTTATCCAGGCCCAATTGGAAAAAAACATAGACGGCCTAACCATCAATCTTAAGTCCCAGCCTAAGAAGGCCAGGATTCAACTTCAAAATGATGGAGACTATCAATTGGCCCTACACAGGTGGGGACCAGACTATCCAGACCCTCAAACCTATTTGGAAATGTATTTGAAGGATTCAGCCAATAACTATGGTAAGTATGATAATGAGGCCTATGATCAAATGATTTTAGAAGCCATAGGTGGAGGCCTAAGTGATGAAGATAGGTGGACCAAACTTTTAGAGGCAGAAAAATTATTGTTAGAAGAAGGCCAAGGACCTATACCAGTCTATCAAACAGGAAACTCTGTTATGTGGGCAGAAGGTGTAAGTGGCTGGATCTATAATACGACAGGAGTATCTTACTATTATAAATATGTAGACAAGGAGTAGAAAAAGGGGGATAACCCCTTTTTAGTTTAATTATGACAAGATATATAGCAAAAAGAATTGGTATTTCGGTTTTCACCCTCTTACTAATTCTCTTAATCCTCTTTCTAATGTTGGATAAGATGCCAGGCTCACCCTTTAATGACGAAAAATTAAGTGAGGACCAACTGGCCTTGATAAATGAAAAATACGGTTTAAATGACCCGGTTATGGTTCGTTTTTTCCGCTATACCAAAATGATGTTAAGAGGAGATTTTGGACAATCATATAGTATACAGACAGATGCAAAAATAACAGACATGCTAAGGGGAAGGGTGGCAGTATCCTTCAAGCTGGGGATCTATGCAGTAATTCTAGGCAGCCTCTTTGGAGCCTTTCTAGGCATTATATCCGCCCTTAAGCACAATAGTTGGATAGATACACTTACCTCCCTGATAGCAGTGGCAGGAGTCAGTATTCCCTCCTATGTATTCGCCCTTATGCTGGTCTTTATTGTAGGCTTTCAGTGGAGGATGGTACCCATCCTTTACGATCCAAGTAAGAGATTTGCCTCCTCCATCCTGCCAGTAATATCCCTATCCATGTTTACAGTGGCAACCATATCCAGGTTTCTAAGATCAGAGATGCTGGAGATTCTAAATAGTGACTATGTGGAATTTGCCAGGGCCAAGGGGATGAATGAAAAGAAGGTGGTTAAGAAACACGGCCTTAGAAATGCCCTAATACCAGTGGTTACAGTTCTAGGTCCCTTGGTTGTAAACTTGATGACAGGAAGTTTGGTAGTGGAGAAAATATTTGGTATACCTGGCATAGGTGAACTGTTTATAACAGCCATCCAGGTAAATGACTATAATGTGGTCATTGCCATAGCCTTTTTATACTCCCTACTATTTATAGTAACCATGTTGATTGTAGACATTCTATACGGTCTAATAGACCCTAGAATAAGAATAGAGAAGGGAGAGACTAGTTGATGGAAAAGAAGAAGTTATCAGATTTTGAATTTGCCAGACAGGTAGACTATGAAGAAGTAGAGAGCCTGGAAAAAGATCCATCTTTTTTAGAAGATGTATTGACCAGGTTTCAAAAGAAAAAAGGAGCCAAGCTATCCTTTATTTTAATTCTAGTCATCCTGGGCCTGGCCATAGTTGTTCCCATATTATCCTCCAGATCATATACAGAACAAGTAAACCATCATGCCTCCCTTCCACCTAAAATACCCTTGATAGAAAACCTGGGTTTTCTAGATGGGACCAAGAAGGGGACTGACCTTTATAGGCAGAAGGATGCCCTAGGCATCTACTATATATTTGGTACAGACTCCCTGGGTAGGGACTTGTGGGTCAGAGTCTGGCAGGGGACTAGAATATCCCTTTACATGGCCATGATAGCCATAATTGCCGACTTGATTATAGGGGTTAGCTATGGCTTGATCTCTGGCTTTTACGGAGGCAGGGTAGACATGATAATGCAAAGGATTATAGAGGTCTTAAATGGTATACCAGAGACTGTTATTGTCACCCTTCTAGTCCTTATTATGAAGCCGGGTATTAAGTCCATAACCATAGCCCTTTTTATCAAGGGCTGGATAGGAATGTCACGGGTTACCAGGGCCCAGGTCCTAAAGATAAAGAACCAGGAATATATTCTGGCTTCCAGGACCTTGGGCAGCAGTAACTTTAAGTTAATAGTAGATGAAATACTTCCCAATATTATGGGCCAGTTGATAATTATGAGTATGTTTTCCATACCCTCAGCAATTTTCACTGAGGCCTTTCTAGCCTTTATAGGCCTGGGCCTTCAGCCCCCCTATGCCTCTTTGGGAGTCTTGATAAGTGATGGATTTAAATCCTTTCTAGTATCACCCTACATGGTAATTATACCTACGGTGGTCTTGTCCATCCTCATGTTTAGCTTTAATATTTTGGCGGATGGCCTAAGGGATGCCTTTGATCCGACCATGAA
>JASLJE010000005.1 GCA_030152565.1 Peptoniphilaceae bacterium
TCTCTTGGTCCATCCTGGCCCTAAAAAAACTGGGCTTAGGGACTTATTAGTAGAAATGATGGACTTTTGGGACTTGTCCAAGGGGGAAGACTGGTCCTATCTTATGAATCTTTTAAGCTACTTGAGAAGGAAAGATTATGGACTAGATCAGGTCTACCTACTTTTAGATGGTTAGGCTATTTTTAATAGGGTATGATAGATATATGAAAAGAGCTAACCAGTCTAATCATTAAGAAAATAAAAAAAACATAAAAAAGTTTGACAAAAGTAAAATATTAAGTTAATATATAAAAGTACTCGAGAGAGTCACTAGTAAATAAAGCACCTAGAGAATTAAATACTCAAAAAATGGTTGACAAATCAGAAATGATAAGTTAAAATAATTAAGTACTCGTCCTTAAATCAAGCCAAGATCATAAAAAAAGAAAATGACAAAAAGGCTTGACAAAAGAAAAACAATAAGTTATACTTAATAAGTAGTAAATTGTCAGGAAAAAATATTTCAAAAGAAATTAAAAAAAAGCTTGACAAAAGAAAAACAATAAGCTATAATAAAAAAGTGGTAAAAATTCAAGTTAAATCAATTAGACTATAACGACAAAAGAACTTGACATTACTAAAAGATAGAGTATAATAAAGAAGTGATATTACAAGGCCCCATGGTCAAGCGGTTAAGACATCGCCCTTTCACGGCGGTATCCCGGGTTCGAATCCCGGTGGGGTCACCATTTTGGGCGCTTAGCTCAGTTGGGAGAGCATCTGCCTTACAAGCAGGAGGTCATAGGTTCAAGTCCTATAGCGCCCACCAAAATGGCCTGGTAGTTCAGTTGGTTAGAATGCCAGCCTGTCACGCTGGAGGTCGAGGGTTCGAGTCCCTTCCAGGTCGCCAATTTAATTATTTTAGTAATAAGCTGGTGTAGCTCAATTGGTAGAGCAACTGACTTGTAATCAGTAGGTTAGGGGTTCAAGTCCTCCCACCAGCTCCATTTTTTGGTGGAGTTCCCGAGCTGGCCAAAGGGGGCGGACTGTAAATCCGCTAGTTAAACTTTCAGTGGTTCGAATCCACTCTCCACCACCATTTATTCTTTAGAACTGGACACGTCCAGTTCTATGGGTATTTATTTAATAGTTTTTTTACGTACGCGGGTGTAGCTCAGTGGTAGAGCCCCAGCCTTCCAAGCTGGTTGCGAGGGTTCGATCCCCTTCACCCGCTCCACCTGGACCTATAGCTCAGCAGGATAGAGCAACGGCCTTCTAAGCCGTGTGCCAGAGGTTCGAATCCTCTTAGGTCCGCCATATTGGGGTATAGCCAAGTCGGTAAGGCACCAGACTTTGACTCTGGCATTTCATAGGTTCGAGTCCTATTACCCCAGCCACTTGATCCATTAGCTCAGCCGGTAGAGCACCTGACTTTTAATCAGGGCGTCCGGAGTTCGAATCTCCGATGGATCACCATTTTCTATAAAAAATCGAATATTAAGATCCATTAGCTCAGCCGGTAGAGCACCTGACTTTTAATCAGGGCGTCCGGAGTTCGAATCTCCGATGGATCACCATGTTTGGAGAGGTACCGAAGCGGTCATAACGGGGCGGTCTTGAAAACCGTTAGGGTGCAAGCCCACGTGGGTTCGAATCCCACCCTCTCCGCCAATGGAGAAGTACTCAAGTGGCTGAAGAGGCTCCCCTGCTAAGGGAGTAGATCCTTTACGGGATGCGAGGGTTCAAATCCCTCCTTCTCCGCCAAGTTTGACTTAATAAAGTCACTTGAGAGACTTTATTAATTATTTTCTTGGGGACTAATAGAATTATGCCCAGATAGCTCAGTCGGTAGAGCAGAGGACTGAAAATCCTCGTGTCACTGGTTCGATTCCGGTTCTGGGCACCACATAGAGGGGTATAGTTCAGTTGGCAGAACGTTGGTCTCCAAAACCAAATGTCGAGGGTTCAAGTCCTTCTACCCCTGCCATGTAGGGGCCTGTAGCTCAGGTGGTTAGAGCGCACGCCTGATAAGCGTGAGGTCGGTGGTTCGAGTCCACCCAGGCCCACCATTTAAACACACGGTGAAACCCTTGTTAATTCAAGGGCCTTTAGCTCAGTCGGTTAGAGCGCCCGGCTCATAACCGGTAGGTCCGGGGTTCGAGTCCCTGAAGGCCCACCAGAAAAAAGCACATAAGGTGCTTTTTTTGTACTTTAAATAGGTGAAGTATAAGATGCAGATAAGAGAAGTTAAAATAGGCAAAAGAGAAAATTACATAGATTTATTATTGCTGGCAGACGAAAATCTGGATATGGTTAAGAAGTATATAAATGATGGCAAGATGTATGCCATAGACCATGAAGGGGAGAGTATAGCCAGTGTACTTATAATATTTAAAGAGTCTTCTACTATAGAGATTAAAAACCTGGCTGTTAAACCTGCCTATCAAAAAAAAGGTTATGGCAAGTTTTTAATTGAGTTTGTAAACAGCCTCTATAAGGATGATTTTGATAGGTTAATAGTTGGGACTGGTGATAGTCCTTCCAACCTGAACTTCTATAAGCACTGTGGTTTTAGTTACTATGATAGGATAAAAAACTTCTTCAAGAATAACTATAGTGAAACCATAATAGAAGATGGGGTAGAATTAGTTGATATGATATACTTAAAAAGACATATGAAATAGTTGTATGTCTTTTTTGGTACAAAAAACTATTTTATAAAATTATGTTTCATTAAAGAGGCTAAAGAGGGCTTTATGTTTCATCTAAGACAAGTCTGATAAAATGGACATAAAAGTAAATTTATCTATAAATATAAGCGGTACAAAATTAATTAATATAAAATTAACATGACACTAGTGTTTCAGATTTAGGAAAACAATTTCCCTTTTTCTATAGTATAATTTTACTGTACCCAAGGGTATAATACAAAATTTGGAGGAAATATGAGTATTAAAAAGAAAATGTTATCATCCCTATTAGCATTGACAACAGTGCTATCATTAGGAAATGTTGCAGATGTAAAAGCAAGAGAAGATTCAGATGTTTTATACGAATATGTTCAAAGACAAGACGGATCTTATGGATATGATAGAAACAAGCCAGTTAAATATTATCAAGGATCCAAGGAAACAGTAAGAGTACCATCAGAATTTAAACAAGACAAGGAAGAGTTTAAATCTGCTTGGGTTTCAACAATCTTTAACTTAAATATTCCAACACCAAAGAGTGAAGAAGAATTTAAAGATTTATATATGGAAAGATTAAATAAAATGTATGACTGGAATATGAACGCTATGATTTTCCAAGTAAGACCTTTACTTGATGCTTATTATAGCTCAGACATAAATCCAACTAGTCAATACTTAAGTGGTAAACAAGGTAAGGATGTAGATTGGTCAATTGATCCTCTTACATGGATGATTGAACAAACTCACCAAAAGGGAATGGAATATCATGCTTGGTTTAATCCTTATAGAATCACAAACTCAGCACCTTCAGCTCTAGTTAAGGGATTGACTAATGAAGAAGGAATTGCAATGCCAGTAGAAGAATACTTAAACCTATTGGTTGAAAAAGAAGTTTTGTCCAAGGATAACTTTGGAGTTAAAAATCCTCATTTAGTAATGAGAGATGTTTCAGGAAAATTACTATTAAACCCAGGTGAACCTGAGGTTGTAAAATATTTTACAGAATCAATCAAGGAAGTTGTAGAAAATTATGATGTGGATGCTATCCACTTTGATGATTACTTCTACCCATATAGTATGCACCCTACAAAAGATCAAGCTTCTCACGACTTTATCACAAAGCAAGATAGACCTACCTTTGAAAAATATGGTTTAACAAAGGGATATGCAGATGACCAAGAAGGTCTTGACCAATGGAGAAGAGACAATGTTACTAAGATGGTTAGTGAAATCAGCAAGATGATTAAGGATCACAATGCCAAGACAGGTAAGGCTGTTCAATTTGGTATCTCACCATTTGGTATCTACAAGCACAAGGCTCTTCACGGAGAAGGAACTAATACTCCAGTAGGATCATCTGAATCATATTCAGGTAGTGCTGGTTATGCAGACACTGTTAAGTGGATGGAAGAAGGTTTAGTTGACTATGTTATTCCTCAAATTTATTGGGCCTTTACTACAGGAGCTGCTCCATATGGAGAAATAGCTAGATGGTGGAGTGAAATGGGAGAAAAGACAAATACTCACGTATATGTTGGTCACCCTAACTACAAGTTAACTACTATGTGGATCAAGGCACCTGAGTTTTTAAACCCAGAAGAAATTAACAATCAAGTTAAATTTAATCAAACTTTAAAAGGAATAAATGGTAGTTCAATCTTTAGTTATGAACACTTGAACAAGGTGGACGTAAACGCTAAGGGAGCAGACGATTTTTCTAAATTAAAATATAAGGGATTAAATGACAGTATTGACATCCTTAGAAAGGACACTTTCTCAACTAAGTCTTTAACACCTGCTAAGCCTTGGTTATCTAAGGGAACAGAAGTAAAGTTAGAAGATGTTGTTTTAGACAATGTTAAAGGAAACTTAACTTGGACAGAAGAAAAAAATAATAACTCAAGATTCTATGTAATCTATGAAGGAGATAAGACCTTATCCTTAGAAGAATTAACAGCTGATGCTAATAATATTTTAGACAAGGTTAAATTCGAAGGAAAAGGAAATTACGAATACAAGCTTAATTATAATCCTAACAAGCAATATGCGGTAAGCGTTTTGGATAGAGCATTCGTAGAAACTGATGCAACCCTAGCTAAACCAATCTTAGGAGAAGGGGAAGTTGAAGTTAAGACCTATAATATTAAATCCTATGTAAACGTTAGAGCATCCAAGGATGTTTTAAGTAAGAGATTAGGTAACTTAAATAGGGGAGACAAGGTAGAAGGAGCTATAACAGGAGCTTGGTTTGAATTCGAATATGAAGGAAAATTAGCATATATCTCTAAGAACTTTGTTACAGAAAATGAATTACCTAAAGAAAACAAGACTAGCTACAAGGTTAAATCTTATGTAAACATTAGATCAGGTAAGAGCACAGATAGCCAAATCCTAGGAAACTTTAAAAAGAATGATAGGGTTGAAGGGGTTATCAAGGGAGCTTGGTTAGAATTTGATCACAATGGAAGAAGGGCTTATATTTCTAAGAACTTTATAGAAGAAGCCAATGATTACACAGTTAAGTCTTATGTAAATGTTAGATCAGCGAGAAACACAACAAGTAAAATATTAGGAAATCTTAAGAAGGGCGACTTGGTAGAAGGAACTATCAAGGGAGCTTGGTTGGAAATAAATTACAAGGGACAAAAGGCTTATATAGCTAAAAACTTTGTAAAATAAAAGACTAGAAAAAAATCTATAGTGGTAGGTCACTATAGATTTTTTTTACTAGTCTTTTTATATTGTAATTATAGAATTTTTTATCACTATGGATAAGAAGTATGTTTTCAGGTAGCCTATAGGGGCTATTATCCACCAGGTAGGGCTTTTCTTCCAAGTGACAAAGTCCAACTATACCAGGACTTATATAGGCCTTAAAAAGGCGAATTTTAACCAGTCTCTTTTTTCCCTTGCCGGCCAAGAGGTAGCTGGAACTTTCATAATAGAAGTTTTTATCCAGGTCTGATTGAAAGCTTAAGTAAAGATAGTCCTTGTCTAATTTTTTCCCAACTAGATAGAGATTTTCATCCAGGACCTTAAGGCTTTTAATCTCTTCTATAATAGGTCTATAGGCTAAAATCTTTTCTGTATTGGCCAAATCATTTCTATTGTGGACTAGAAGATTTGGATCTTTTACCTGGTTTAGCTGGTCTTGGTAGGGCCTACTTAGGCCAGGATGGATCCTATCTATCCTTTTTATACCCAGGATGGATTCTGCATCTATGAGGGAAAACTTGTCCAGGGCCAAAAGGTCCTTGTTTTGGATTAGCTTCCTATAGATGTCCAGGTTGGATTTTTCCTGGGGCGCCTCTAGGCCATAAAAGGCAAACCTATCCTTGATAAAGGGCAGGTCAAAGGTGAGACCATTAAAGGTAATAAGATCCTTTTGGTCTAGGTGGTGGTAAATGGCTTCCAGGAGGATTTTTTCATCAGTTTCATCTTCTATAAAAAATTGAAGAAGATTATCCTTTACCCCATCATAGGGACTAAGAAGGCCACAAATGACAATTTTTGACTCCAGCCTGCTTACACCTGTAGTTTCTATGTCTAAGACTATTTGATTTTCTATATGGTTGGTTACTTCCTTATCTTTTATTATTTTCATAAAACACCTTTATTTCATTGATTTTAGGATATAATATTATATATTAATAATCATATCATAAGGAGTGATTAAGATGATTTATTTTGACAATGCAGCTACCACTAGGGTAGATGACGATATAATAGATTTAATGGCAGAGAGTATGAGAGAAAACTTTGGAAATCCATCCTCCCTTCACAGCCTGGGCTTTAGGGCTGAAAAACAAATTGAACAAGCCAGAAAGACCATAGCTAAAAAATTGGGAGTCAAGAAGGAAGACCTTTATTTTCTACCCAGCGGGACCATAGCCAACAATGCGGTTATAAGGTCTGTATTAGAAGGTAAAAAAGATGCCAACCTGGTAACTACCAGACTAGAACATTCCAGTATAGCAAGCCTGGTTGAAAGTCTAGAAGGTATAGAGATTAGATATGTAAGGACAGATAGCCAGGGCTTTGTAGATAAGAAAGACCTGGAAGAAAAGGTGGATGAGAAAACCGTCCTAGTATCTCTTATCCATGTTAACAATGAGCTGGCCACCATAAATGATCCGGCAGAGCTGGCAGGGCTAGTAAAGAAAAAAAATCCAGCCTGTCTTTTTCATTCTGACGGGGTTCAAGCCTTTTGCAAGGTAGATACAGATTTAAGCCAGGTAGATTTTTACACTATTAGCAGCCATAAGATAAATGGACCAGAGGCCATAGCAGGCCTCTACATAAAAAACTCCAGCACCTTTAAGCCTCTTTATAGGGGAGGTAGGCAAGAGGAAGGTCTTTTTCCAGGAACAGAACATGTGGCAGGCATTGAAGGCTTTGCAAAAGCTGTAGAAAAAAACCAAAACTATGATAAAATAGAAAAGTTGAATGAATTTATGAGAGGGGAACTTCTAAAAATAGAAGACACTAGGATTAATTCTCCTAGGAAAAATTCTTCCCCCTATATAATAAATGTTTGTTTTAAGGATATAAAATCTGAAGTCCTTCTCCACTATTTGGAAATGGATAAGGTCTATGTATCTACAGGGTCAGCCTGTAATAAGGGGGCCAAGAGTAGGGTTATAGAAGCCCTAGACCTGGAGCCTTCCTATAGTGATGGCTGTATCAGGATATCCTTTGACAAGAATAGTAATGAAAAGGAAGCCTTGGAGTTTATGGAAATTCTAAGAGATAAGTTGGAAACAATAAGAAGTATAATGAGGTAAATATGGATTGGGTATTAAGTGTTAGCTTTGGCGAATTAATGCTAAAGGGAAAAAATAGAAGAATTTTTGAAAAACAAATGATAAGTCAAATAAGAAAGGCCATGGGAGAAATAAGATTTAATAAATTTTTCATGGAACAAGGTAAGCTTTATATAGATGCTGACCAGGCTGATTTTGAGGAAATAATTAAGAGGGTAAAAAAAGTATTCGGCATAGTATATATATCTCCCTGCCTAATGATTGACAAGGACATGGAGAGTATTGAAAAGGCTGTAATTGAAGTAGTAAAAAATAAAAATATAGAAGGTCCAGTTACCTTTAAGGCCAAGGCCAATAGGGTGGACAAGTCCTTCCCACTTAAGTCGCCAGAAATAGCAGCTGAAGTAGGGGCCATAGTCTTGAAAAATTTTGACAACTATAAGGTTGATATTAGAACACCAGAAGAAATGGTCTATGTGGACATTAGGGAACATGCCTTTGTTTATGTTGATAGGTATAAGGGCATGGGAGGGCTTCCTATAGGTACAGGAGGCAAGGCCCTACTACTTTTATCTGGAGGTATAGACTCTCCAGTGGCAGGTTTTGAAATAGCCAGAAGGGGAGTAGATATATCAGCCATGCATTTTCACTCCTATCCCTTCACCAGTGAAAGGGCAGAGGACAAGGTAAAAAGACTGGCAGAGACACTTGCTATTTATGTGGGAGAAATGACCTTTTATTCTATAAACCTTCTACCTATCTATACAGCTATTAATAAGAATTGTAAGCCTAGGTTTACAACTGTCATAGCTAGAAGATTTATGATGAGAATAGGAGAAGAAATAGCTAGAAAAGATGGCTTTGATGGCTTTGTAACAGGAGAAAGCCTAGGTCAGGTGGCCAGTCAAACCATACAAGGCATATCTGTTGTAAATGCAGCTACTAATCTTCCTATCTTAAGGCCTTTAATAAATATGGACAAGGTTGATATTATAGAAGTGGCCAAGGATATAAATACTTATGACATATCTATAGAACCTTTTGATGACTGTTGTACCTTCTTTGCACCAGATAGACCAGCTACCAAGCCAAGAATCTATGACGTGGAAAGAGAAGAAGAAAATTTGGATATAGACAGTCTAGTTAAAGAGGCCATAGACAGCATGGAAGTAATAAAAATCAGATTATAGTTGACTTATAATTATACATCTGTTATTATAATTAAAACTAGAGAAGGGAGAAATAAGATGAACAGATTAAGATTAACTACTATCAAAGACAAGTTTAAAAATTCTCCTGGAAATTTTATCAGGGGCTAGCCCTGTAAGTCTGTAGCTTAAGCACACTTTAGGTGTGCTTTTTTTGTTTTAAATAAGGAGGTGCCATGGGCCCTATAAAAAAAACAGCCTGGTTCTTTAAAAGAAATAAAGGCCAGTATAGCCTGGTAATAATATTTTTAATAGTCGAGTATTTACTCGATCCCCTTCCCCCCTATATAATAGGAAAACTTGCCGACCAGGTCTCCAGTAAGACCTTGACCCAGGAAGGCCTTAATAGGATGAGTCTAATCCTATTTTCTTCCATAATTTTAAGATACCTTATTTCCTACATATGGAATTTTATCTTGTTTAAGTCTTCTTTTAAGATGGGAAGAGACAGTAGGAGAAGGTTGGTGGAAAAACTTTTGGGCCAAGGTCCAGACTTTTATGCTCAAAACACCAGCGGTAGTTTGATGAGTAAGGCAACAAATGACGTATCTAATGTGGAGACCCTGGCAGGCTATGGACTTTTAGCCTTTTTAGATGCAACCATCTACCCCTTGGTCTTAATATTAATTATGGGGATTACCATATCTTGGAAGTTGACTTTTATGGCCATTATCCCCCTTCCTCTTCTAATTGTTGCCAGTAAGAAACTAGGGGATAGTCTCTATAAGATATATAGGAAGATCCAAGTCTCCTTGGAAAAGTTAAATGAATCAGTTTTAGAAAATGTGACAAGCATTCGTGTTATCAGAGGATTTGCCATGGAAGAAGAGGTGGAAGAGGCCTTTGATAAGAAAAACCAGGCCATCTACAAGGAGATGGTAGGCCAGGTTAGGCTGGCTGGATGGTTTATGCCCCTGGGAAAAATCATACCCTCTATAAGCTTTCTTTTAACCCTTTTATTAGGTGAAAGGCTTATGGGCCTGGGCCAGCTATCTCTAGGTCAACTAGTGTCCTTTTTTGTCTATTTAAATATGTTGGTTTGGCCCATGTATGCCTTTGGAGACTTTATTAATGTCTACCAGGAATCCAAGGCGTCCATAGACAGGTTGGATGAGCTTTATAGCTATGAGAGAGAAAAAGAGGATAGAGAAGGAAATCTTATTTGTAGCTTTGAAAATACTCTTGAGTTTAAAAACTTCTTTTTTTCCTATCCTCAGGCTGAAAGACCTAGTCTAGAAGATATTAACCTAAGGATAAGTAGGGGGCAAACCCTGGGTATAGTAGGAAAGATTGGAAGTGGAAAGACCAGTTTGGCCAGGCAGTTTCTAGCCATCTATCCAGCTGAGTCTGGTGAGGTTTTAATTGATGATAGGCCCTTAGAGGACTATAGCAAGGAAAGTGTAAGAGATAGGGTGGCCTATGTGCCACAAAACCATATTCTTTTTTCCAAGACTATTTATGAAAATGTTTTATTTGGCCAGGTGGATGCCTCAGAAGAAAAAGTGATGGAAGCCTTGGAGTTTTCTGACTTTAAAAAAGACCTGGGGGTATTTTCCCAAGGACTTAAGACCAAGATTGGGGAGAAGGGAATCTCCATATCTGGTGGACAAAAGCAGAGGATAAGTATAGCCAGGGCCCTTATCAAGGAGGCTGATATTTTAATCCTAGACGATAGTTTATCAGCTGTAGATGGGATTACTGAGGAAAATATCCTGAAGAACATGAAAGAAAATAGAGGGGGAAAGACCAATATAATAATAGCCCATAGACTATCGGGGGTAAGGGATGCTGACTTGATTATAGTTATGGACGAAGGAAGGATTGTTGAAAGAGGTAACCACCAAGAGCTTATGGATCTTAAGGGATGGTACTATGACCAATATAATCAACAAAAACTAGGTGATGTCAATGCAGAAAAAAGATAAATTTAGACGAAAAAAACTTTGGGAATATGGAAAGAAGGTAAGGTCCCTAATAATTATAGGCCTGGTCTTTACCCTTATTAATTCCCTTTTAGACTTGTTGGGGCCCTATCTAATATCTCTTATTTTAGATGGTCAGTTAATAGAAAATATGGGGGCTAGAGACTATTCAGCCTATCTTAAGCTTTGCCTGGGCTTTCTAGTGGTCAGTTTGTCAGCTGGGATTTTTAGGTACTTAAGTAGTCTGGCCTATGGGGTTTTAGCCAATAGGCTCTTATATATAATAAGGAAGGATGTTTTTAACCATGTCCTAGGCCTACCCATAAGTTTCTTTGACCAATATCCGGCAGGAAAGATTGTGTCCAGGATTAATAATGATAGCCAGGATATAAAGATGCTCTTTCAAATCCTCCTATCAGATATTTTAACCAGTCTTATTTTTTCCCTGGCCATCTTGGGAGGTCTCTTCCTAGTAGACTATAAGTTGGGACTTATTTCTCTTTTATCCCTGCCTCTTATGTTCTTATTTTTAAGAGACTATAGGAAGAAGTCTACCATATATAATAGGGAGCTTAGAAAAAACCTAAGTGATTTGAATGCCAACTTAAATGAAAATATCCAGGCCATGGAAATAATCCAGGCCTATAACAATGAAGACTATATCTATAGTGACTTTAATGACATAAATAATAGGGTTTATGGGGAGGGGAGGAAGTTGTCCAAGCTTTGGGCCTATTCTTCCTTTAATATAACAAATAGTCTAGGAGACTTAACCATAGCCCTGGCAGCCTTTTACTTTGCCTCCAGCTACTTGAAGCTAGGCCTGGTAAGTCTAGGCTCCCTTTATATCTTTATAGACTATAATAAAAAGCTTTATTCACAAATAAATGGTTTAACCCACAGGCTGGGAGACTTGGAAAAGGCCAAGTCAGCAGCTGATCAACTCTTTGAACTCCTTCAGGTAGAAGAATATGACAAGGCATCTGGCCTTGTAGAAGACTTTAAGGGGGACTTGGATTTTTCCCAGGTTAATTTTTCCTATAAGGCTGGGGACAGGGTCCTAAAGGATGTGAGTTTTTCTGTTAAAAGTGGTCAGTCAGCTGCCTTTGTAGGCCATACCGGCTCTGGTAAGTCTACTATTATGAATTTAATTTATGATTTTTATCCAGTGGATGATGGTGAAATCCTCCTAGATGGTAAAAACATAAGAGACCTATCCATGAAGGATCTAAGGTCTCAGATGGCCATAGTCTTTCAAGACCCCTATATATTCAAGGGGACCATCTATGAAAATATTAGCTTGTTTGATCCGGCCATATCCAAGGAAGATGCAAAAAACGCTATTTTAGACCTGGGGGCAGGAGATTTTCTAGCCAAACTAGACCAGGGCATGGATAGTAAAATAGCTGAGAAGGGCAGTGGTTTTTCAGCTGGAGAAAAACAGTTAATCTCCTTTGCCAGAGCCTTGGTTAGAAGGCCCAAGCTTTTAGTCCTTGATGAGGCCACCTCAAATGTGGATACAGAAACAGAAAAATATATCCAGTTTGGCCTTGATAGGTTAAAGGAGGGCAGGACCACCTTGATCATAGCCCACAGGCTATCCACCATAAGGAATGTGGATACTATTTATGTCTTGAAAGATGGAAGGATAGTTGAGAGGGGAAATCACAATTATTTAATATCTTTAGATGGCATCTATAAGGAGATGTATATAAGTCAGAGTAAGGAATGAAGCCTAGGCTTCATTCTTTTTTTGTCTTATTGCCAAAAATTAAATATCTGCTATAATAATCTTATTGTTTAATATATTAAATTATTAATTTAATATAATGAGAGGTAGATTATGGAAATAGGCGAGAAAATAAAGAATTTAAGATTAAAGATTAACCTGACCCAGGAGGAAGTAGCTGAGCGGGCCGAGGTTACCAAGGGCTATATATCTCAGTTGGAGAGGGATTTAACCTCACCTTCCCTAGATACCCTAGTAGATGTTCTAGAGGCCTTGGGCACCAATTTATCAGATTTTTTTAAAACAGATAAAAAAGAACAAATTGTTTTCAAGAAGGAAGATTATTTTGAAGGATCTTATGATAAGCTGGGCCTACATATGACCTGGATTGTTCCCAATGCCCAGAAAAACTCTATGGAACCTATCATCTTTCTTTTGGAAGAAGAAGGAGAGACCAAGGAATACACCCCTTTTGAGGGAGAAGAATTTGGCTATGTGGTCCAAGGTATGATTAAATTAGTAGTAGGGGAAGAAGAGTATATATTAGAAGAGGGAGAGACCTTCTATCTTTTCCCTGATCAATCAAGAAAAATTATAAATATAAATAAAGGAAAATCAAAACTCTTGTGGATAACCAATCCACCAAATTTTTAGGAGGTTATATGAATACAATTATTGAACTACAAGATATTAGAAAACAATATGACGACAATGTTGTCTTGGATAGTATTAATCTAGCCATAGAGGAAAATGAGTTCTTAACTCTTTTGGGACCTTCTGGATGTGGTAAGACTACAACCCTTAGGATAATAGGAGGCTTTGAGAATCCAGATAGTGGCAAGGTGCTTTTTGAGGGCAAGGACATAGCTAATGTTCCTCCCTATGAAAGAAATATAAATACAGTCTTTCAAAAGTATGCTCTTTTTAGCCACCTGGACGTCTATGGCAATATAGCCTTTGGCCTTAAGATAAAGAAACTACCCAAGGATGAAATAGACCAAAGGGTAAGGGAAATGTTAAGGCTGGTAAACTTGGAAAAGTTTGCCAATAGGTCAATAGACTCCTTATCTGGTGGCCAGCAACAAAGGGTCGCCATAGCCAGGGCCCTGGTAAATGAACCCAAGGTACTTCTCTTAGATGAACCCTTGGGGGCCTTGGATCTAAAGCTTAGAAAGGGCATGCAGATGGAGTTAAAAAGGATACAAAAAAAGGTAGGTATAACCTTTATCTTTGTAACCCATGACCAGGAAGAGGCCCTTACCATGAGCGATAAGATAGTAATTATGAATGAGGGGATTATCCAGCAAATAGGAAGCCCTATAGATATATATAATGAACCGATCAATACCTTTGTAGCCCAATTTATAGGGGAATCAAATATTTTAGAGGGAATTATGCATGAGGACTATAAGGTAACCTTTAGTGGAAGACTTTTCGATTGTGTAGACTATGACTTCTATCCAGAGGAAAGAGTAGATGTGGTTATTAGACCTGAGGATGTGGACTTGGTTGAACCTGGCAAGGGAATGTTGGAAGGCCTGGTTAAGTCCTGCTTATTTATGGGGGTCCACTGGGAGATGATGGTTGAGGTAGAAGGCTTTACCTACAAGGTTCATTCAACCTTTGACAAGAAGGTTGGCCAAAGGGTAGGAATTAACATTATACCGGACAATATTCATATTATGAGAAAGGGAGAAGTTGAGGGAGATGAAGAATAAAACAAAAAGATTGGCCTATCCTTTTAATATATGGCTGTTTATCTTTACTGTAATACCCCTACTACTGATAATTTATTTTTCCTTTACATCACTGGATGGGGAATTTACTATAGAAAACTTTCAAAGGATATTTCAATACAATACAATAAAGACCTTATATAACTCTATTAGTCTAGCCTTTATATCAACTCTTATATGCTTTCTAATAGGTTATCCCATGGCCTATATTATATCTAAGACCAAGTACTCCTATAGGACAGTAGCCATGATGCTTATCATGATACCTATGTGGATGAACTTTCTACTTAGAACCTATGCCTGGGTTACAATTTTATCTAAAAATGGAATTATAAATAACTTTTTAAGGGCCATTAATTTGCCGGCCTTAAATATTATGTATACAAAAAAGGCTGTAGTCCTGGGCATGGTTTATAACTTTTTGCCCTTTATGATTTTACCCATCTATACGGTTTTAGAAAAGATGGACAGGTCCTTGGTTTATGCGGCCTATGACCTGGGAGCCAACAAGTGGCAGGCCTTTAAAAAGGTAATTTTTCCCATGTCTATGCCAGGAGTTTTATCAGGCATATCCATGGTCTTTATACCAGCCATATCCACCTTTGAGATAACCGGTCTTTTAGGCGGAGGAAAGTCAAATATGATAGGAAATGTTATAGAACAACAATTTACGACTACAGGAGATTGGAATTACGGCTCAGCCCTTTCCATGCTCCTAATGGTCTTTATACTAGTGTCCATTCTCTTGGACAAGGAAGATAAGGGAGGTAAAAATGCGTCAAAAGTTAAGAATTAGCGAAAAGATTTATATGTTTCTTGTCTTTGCCTTTTTATATGCGCCTATTATAGTCCTAATAGTATTTTCCTTTAATGAATCCAAGTCTAGGGGCCAATGGACCAACTTCTCCTTGAAGTGGTATGTGGAGCTTTTTAATGACAAGGAGATAATGAGGTCGGTTACCACCACCTTTATAGTGGCCATTATAGCCACCATAGTTTCAACCATAGTAGGAACCATGGCAGCAGTGGGACTTATGGAATACAAGTGGGGTAAAAGAAGGATCCTTTTAGGATTAAACCAGGTTCCAGTTTTAAACCCTGATATAGTTACAGCGGTAGGACTTATGGTTTTATATAAGTTTGCCAACATAGGCCTGGGCTGGTTGACCCTGATAATTTCCCACATAGTCTTTACCATACCCTATGTGATTTTATCAATCCTACCCAAGCTTAAGATGATGGATAAGAATCTAAGCGAGGCAGCCATGGATTTGGGGGCTACAGAGCTGCAAACCCTAACCAAGGTAATAATACCTGAAATCAAGGGGGGAATTGTAACAGGAGCCATTATGGCCTTTACCATGTCTATAGATGACTTTGTTATATCCTTCTTTACTACAGGACATGGGGTTACAACTATTTCTACCACAGTATATTCTATGGCTAGAAAGGGAATTAATCCGTCTATAAATGCCCTATCAACTATTATGTTTGGCTTAACCCTGGTACTTTTAGTAATTGTCTACATTAAAACCAATGAAGAAGAAAGGATAAGAGGCTGATGAAAAAAAAGACTTTAAGGATTTTATTTTTGCTGGGCCTGGTCCTAACACTTACCTCCTGTGGTAAGAAAGAGGCCAAGGATGTGGTAAACATCTACAATGCAGGTGAGTATATAGACAAGGACCTTTTGGCCAAGTTTGAAAAAGAAACAGGGATCAAGGTTATCTATGATACCTTTGTAAACAATGAAGACCTTTATGTGAAGATGAAAAAGGCAGGTAGCCAATTTGACCTGGTTATGCCTTCTGACTATATGATAGAAAAAATGATCAAGGAAGACATGTTGGACAAGATAGATTTTAGCCATATAGACAACTATAAATATATAGATGATATCTATAAGGGACTGGACTATGATCCGGCCAATGAGTACTCTATTCCCTATTTTTGGGGTACAGTAGGTATTCTTTATAATACAGACTTAGTTGATGAAGAAATTGACTCCTGGGATGTTTTGTGGGATGAAAAGTATAAAAATGAGATTATTATGCTGGACTCATCTAGGGACTCTATAGGAATTTCCCTAATTAGACTGGGTTATTCATCCAACTCTAAAAATGACAGAGAGCTGGAAGAGGCGAAGGAGGCCTTGAGCAATCAGTTTCCCCTTGTCTATGCTTATTTAGTAGATGAGACCAAGGATATTATGGTAAATGGAGATGCTAAGCTGGCTGTTATGTATTCAGGTAGTGCAGTAGAAGCCATGGATGAAAATGAATCCTTGGATTATATTGTACCTAAGGAAGGATCCAACCTTTGGTTTGACTCTATGGTTATTCCTAAAAATGCCAAGAACAAAGAAAATGCAGAAAAGTTTATTAACTTTATCCTAGAGCCAGAAAATGCTGCTCAAAATGCTGAGTATGTGGGCTATTCACTCCCTAGTAGTGAGGCGGCAGCCCTTTTGGATGAGGAGGTAAGGGAGGACTATGTGGCCTATCCTAGCAAGGAAGTTATAGAAAACTTAGAAGTTTTTAGAGATCCTGGCGACTATGTGGAAGTCTATGATCAAATTTGGCAGTATGTAAAAAACAATTAAGAGAAAAGTTAAGAGAGGGGAGGGCCCCTCTTTTTCCTATATAAGGGATAAAAGTGTGTTTTTCCATAAAATGGCTTAAACTAGGAGTTTGGGGATAAAATAAATGAACTTAACCAGGAAAAAGTTCAAAGTTTGTAAACAATTCGTAACAAACTTGTAAATAACTGTAATAAAATTGTAATTTTCTTGAAATTAAATCTTTCAGAGTATATTATGTAAATAGTTACAAAATGATTACATTACCTGGAGGAAAAATGAAAACTAAAAGTTCGTTTAAGAATAAATTAAAAGTATTGGGAATAACAGGAGCATTATTATTTAGCTCATTAAATATGAAAGACATAAAGGCCGCAGAAAGCTATAAGTTACACAATGATGTAAATACATATTACAGCGCAGATGATGCAAGAAACAAGACAAATGCGGTGAAAAAATACAGCAAGGGAAATTACTATATTTACAAGACCTACAATGGCATGGTAAATATATCTACAGTGGAAGATCAAGCAGGTGCTTGGATTAACCCTAAGGACAATTTAGAATTGGCAAAGGGAAAGACCATGTATGTAGCTAATAATGTTAATATGAGAAGTAAGGCTAGTGTAAAGTCTGCAAAAGTAAACTACCTATTAAAGGGAGAAGAAGTCCTTGCAGAAGATATGGGAAACTGGTTTAAGGTTGCTTTTGATGGTAGTCTAGGCTATGTAAGTAAAAACTTCTTAAGCGAAAAGTATGTTTCAGACTTAAACTACTCTACCATGTATATTGAAAACAATGTAAATGTTAGAAAGGGCCCAGCAACTGATTTTGCTAGAACTGGTTACCTAGAAAGAGGAAGTAAGGTAGAGGCTGTTAGGACTGGAAACTGGTATAGGGTATCAAATGGACAAGCTGAAGGATTTGTTCACCAAAACTTTATCACTAACAAGCCAGTTATAGATAGTTCAACAGAACTTACTAATAAAATTGTTAGTAAGGCTTTAGAATACAAGGGATATCCTTATGTATGGGGATCAAAAAATCCTAGTGTTGGTTTTGACTGTTCAGGTTTAATTCACTATGTTTATAAGACAACTACAGGTGATGGACTGGGAGCTAGTACCCACCAACAAATCTTAAGAGGAAGGACAGTATCAAGTAACAATATGAAGCCAGGAGACTTAATGTTCTTTGGTTCAGTTTCAAATCCTTTCCACGTTGCCATGTATATAGGTAATAACAAGATGATCCACGCAGCAACACCATCCCAAGGTGTTATTATACAAGATGCTAACAACTCATGGGCAGCAAGCAATTTAGCTACTGTAAAGAGAATTGTAGAGTAATAAATATTGAAAAATAATTATAAAAGGTCTATACTTGATAAGGTATAGGTCTTTTTTTTATGGGGGAAAAATGAAAATAATAAAGGGTAAGGATTTAAGTGAGAGAATAATAAATGAATTTAAAGATAAGATAGATGGGACTAAAAGGCCTTGTATGGCAACCATAAGAGTGGGAGAGGACCCAGGGGCCCTATCCTATGAAAGATCGATTAAGGCCAGGGCTAAAAAAGCCCATATAGACCTTATTAACCATGTTTTAGATGAAACTAGTAGCCAGGAAGACCTTCTTGGTCTAATAGAAAAATTAAATGGGGATGATAGGGTAAATGGTATCCTTTTATTTAGACCCCTACCAAGACACTTGGATGAGAAAGAGGCCTGTGATAGGATTTGCCTTAAAAAAGATATAGATGGGGCAAATACACAAAGCTTACATAAGTTAATGGTAAAAAATACATATAGGAATGTGCCTGCTACAGCTCTGGCCATTAAAACCTTTATAGAAGCCCAGGTAGATCTTAGGGGGAAAAACATTTTAATAATAAATAGGTCCTTGGTCATAGGCAAGCCCTTGAGCCTACTATTATTAAATGAAGATGCAACAGTTACCATAGCCCATTCAAAAAGTAAGAATATAGAAAGCTTATTGAAAGATAAAGATGTTATAATATCAGCAGTGGGCCAGGCTGAACTTTTTGATTTTAATGATTTAAAGGAAAATTGTATTATAATAGATATGGGCCTATCCTATAAGGATGGAAGCTACAAGGGTGATATTAGATTAGGGTCTATAGAAGGCCAAGAAGTAGCCTATGTTCCGCCTATAGGAGGAATAGGTGGCATAACAACATCTATAATATTAAGACAGACCTATGAGAACTTTATAGATCAGGAGGAAATAAATGAATAAGAAAACCGTTTTAAGTTTGGTTCAGCCATCAGGACAGTTGACTATAGGAAACTATCTGGGTGCCATGAAACAATTTGTTAAATTACAGGATGAATATAATTGTTATTTTGGAGTTGCGGACCTACACTCTATTACAGTACCTCAAGTACCTAAGGACTTGAGAAGAAGGACTAAGGAAGTAATAGCCCTATACTTAGCTATAGGTTTAGATCCAGAAAAGACAACTATCTTTATTCAATCACATGTAAAAGAACATCTTCAATTGTATTGGGTCCTAAATTCTATATCCTATATGGGACAACTTTCCAGGATGACACAGTTTAAGGACAAGTCACAAAAAAGTGATGAAAATTTAAATGCAGCCTTATTTACATATCCAAGTTTAATGGCGGCAGATATTTTACTTTATCAGGCAGACTATGTTCCAGTTGGTGAAGACCAAAGACAGCACTTGGAGTTAACCAGGGACCTGGCTGAGAGATTTAACAACAAGTACTCTCCAACTTTTAAAGTACCAGATCCTTTAATCAACAAGGGGATAAGTAAAATTATGAGTTTAAAAAACCCTGAGATAAAGATGAGTAAGTCTGATCCGGATGAAAATGCCTATATACTAATCTTAGATGAGCCTAAGGTAATAAGAAGGAAGATAAAAAGAGCTGTAACAGATTCTGAAGCTAACTTTGCCTACAATGATAGACAGGCTGGCCTAAAGAACCTAATAGACATTTATGTGGCCTTCACTGGTGGTGAAGTAGACCAGGTAGTGGCTAAGTATGAGAAGGAAAGCTATGCTAAATTTAAAGAAGATTTAGCTGAAGTAATAATAAATGAATTAGAACCTATCCAGGCTAGATATAAGGAAATTATAGAAGATAAGTCCTTGATTGAAGAAGTCTGCGAAAAGGGAAGAATTAGTGCAGAAAGGGAAGCGAGAAAGACTGTAAGCAAGGTTTATAGAAAAGTCGGCTTTGTTCAACAGTAGGTGAGAAAGATGAAAACATTTAAAAAAATATTAAAGATCCTACTACTCCTAGTATTAATAGGGGTGGCATGGTACTATGGTACAATTTGGTATCACAATTACACGTCAGATAAGAACGCTAATAACAATGTGGTGAAGGAAGATATTAAGCCAGAGGATTTAGGCCATGAAAATGAAATAAAACCATCAGTAGATGGGGAAATCTTATTTTTACTAGCTGGTCTAGACCAAAATCAAGGACAATCAGGAGAACACACTAGATCTGATACTTTGATGTTGGTAAAGTTAAACTTTAACACGGGAGAAACAGACATTATATCCATACCAAGAGACACTAGGGTACCTGTTCAAGGTCAATTGGACAAGATTAACCACGCTGCAGCCTATGATGGTCTAAAGCTAACCATAAAGACTATTAGGGACTGGTTGAATATAGATCTTGACTACTATGTTAAGGTAAACTTTGAATCAGTTGAAAAGGTAATAGACATTATGGGTGGAGTAGACATAGAAGTTCCAGAAGTAATGGCTAGTTGGGTTGGAGTAGAGCCAGGCATGCAAAAGCTTAATGGAGAACAAGCCCTTAAATATGTAAGATTTAGAAAGGGGTATATAGATGGAGATCTAGGTAGAGTTCACGCCCAACAAAAATTCATCAAGGCTTTCTTAGATGAGATAACCAAGGCCGGGAATATTGCTAGAGCACCAGTGTTTATAGATTTATTCTTTAAAGAAGTAGATACTAATATTTCCTATTCCTATATAGTATCCAAGTTGCCATCAGCACCTAAGTTTGGAAGTAGTAAGTTAAATACCTACACCATACCAGGAGATGGCCAATATATAGATGGTATATCCTATTACCTATACTATGAAAATGAAACCATGGAATTAAGAGATAAGGTTTTAAGTGAGTATGTAATAGATGAAAACTATGATCCTAGTCAGGTTGATAATTAAAGGATAAAGACTGGGAAGATACAAAGTAAAAGAATTAAGAAAAAGTAAAATAAAGAGTAAAACAAAAAAATAAGCAAGTAAAAAGAAGTAGTATAATTACTACTTCTTTTTCTATACTTAAGCTTAGTTAGCCTTATCTTTAATAACTTTTTGAGCAGCTGCTAATCTAGCGATAGGTACTCTAAATGGTGAGCATGAAACATAGTCTAATCCTATTTCATCACAGAATTCAACTGTATTTGGTTCTCCACCGTGTTCTCCACAGATTCCTAAGTGGATTTCTGGTCTAGCAGATCTACCTAATTTAACAGCATTCTTCATTAATTGTCCAACACCCTTTTGGTCTAATACTTGGAATGGATCTTTTTCGAAGATTCCTTTTTCTACGTATTCGCTTAAGAATTTACCAGCGTCATCTCTTGAGAAACCATAAGTCATTTGTGTTAAGTCGTTTGTACCAAAACTAAAGAATTCAGCTTCTTCAGCAATTTCGTCAGCTAGTAAAGTAGCTCTAGGTATTTCAATCATAGTACCTACAAGGTAGGTTAATTCAGCATTTCTTTCTTTTAATAATGCTTCAATTTCTTCTACAATTTCTTTCTTAACATAGCCTAATTCCTTAGGATCTCCAGCTAATGGAATCATGATTTCTGGAACTATATTAACGCCTTCATCTTGTAATCTTAAAGCAGCCTTAATGATAGCTCTAACTTGCATTCTGTAAATTTCTGGATAAGTTACAGCAAGTCTTAATCCTCTGTGTCCTAACATTGGGTTAACTTCTTTTAATGATTCAATAACGTTCTTAAGATCTTCTACAGATACGCCCATTTGGTCTGATACAGCTTGAATTTCTTCATCTGTATGAGGAACGAATTCGTGTAGTGGTGGATCCAATAGACGAACAGTTACAGGAAGTTCTCCCATAGTTTTATATATTTCATAGAAGTCTTCTTCTTGGATTGGTTCAATCTTAGCTAATGCTTTTTCTCTTTGTTCAACTGTTTTTGAAAGGATCATTTCTCTTACAGAAGTGATTCTGTCGCTAGCGAAGAACATGTGTTCAGTACGGCAAAGACCGATACCTTCAGCTCCTAATTCAACAGCTTGTGCAGCGTCTTTTGGAGTATCAGCATTAGTTCTAACTTTTAATCTTCTTACTTCATCAGCCCAGCTCATGAATTTAGCAAAGTTACCTGATACTGAAGCTTCTTCAGTTTCTAATTCACCTGCGTAAATATTACCAGTTGAACCGTCTAAGGAAATAATATCCTTATCAGTATAAGTTTTACCATTCATGGTTAAGGTTCTTGAGTTTTCATCGATAACTATATCGTGAGCACCAGATACACAACATTTACCCATACCACGAGCAACTACTGCTGCGTGAGAAGTCATACCACCACGTGCAGTTAAGATACCCTTAGCTGATACCATACCTTCTAAATCTTCAGGTGATGTTTCAATTCTAGCTAGGATAACATCTTCCCCATTAGCGTGTCTTTCAGCTGCTTCTTTTGCACTGAAGGCAATGTAGCCTGCTGCTGCACCTGGAGATGCTGCTAAACCTTTAGCTGAGACTTCAGCTGTTTTTAAGGCTTCAGCACTAAATGTTGGGTGAAGTAATTGGTCTAAAGCGTTTGGCTCAACCATTAATAAAGCTTCTTCTTTTGTTCTTAATCCTTCTTCTACTAAATCAACAGCAATGTTTACTGCAGCTCCTGCAGTTCTCTTACCATTTCTTGTTTGAAGAATAAATAATTTACCATTTTCAATAGTGAACTCTAGGTCTTGCATGTCTCTATAGTGTTTTTCTAGAGTTTCTGCAGTTTCAGCGAATTCATCATAAAGTTCTGGCATAATATCGTGTAAGTGTGAAATATGTTCTGGAGTTCTGATACCAGCAACAACGTCTTCACCTTGTGCGTTCATTAAGTATTCACCATATAACTTGTTTTCACCTGTAGCTGGGTCTCTTGAGAAAGCAACACCAGTACCTGAAGTTTCACCCATGTTACCGAATACCATTGATTGAACGTTAACAGCTGTTCCTAAGTCATGAGCAATATCGTTCATTCTTCTATAGAAGATAGCTCTTTCGTTATTCCATGAAGCAAATACAGCTTCAACAGCTTTTTCTAATTGTTCATGAGGGTTTTGAGGGAAGTCTTCTCCCAAGTTATCCTTATAAACTTTTTTGAAGCCTTCAACAACTTCTTTTAAGTCGTCAGCAGTTAAATCAGTATCTAAGTTAGCTCCAACTGCTTCTTTTTTACCATCTAAAACTTCGTCGAATTTTGATTTTGGTACTCCCATAGCAACGTCAGCAAACATTTGGATAAATCTTCTGTATGAGTCATAAGCAAATCTTTCGTTACCAGTGTTTTTAGCAACTGCCTTAACTGCAACATCGTTTAAACCTAAGTTTAAGATTGTATCCATCATTCCTGGCATTGATACAACAGCTCCTGAACGAACTGAGAATAAAAGTGGGTTAGTATCGTCCCCAAATTTCTTACCTAATTTTTCTTCAGTTACTTTGATGTGTTCATCAATTTCCTTGATAAGATCATCCCAAAGATGTTCTCCTTCATCATAGTATCTGTTACATGCTTCTGTTGTTACTGTGAAACCATAAGGTACATTAATTCCTAGGCTAGTCATTTCAGCAAGGTTAGCTCCCTTACCACCTAGAATATTTTTCATGTCTTTGTTACCTTCGTCAAAACCGTAAACGTATTTTCTTTCCATCGGCATTTTACCCCTTTCATATTTTTCAGCTATTTTAGCTGACTGATGATAATATCGGCAGTCTCTTCAATTGGAAGTGAAGAAACGTCGATAATAGCACATCCAATTTCATTCATAATTTCATTAGAATACTCTATTTCCTTTAAAATTCTTCTTTTAGTACCATATTCAGCATCTGCTGGTAGGCCCAATGACTTTAGTCTTTCCTGCCTAAGTAGAACCAACCTGTTTGGGTCCATGGTAAGTCCAATGATCTTAGACTTGGGAACTTGATATAGTTCATCTGGTACTTTTACTTCTGGGACCAATGGTATATTGACAACCTTGTATTCTAAATTTGACAAATAGATGGACAAGGGTGTTTTCGTGGTCCTGGAAATACCAATAATGATAATATCGGCCTCCTTAAGACTATTAATATTTTTTCCGTCATCGTTTTCCCGCGCAAATACTAAGTATTCACTTCTAACATTATAAGGCATAATATGGTGGTTATCAAATGTACCAGCATTAAGCTCTTCGATTAAACTGCCTATAAATTTGGAAGTCGTATTCAAGATATCATAACAGTGAATTTCATGGTTCTTACCATAGTCTATTATGAAATCTATCAGTCTTTCATCTTCGAAGATATAAAAGACTGTCGGGTCTAAGGATTCATTAGAAATGCTTGTAAGAGCATTTTCTAAAGCATCTGTAGACGTGATACTTCTATAGATTTTTAAATCTTCAGCACAACCATAAGGTATTAGTTTATCAACTAGAATCCTTGTGATTAAATCTGAAGAATATTGGGAAACAATTGCTATTTGAGTATTTTTCATTCCTATCTCCATATGATTAATTATGATGTGTTACCATTATCGTATCTATTATACCAAATAATAAGAATAATGGTATAGTTTTCGGGTAATTTTACCTATTATATGTGGGGATAAACAATTAAATAACGATAGCCAAGGGATTTCTTGACTATTAAACTATAAAATAATATAATTATTACAATATATAAGATAAGCCTGGAGATTCGCCAACTGGCGAACCTTTTTTAATGGAGGGAATATAATGAAGAATTTGGAAAAAAACTATGATCCCAAGAACTTTGAAGATAGAATCTACAAGGACTGGGAAGACAATGGATATTTTACGCCAGAGATAGATGAAAACAAGGAACCTTTTACCATAGTGATGCCGCCACCAAATGTTACGGGAAATTTGCATTTAGGTCACGCTATGAACAACACCCTACAAGATATACTTATAAGATGGAAGAGAATGAGTGGTTACTCAGCTCTATGGGTACCAGGAACAGACCATGCCAGTATATCTACAGAAGCCAAGGTTGTTGAAAAGATCAAGCAAGACGGAAAATCCAAGGAAGAATTGGGCAGGGATGGTTTTCTAGAAGAAGCCTGGGCCTGGACTGAAAAGTATGGTGGAAACATTAAAAATCAATTGAGAAAACTTGGTGTATCCTGTGACTGGACCAGGGATAGTTTTACTCTAGATGACAACCTATCAGATGCAGTAGAGGAAGTCTTTATCAAGATGTACAATGAAGATCTTATCTACCAAGGAAATAGGATAGTTAACTGGTGTCCGTCATGTAATACAGCCATATCAGATGCTGAAGTAGACCATGAAGATGAAAATGGCAAGCTTTGGCATATAAAATATAACTTTAAGGATAGTGATGACTACATAGTAATAGCTACAACTAGACCAGAAACCATGTTGGGAGACTTGGCTGTAGCAGTAGATCCTTCAGACGATAGATATAAGGACAAGGTGGGTAAGACCTTAATCCTTCCTTTAGTAGACAGGGAAATTCCTTTAATAGCAGATGACTATGTGGATATGGAATTTGGAACAGGTTGTGTAAAGATAACCCCATCCCATGACCCTAATGACTTTGAAGTTGGCCAAAGACATGACTTGGGCCAATGTATAGTTATAGAAGAAGACGCTACTATTGCTCCAGGCTATGGCAAGTATTCAGGAATGGATAGGTATGAAGCTAGAAAAGAAATAATCAAGGATTTGGAAGAAGAAGGTCTTCTAGTAAAGATAGAAGATCATTTCCACGCAGTAGGCCACTGTGAAAGATGTTCTACTGTAATAGAACCTTTAATTTCTAAACAATGGTTTGTAAAGATGGAAGACTTGGCTAAGCCAGCCAAGGAAGCTTATTTAAATGGAGACTTAAGCTTAATTCCAGACAGGTTTGGAAAGATTTATTTAAACTGGTTGGACAATATTAGGGACTGGTGTATCTCTAGACAGTTGTGGTGGGGACATAGGATTCCTGTTTACTACTGTGATGAGTGTCACAAGGTAATTGTTGCCAAGGACAGACCTGATGTTTGTCCAGACTGTGGCTGCGAAAGCTTTACCCAAGATCCAGATACCTTAGATACCTGGTTCTCATCAGCCCTATGGCCTTTCTCAACCTTGGGATGGCCTCACCAAACAGAAGATTTGGATTATTTCTTCCCAACTGACGTTTTAGTTACAGGCTATGACATAATCTTCTTCTGGGTTATCAGAATGGTATTTTCTTCCTTACACAATATGGGAGAGCTACCTTTCCACCATGTTTACTTCACCGGTTTAATCAGAGATGAAGAAGGAAGAAAGATGAGTAAGTCTTTAAACAATGGGGTGGACCCATTGGAAGTAATAGACAAGTATGGAGCAGATGCCCTTAGATTTACCCTTATAACAGGTAATTCACCAGGAAATGACATGAGATATACTGAGAAAAGGGTTGAAGCTAATAGAAACTTTGCCAACAAGCTATGGAATGCTTCCAGATTTATCTTTATGAATATGGATGAAAATGAAGACTATGATATAGACAAGGCCAGCTTGGAAATTGAAGACAAGTGGGTTATTTCAAGAATTAATAGTTTGGCAAAATTGGTGGACAAGAACTTGAACAACTATGAAATAGGTTTGGCAGCATCTGCCCTATATGACTTTATCTGGTTCGAATTTTGCGACTGGTATATAGAGTTTGTTAAGCCAAGACTTTATGGAGAAGATGAGTCTAGAAAATATGCAGCACTTTCTACCCTAGTATATTCACTAGATAATATACTAAGACTACTTCATCCATTTATGCCTTTTATAACAGAAGAAATCTATGGCCTACTACCTAAGAAGGAAGAAAAGATAATTATTTCTAACTATCCAGTATTTGATGAAAATCTAAACTATAGCTGGGAAGAAGAGTCAGTAGGTATTATAGTTGACGCCATATCTGCCATTAGAAACCAAAGGGCAGAATTAAAAATACCTGCATCTAAAAAATCAGATTTATACTTCTACTCAGATGACAAGGACCTAACTGGCATGCTAAAGAAACTAGACTATAACTTTATGAGTTTAGCATCAGCGGAGAAGGTACTTATCCTAGAAGAAGATGAAGATGTTGATAATTCAGTTACTATAGTAATGGATGGGTATAAGATATATATCTCTCTAGAAGGCTTGGTTGACTATGAAAAAGAATTGACCAGGTTAGAAGGGGAAGAAAAGAAGATTCTTTCTGAAATTAAGAGAGCTGAGGGCAAGTTATCAAATGAGAAGTTTGTTTCCAAGGCACCTGAAAAATTAGTTGATGCTGAAAAGGAAAAACTAGTAAAATATCAAAATATGCTGGAAGAGATAAGAGAGAGTATAGAAGATATAAGGGAAAAAATTAAATAGAGATGGGTGACTATAAGGAAGTGATAGTAATAATATTTTTTATAATACTTATTACTATCCAACTCACTTTAAATAAAATACTGAGAATACTAAAGAATATAGAAAATAATACTAGAGTCCATAAAAGAGAGGTTGAAGATGACTGATAAAAAACAAAGAGTTTTATTTGATGAAAAACAAATAGCAAAGACAGTAGCTAGATTGGGCGAAGAAATAACCAAGGCCTATGATGAACCAATAGTAGTAGTTTCCCTACTTAGGGGAAGTTTCATGTTTGCAGCAGACCTGGTAAGGGCCATAAAAAGTCCAGTAGTTGTTGACTTTATGACTACTTCCAGCTATGAAGATAGGGAGAGCTCCAATGGAGTTGTAGAGATAGTTCATGATCTTAGATACGACATAGAAGGAAAGAATGTCTTGATAGTGGATGACATATGTGACTCAGGTTTTACCATGAAACACATAATGAACTACCTGGCTACAAAAAATCCTAAGTCAATTAAATCCTGTGTTATGTTGGATAAACCCTCTCGTAGGACTGTGGAAATAAAACCAGAATTTGTAGGTGAAACAATAGACGATGTATTTATAGTTGGCTATGGTTTAAACTATGGTGACTACTATAGAAACGTTCCTTATATATTCACCTTTGAGGATTAGGATGTATAATAGATTTAGTGAAATATATGATAGGTTGACCTTTGATATTGACTATCCTTCCTATGCAGATAATATAGATAGGATAATCAAGAAAAATGAATTAGAAGATCCCTATATCCTGGAAATGGGATGTGGGACAGGGAATTTAACTAGAGAGCTGGCCAAGTTGGACTATAGCCTTTTAGCCTTTGATAATTCTATGGAAATGCTTAATATAGCCTTTCCCAAACTAGTCGATTTTTCCAAGGTAAATCTTATCTATGGAGATATAAGAACCTTTGACTTTGACAATAACTATGATGTAATTGTAAGTCTTTTAGACGTTATAAACTACTTTACTGATGAGAAGGACCTAAGAAGGCTTTTTGAAAATGCCTATAGGGGCTTGAGACCAGGTGGGGTATTTATCTTTGATATAAATTCCTACAACAAGCTAAAGGAAGTTTTAGCCAATAATACCTATGTTTATGAGTATGAAAATATTTTCTATAGCTGGGAAAATAAGATGGAAGGGGACCTGGTCCACTTCTACTTGAATTTCTTTATTAGGACAGAGGATATGACCTATGAGAGAATTAGGGAAAGCCAGACAGAAAGATATTATTCCATAGACTATATAGAGGGGCTTCTAAGGGAAGTTGGCTTTAAGGAAATAGAATACATAGATGAAGATAGTAAAAAAGAGGTAACTGATAAGACTCAAAGAATACTATTTTCAGCTAAAAAATAGTAAGCCCCCTAGGGGCTTATCTTTATGAAAGGTGGTATTATGAAAGATTATATAATAAGGGCTACAGATGAAGCTGGTTACTTTAGGTTTTTTATAGCAAGGACAAGCGATCTAGCCAATGAAATAAGAAATATACATGAGAGTTCAGCTACAGCAACATCAGCCATGGGAAGACTAGCTACTATGGCAGCCATGATGGGGGCTGATTTAAAGGGAGAAAATGACCAGGTAACACTTAAGGTAAATGGCCAAGGTCCAGGTGGACTTCTAGTAGCGGTGGCAGATAGTAAGGGCCACGTTAGGGTTACAGCAGATAGGCCACAGGCAGATGTGCCAAGTAATCCTACTACCAATAAGTTGGACGTAGGTGGCTATGTGGGTAGGGATGGAGAAATAGCCATCATAAAAGACTATGGCTTAAAAAATCCTTACTCAGGTCACTCAGAAATAGTAACAGGAGAAATAGCAGAAGACTTTGCTGCCTATTTTTATTTCTCAGAACAAACTCCAACAGTTATAAGCCTGGGAGTTTTAGTAGACACTGATCTTTCAGTTCTAGCATCAGGAGGTCTATTTGTTCAAGTCCTTCCAGATACTCCAGAAGAAGAAATAATTAAGCTGGAAAATCTAGTTGGAAAATTAAAGCCTATATCAGAATTAATTGAAGATGGCATGAGCCCAGAAGATATTTTAAGAGAGTATTTCTCTGACTTAAATCCTACTATCTTGGGAAAACAAGAAGTAGTTTACAAGTGTAACTGTTCTAGAGATAGGATTGAACAAGCTTTAATATCTGTGCCAAAAGATGACATTAGGGAAATCTTAGAAGAGGATGGCCAGGCTGAAGTAGTTTGCCACTTCTGTAATAGCAAGTATGTCTTTGATGACAAGGACTTGACTAAAATAATAAATGACTAGTATACTTAGGTAAATTAGGCAGATAAATTTATTAATATACAGAGTGGAAAATATGGAGAAGTGGATATTTATTTTAGAATTTATAGGTATAATTGTCTTTGCCATATCTGGATCTATGGAGGCTATGAAGGCTAATATGGACCTGTTAGGTGTTATTGTCCTAGCGGTAATAACATCTACAGGAGGAGGGGTAATTAGGGATTTAATCCTGGGGATTACCCCTCCCAACGCCTTTGCCAATCCTCTTTATATCCATGTGGCCATTGTGGTATCAATTATAACCTTTGGTGTTCTTTACTATAATAAGAGGATTTTAGAACACAATATAACCAGGACTGTAGACAAGGCCCTTTTGGTCTTTGACGCTATGGGCCTGGCGGTTTTTACTGTCGTAGGCATGAATATAGCCTATGATATTTCCAAGGACTACAGCACTACCCTTTATGTTTTTGTCGGCCTGATATCAGGAGTAGGTGGAGGGATGATAAGGGATCTTTTAACAGGTAATGTTCCCTATATCTTAGACAGAAATGTCTATGCCAGTGCAGCCATTATAGGAGCCATGCTGGATGTGGTTCTAAGGTATTTTTTGTCAGACCAGCTGGCCATGCTTATTTCTGCTCTAGTAATTTTTATCATCAGGATGGCGGCGGCCAAGAGGGGCTGGAACCTACCTAAGGTAGCAGGAGATTAGTATGTTTAGAAGGAATAAAAAAAACTTGGAGGATATAAATATTTTATTTATTTTGGTTATCTTAACCTATTCCTTTTCCTTTAAGTTTTTATATGAGATATTTAATAGTATAAACTTGGATTCTAAGTTTATAATTACTATCTTTGCTTCAATAATAAGTTTTATTCCCATCTATCTAATGGATAAAAAGGATTATATTAATTATATAGAAGAGGGGGAGGACGTGGCTTTTAAGACCTATCTCTTCTCTTTTTTTATCATGATTTTTCTCAATAACCTATCCTATTATTTGACCATGGGAATAGAGACCAATATGAATAAGATAGGCTACACTATTATTGTTAAGTCTACGGTAAATATGGGGAATTCTGATTATATAGTCAGGTTATTTTATTCTATACTGGTAGCACCTGTTGTAGAGGAGTTAATTTATAGGGATTATTTCTTTAGAAGGTTAAATAATTATGGGAGTTTTTTTGGAATTATTATATCGGCCTTATTTTTTGGAATCATGCATGAAAACTTTCCACAATTTGCCCTGGGATTTTCTTTGGGAATCCTTTTTGCCCTGGTATATTTAATTACAGGTTCAGTGAAGGCTGTGATTATCCTTCATATGTTAAATAATCTTTATGGAACCCTTTACAATGAGTTTATCTATGGATTTTTAGCTAGCGATGGGGATCTACAAAGGGTCTTGTTAATAGAACTTCTAGTTTTTACTATTTTGGCCATAGTAGGCTTAATTTATTTTATTAACTATACAGATGCCACAAAAATCCTCAGGGAAAAAAAGGTGGCCTATGAGAAAATATATTTTAAAGAGTACATAAAACTTAAGTCCACTTGGCTGATTTTATTTGGCTTTATAGTGGCAATCATCGATTCAATTTCTAAAATATAAGGAGAGATTATGGATATTAAAAAACAAGTAGAAAAAGCCGTAAGAGAAGTGATAGAAAATTCCTTTTTAGAAGCAGGAGATATTTTTGTAATAGGATGCTCAACTAGTGAGATAGTAGATAAGAAGATAGGAAGTGGATCAGTACCTGATTTGGGAAGACAGGTATATGAAGGGGCTAGGACCGTCTTAGATGAATATGACTTGGAGCTAGCAGCCCAGTCCTGTGAACATTTAAATAGGGCCTTGGTAGTAGAGAAAAAGGTGGCTAAAGAAAAGGGACTAACCATAGTTAGTGCAGTTCCCAAGCCAGATGCTGGAGGTTCTTTTGCAACTGCCAGTTATGAAAACATGAAGGACCCAGTTCTAGTAGAAGAAGTTAAGGCCAGGGCAGCCATAGATATAGGAGATACTCTTATAGGTATGCATCTGGATAGGGTGGCAGTTCCCCTAAGGTTAAGCTTGGATAAGATAGGAGAAGCTCATTTAACTGCAGCCTTTGTAAGACCTAAATTAATAGGTGGAGCTAGGGCTAAATATAAATAAAGCGTAAAGGAAAAGTCAGAAGTTATCTTCTGACTTTTTTTGTTTGCTAGTCTAAAGACCAGTGGTCATCTATTAATTCCAATATTTTTTCTGTACAATATCTACCTTTGCAGGCACCTGTTCCAGCTCCTGTCTGCTCTTGAATAGAGGATAGATCATCATAGCCTTCATTGATTAGTTTTTTTATCTTATACTTGCTAATAGATTTGCAGGTGCAAACCTTAGTCATCTTGTCCATAATTTCATTTGTCTTATCGTCCATATTATCCTCCTAAATAAATTATAACAGAAAAAAGGCTAGGCGGGAAAGTAAAGGATAAAAGAAAAGAGACCTTTACATTAGCATATAAAAGTATACTTATATTTAAATAAATATAGATAGGCTATAATTGATATATAGATAACAAACTAGAGGCTAGCAAATTAACTAGCGAGGGGACAAGGGAGGATGCATGTCGAATAAAAAAAGAATTTTAGTAGTTTTATTGGTGCTAGGGCTCATATTTACAGGGACTGGCCTGGAAGTAAGGGCCGCACAAGGTGGAGACGGCTTTTATACATCCAGGGGAGTAAATGTGAGAAACATGAAGGGGGAGCTTATAGGTTACCTGGAAGCGGGAGATGTTTTTGAGGCTAGAAGCCAGGGAGATTATCTTTTATCAGTCTATAAGGAAGAAAGGGTAAAGATTCATAAAAAATTTGCCCGTCAAGGAATATATGGAAGCTATAGATCCTTGGGAGCAAATGTTAGAGACTCTAAGGGAAAGAAATTAGGTAGACTGGGAGTAAATAAAAAAATAGTTGGTAATCTAGATCCTAGCTATAGGGATGGTTCCTATGTAGGCTTTAACTATAAGGGGAAAAAGGCCTATGTCCATATGAATTTTTTAAGGCCTGATTTTAATAATATGAATCGCTATAGGTCCAAGGGGGCTAAAATCAGGGATGTTAATGGAAAAGACCTGGGTAGGCTTAAGACCAATAGAAGAATAGATGGTTATCCTTTAGAGGATAAGATTTATTTTAACTATAGGGGAAAGACAGCTTCTATCCACTCTTCCTATGGCCAGTTACTAGAGGGGAAAAATGGTAGTTTATTCTTTTCTAGAGGAGCAGTTATTAGGGATGGTCAAGGAAATTATATGGGGCGTTTAAGCTTAAATGACTATATATATGGAAGGAAAATATCTGATGGGAAAATCCACTTTAACTATGGAGGAGAAAAGGTTACAGTTACCTCTAAGTTTATGACAGAATCCAAGACGAAAATTAACCTGGATAAGTGGAAGGATAAGCCGGCTAGAAAGAAGTCTAATGAGTCTATAAAAATTGACCTGGGAGGAGAAAAACTGAACTTGTCTGGTCAAATAGACTGGCAGGCTACTGAAGCCATGTATAGTAGGGTAAATGAAATAAGACAAGAAAATGGTCTTAGAACTCTTAAGAAAATGAATGAAGGGGACAGGGAGCTTTTAATCAGGTCTTTGGAGACTGATTATATGGTGACCAAGCATGGCCTTCAAGCAGGTCATGACAGGCCTAATGGAGAAAACATTTTAGATTTATTTTCCAATTTATCTAAAAACTCTACCAGTATTTGGTCAGAAAACTTGGCCTTTACCAACTATGAAGAAGGTAGAAAACTAGGTAGGATCATGACAGATAATCTTTACCAGTCCCAGGTTCATAGGGAAAACATGTTAAGAAAAGATGCCAGTCATATAGGACTTATGGTAATTCATACAGAGGCTAGAAAAATTGGTCTACAAATAATTTATTAGGTAAAAAAATAAAGCCCAATCAATGATTGGGCTTTTGTCTTGTAAATTTTCTTATTCATTCATCCAGCCTAGTCTTTTTATTATATAGAAAAGTAAGCTTATTAGGATGGCTACCACTGATGATAGAACCATGCCTGAAAATTGTATACCGCCTAGGGTTACACTTACACCACTAAGGCCAGTTATAAATACTATAGAGGTAAGGATAAGGTTGGAAGATTTTGAGTAATCCACCCTTTGGTCTACCAAAAGTCTAATTCCTGATGAACCTATCATACCGTATAGAAGGAAGGTTACCCCACCAATTACGTTTCCTGGTATGGTGCTGATAAAGGCAGCCAAGGGTCCAAAGAAGGCCATAATAATTGATATAACAGCAGCTCCTGCTATAACATTAACTGAGTAAACCCCTGTGATGGCCATAACTCCAATGTTTTCTCCATAGGTAGTTGTTGGAACTCCACCAATCATACCTGAAAGAGCTGTTGAAAAGTTATCTGCAAAGATAGATCTGTGTAGGCCTGGATCCTTCATTAGGTCCTTGCCGATAATGTTACTTGTTACTACTTGGTGACTTATGTGTTCTGAAGTTATTACCAAGAGAACAGGCATCATGGTCAAGATGGCCTGTAGGGAGAACTTTGGCGCTTGGAAGTTGGGCATGGTTATTAAACTTGCTTCCTTGATTGGGGTAAAGTCAACCATGTTAAACATAACTGAAACTAAGTAGCCTGAAACGATTGCTATTAGAATAGGTATGGTTGATAGAAAACCCTTAAACATAACTGAGCCCAAAACTGCTACTGATAGGGTAACTAGAAAGACTATTAGGTCTTGTTTGGTTGCTGTATCAGTCATAAGGTTGGCTCCAATAGCTCCACCGTTAACTGTATTAGCTGCTAGTTCAAATCCTATAAGGGCAACAACTGCTCCCATGGCTGCTGGTGGTAGAACAATGTCTATCCAGTCAGTACCAAACTTGTATATGATAAAAGCTAGGGCACATCCTAGGGCTCCAACTATAACAAAAGCACCTTGAGCATATTCAAAACCTTGAGAGGCTATTATTGCTGTACCAGGTGCTAGGAATGCAAAGCTTGAACCCAAATAAGCGGGTGCTTTCTTTTTTGTAATTAAAATAAATAATAGGGTACCAATTCCGTTCATAAGAAGTACTATACCAGGATTAATTCCGAATAAAATAGGAACTAAAACAGAAGCCCCAAACATCGCAAATGTGTGTTGAAGAGCTAGAGGGATTAGTAAACTTTTTGGCACTTTTTCGTCAACTTGATAAATTCTTTTTCCGTTATCGTTTGTCATATTATACCTCCATAAATTTTTACATCTTTACTAGGATAAACTAATCAATATGAATTGTCAAGAATATTGATAGAGTAAAATAAAAAATATTTAGAAAAAAGGACTGGTTTGACCAATCCTTTAGCTTAATTTATTCGGTTTTTATTCTTCTTCCAAAGACTTTTTCTTGTCTTCTATAGCCCTAGTATAGATGTCTATAAGTTTTTCAGCCTGAGAAAAACGGTCGTTTTGAGCTGAATATTCTAGGACATTTTTCTTAAATTCCAAGTGTTCTTCTTCTGAATAATTAAGGACATCAGAAAATACCTTTTTAAAATCATCCTTGTCGCTCCATTGGTAACCATTGATTCCTGGTTTGATTTGAGCCTTATTAGGCGGATCAAGTTTAATCAAGGCAGGAAGACCACTGGCCATGGCCTCCAGCATGGAGATGGAGTGCATCTCTGATGTTGAGGCAGTTGTATAGTAATCCATGGCATAGAGATGGTCAGCTATTTCTGTATTTGGAATAGCGCCATAAAGGATAATTCTATCCTCCATTTGGTTTTCCTTAATCTTTTTTCTTAGTTCATCCTCCTGAGGACCCTTGCCTATGATAAATAGGACAGCATCTTCTCTAGGAAAGTTACAGTAGCTAAAATTATCTATAAGTTCCATAATGTTTTTTTCATCGCCAATTCTTCCTACGAAGACAAAGGCCTTGGTTTGATCTGAAATATTATACTTCTTTCTAAATTCTTTTCTAAAGTTTTCCTTGGCATCGGTTTTCTTATATTTATCCACATCGACTGTATTGTCTAGAACTATAACATCCTTGTCTACTCCCTGTTTTTTAATGTAATTTTTAGCCTTGGGAGAAGGACTTAGGATGACGTCAGCTGCGTCACTAAAGTGTTTAAAATACTTTAAGGACAGGCTTTGGGTTATGTTTTTTAAACCGTAAAGACTTACATAGAAAAGGAACTCATCATATTCAGTGTGCAGGGTATAAACTAGGGGAACCTTTAGTTTTTTAGCCGCCCTAATACCTGTTTCAGCTATGCCGAATTCATTGTGGATATGGATGATGTCTGGTTCAAAGTCCAGGACTAATTCTTTTCTTTTAAAGTCTATAGGGGTTGCCACCCTATAGCCGTAAATTTTCTTTAAATATATACCAGGGACATAGATAACTCCATCCTCATAAATTATTTCATCTTGTTTTTCAGCCCCGACAGTAACAACTAGGACTTCATGGCCCATTTCTTCAAAGGTCTGCTTTAACATATGGACGTGGGTCACAACTCCATTGATAAAGGGCAAGTAGGTTTCTGTAAATAATGCTATCTTCATAAAAACTCCTTTATATTCATGATTTTCATGTTATTTTGAGTATATCATAAATTTATTCTTATTTATTATTCTATCAAAATAGTAATAATTAATTAAGATATTTTGTAAATATTGGAAAAGAAAGACCTTTTCTTGTTATAATAGACCTATCAAGTAAAAGGAGAATATCATGAGTGAGTTATTAAAAAATGGAAGTTTATCCATAGAAGTAGATCCTAATGGTGCCTATATAACCAGCTTTAAGTCTGGAGATAGGGACTTGTTTTTTGAAAAAAGACAGGTGGCCTACCATAATTTGGAAAAGCCTAGGGGAGGATGTCACGTTTGCCTACCTCAGTTTGGACCATCAGGCCAGTATAAGTTAAGACAACATGGCTATGGCAGGGACGAGGTATGGGAAGTAGTATATAAAAATGAGAGATATCTTAAGTTAAACCACCTGCAAGAAGAAGGCGATTGGAAGGGTTTGGATGCAACTCTTGAGTATGTTTTAGGCGGGGAGAGTCTAGAGTGTATTCTAAGTGTTAAAAACACTTCTAAGAAGGGGCTTAAGCTGGCGCCTGGTTTTCATCCCTACTATCAAATGAGAGAGGACGATGAGTTAATCATCAATGGTCAGGCCTATCCTTTTGATATTTTAGAGAAGACTCTTTATATAGATAATGTGAGAAGTTTTGAAATTAATAAGCAAAAATACACAATTGAAAATGAAAACTTAAATTTATTTGCCATTTGGACAGATCTAAAGGACAAGTATGTATGTATAGAGCCTAGCTATAGGGGAGATACCTTTATAGAGGACAGGGGCTATATGATCTTAAAGCCTAGAGAGGAAAAAAGGTTTAGTTTTAAAATAAAGGTGGAATAAGCTGAGCTTATTCCACTATCATTTTTGCTAGAACATCCGGGTCTCCACAACCTGTTGTCAAGCAAAGATCATCTTTTTTTATTGTTTCTTGTATATATTCCTTGGCTCCTTCAAAGTCGCCTATATATTTGGCATTTACCTTATTTTTCTTTAGTAAATCTACCAGGTCCTTAGAGTGGATGGTAGGATCAAACTTTTCCCTGGCTGGGAAGATATCTGTTACTATAACTTCATCACAGGCATAGAAACTATCTCCAAACTCTTCTAAAAGAGCCTTGGTTCTAGAGAAGGTATGTGGTTGGAAGACACACACTAGCCTGTTTTTCTTGTGCTCATTTAATGGTTCTAGGGTAGCCTGTAATTCAATTGGATGATGGGCATAGTCTGTCATGATGGTTGCATCGTGGTAGTGGCCTATAACCTCCATCCTCCTGTGAAGGGGCTTGTAGGTATTTAAGGCCCTGTGGATAGGTTCTAGGCCTATGCCGTTTTCATAGCTAGCAGCTATGGCAGCCATAGCATTGTAAATGTTGTAGCCTCCCATAAAGCCAAGTTCATATCTTTCTATTCTACCGTCTTTAAATCTTAGGTCAAAGGCAGGATAGCCTTCATCTGAGTAAGAAATATTGTAGGCATAGTAGTCGGCCTTATCATTTTTTGTTGAAAAAGTAATTGCCTCACCCTTTATATGGTCTAGTAGGCTATGGGTGTTTTCATCATCAATGTTTATGATTACCTTGGAGTTTTCGTCCAAGTGGTCCATATAGCCTTCAAAGGTTTCTATAATGTGGTCCAAGTCCCTATAGTAGTCTAAGTGGTCCTCACTAATGTTTAAAATAACTGCAGTTGAAGGGTAGTAGTGAAGGATATTTCCTTTGAATTCGCAAGCTTCAGTCAGTAAAAAATCCCTGGAACCTGCCAAGACATTACCCTTTATATCATCAAAAAATCCACCAAGTAGTATTGTAGGATCTTCAGGTGATTCAACTAGCATTTTTGAAATCATTGATGTGGTTGTAGACTTGCCGTGGGAACCGGAAACTGCAATTGATTTTTTGTAGTTTCTCATAAGGGCTCCTAGAAAGACTCCTCTGCTAACCAAGTCCTTGCCTGTTTCAAGAGCTGCTATATACTCTTCATTATCAGGAAGGATAGCATCTGTGTAGATGAATAAGTCCTGGTCCTTAATATTTTCTTTTTTCTGTCCTATATATATATCTATACCGTTATCTCTTAATATTTGTAAGTTTTCCTTGTCACTTCTATCAGAACCTGAAACCTTAAAGCCATTTTTTGCCATAAGTAGGGCAATACCTGACATACTAACTCCACCAATTCCTAAGAAATGTAATTTTTTATATTTATGATCATCCAAATTAAATGTAAACATAATACCTCCTATTTGACTTTTTTAAGTATATCATAAAAGACCCCTTAATAAAATAGTAATGGCTTGAAATAGCAAGTTGGCCATTTGCTTGATTTGTCATTATATATATATAATAGTATAATTAACATGGATAAAAAATATATAGGAGTGAATTATGGATAAAGCTATAATACTTGCTGCCGGTGAAGGCACTAGAATGAAGTCAAATATATCTAAAGTTATGCATAGGATAGTAAACAAGACCCTATTGGAATATGTTCTAGAGGCCTCTATAGAAGCAGGCATAGAAGAAAACATTGCCATAGTAGGCAAGAATGAAGATCAGGTTAAAGAATATTTTAAAGAAAAGTTAATATATAGAAAGCAAAACATAGGCAAGGATTTTCCCTATGGGACAGGCTATGCAGTTATGCAGGCAGTAGATCTTATAGGAGATGAGGATTCAATAGCTATTTTATCAGGAGATGTTCCCCTTATAAGGCCTTCCACACTAAGGGCTCTTATGGAATTTCACAATGATAAAGATAACGATGCCACTGTTTTAAGTGCCATTATAGATGACCCTACAGGCTATGGTAGGATTGTAAAAGACGACAAGGGAAATTTTGTAAAGATAGTAGAAGACAGGGACTGTACTAGTGAAGAAAAAAAGATTAAGGAATTTAACTCAGGCATATATGTATTTAATGGAGCGAAACTAAAGGATGCCCTAAAGAAGTTGGACATGGACAATTCCCAAGGAGAGCTTTATGTGACAGATGTATTTTCCATCCTTAAAAGGGAAGAGGGAAGAATCGACAGTTTTCTCCTAGATGACTTGGAAGAAGTTTACGGCATAAACTCCAAGGTTCAATTGTCAGAAGCTGAAGAGATTATGAGAAAGAGAATAAATACCTTCTATATGGAGGAAGGGGTTATTTTAGAAAATCCTTCAACTATAACCATAGAAAAGGGAGTTGAAATAGGAAAAGACACAAAAATAGAGTCTAATGTTAAGATTTTGGGTAAGACAAAAATAGGTGAAGACTGTCTTATAGGCTCAGGTTCACAGGTAGAAGATAGCACTTTAGGTAACAATATAATAATAAAATCATCTTTTGTTGAAAAATCTTCGATTGAAGATTATACTGATATAGGACCTTTTGCTCATATAAGACCAAATTCTAAATTAGGTAGACAGGTACATATTGGTAATTTTGTGGAGATAAAGAATGCTTCACTAGGAGATTACACTAAGGCGGGCCATCTGGCATATGTTGGAGATGCTGATTTAGGATCAAAGATAAATGTTGGATGCGGTGTCATATTTGTTAATTATGATGGAAAGAACAAATTTAGATCTAAGGTAGAAGATGGAGCCTTTGTTGGGTCAAATGCCAATATTGTAGCGCCAGTGCATATTGAAAAGGAAGCCTATATAGCGGCTGGTTCAACTATCACAAGAGATGTTGAAGCAGGGGACTTGGCTATAGAAAGGGCTAGACAAAAAAATATTGCCGGCTACGTGGAGAAAAAGAAAGAAAAAGAAAAAAACAAGTAATTATTGGAGGATTAGTGTGGAAACTACAAGTGCTACTAGGGGAATGAAAATTTTTTCAGGTACAAGTAATAGGGAATTAGCAGAAAAGATTTGTAAACATTTGAACGTTGAATTAGGGGAAATTGCAATCAACCATTTCGCAGATGGTGAGATTGGAGTTAGAGTTGAAGAAACTGTTAGGGGACAAGATGTATACTTTATCCAACCTACATCAAGCCCAGCAAACGAAAGTTTGATGGAGGCCTTAATTGTTATAGACGCTTTAAAAAGAGCCTCAGCTCATACAATTAACTTTATAGTACCTTACTATGGATACGCAAGACAAGATAGAAAGAGCAGGGGAAGAGAGCCTATAACAGCTAAATTAGTGGCTGATTTAATCACAACAGCTGGAGCTGATAGGGTTATCACTGTAGATCTACACGCTGCACAAATACAAGGTTATTTCGATATACCATTGGATCACTTTGCTGCAGGACCACTACTTGCAAGATACTTCCAAGGAATGGTTCACGACAATCCTGATGACTGGGTTGTGGTATCACCTGACTTGGGTGGAGTAACTAGGGCTAGAAGACTAGCTGACATTTTAGATTTACCAATCGCTATAATTGAAAAGAACAGACCAAGACCAAACGAATCAGAAGTTTTAAACGTAATTGGAGAATTTGCTGGTAAAAACTGTATTATCATAGACGATATGATAGATACGGCTGGAACTATTACCAATGCAGCCAATGTTTTAGTAGAAAGAGGAGCTAAGAAGGTTTATATTTCAGCTACCCACGGAGTATTTAGTAAGGATGCTATTCAAAAGATTGAAAACTCAAAGGTTGAAGCATGCGTTATTACAGACTCTATCTACCTACCAGAAGAAAAGCTTACTCCTAAGATCAAGGTTATGTCTATTTCAGATTTATTGGCAGAAGCAATCAGAAGAATTAACAGAAATTGTTCTGTAAGTGGTTTGTTTAATAAATAATGTTTATTGTAGTAGGCCTGGGCAATCCAGGACAAAAATATGAAAAGACAAGACATAATGTAGGTTTTAGAACTATTGACAAGTTATCTGAAGAGTTGGGTATCAAGGTAAATAAGGGGAAGTGGAATGGACTTTATGGTGAAGGTAACCATAGGGGAGAAAAGATTGTTCTAGTTAAACCACAAACCTATATGAATAACTCAGGCGATTGTGTAAGACAGATTTATAAGTTTTTTGGCGTAGAGGCAAGTGATTTAATTGTTATAACAGATGATATAGATATAGAATTTGGAACAGTAAGGGTAAAATCCAAGGGAAGCGCCGGCAGCCACAATGGACTAAAGTCCATAGTGAACTCCATAGGCACCAAGGATTTTCCAAGAGTAAAAATATCAGTTGGCAAGAAGCCAGAATACATGGATTTAGCTGATTTTGTCCTATCTACCTTCCCTAAGAAGGAAGCGGACATTGTTGAAAAAGAAATTGATTTGGCAAAAGAAGCTGTTATGCACATCATAGAAGATGGCGTAGATAAGGCAATGAATGAAGTTAATTCTGTTAATTTATTAGGATAGATATGAATTATTTAGCAAGTGTCGATAATTTTAAAGAATATATTGAACTATACAAGGCAGTAGATGATTCAAAAATTAATAGTATTTACCTTTATGGAATGGTAAATGAATCCACAGGTCATTTTTTGTATTCTCTTTATGAGAATACAAAACGACCTGTTTTTGTCATCTTAGAAAATAGTAGAAAGGCCCAGGAAGTCTATGAGGCTGCCAGGGTTTTATTAAAGGACAGGGTGGAGTTATTTCCAGAGTTGGATGTAAACTTCCAGGACTTTTCTGACCTGGACCTAACTAGGAAGGGCCAAAGGTTAAGAGTCTTATCAAGGCTTTTGAAAGAGGACAGGATGGTGGTGGTAACCACCATAGAAGCCTTAAATAGAAAGATGACTCCCTTGGCCAGGTTTAAAGACCTAGTCATTGACCTGGATCTGGAGTCAGAAGTAGATACTAAGGACTTGGCCCAAAAGCTTTCCCACATGGGCTATGAAAGGGTTAACTCTGTCCAATCCAAGGGCCAGTTTGCCATCAAGGGGGCCATAATAGATGTTTTTCCCCTGGTAGATGACTATCCTACTAGGATAGAGCTTTTTGACGTAGAAGTTGACTCTATTAGGACCTTTGATGTTTTAGACCAAAGGTCTATAAGTGATAGAGAGGGCCTAAGCATAGGTCCTGCCAAGGAGCTTATCCTAGAAGAAGACTTAAAACTAGACCTGGCAGGAAAGATTCAAGAAAGCTTGGATAAGAAGCTTTCAACTACTAAAAGGGAAGAAGATAGAAATAGACTAGAGGACAAGTTTTTACCTATTATAGATTCCTTGGAAAATGGAATGGATATAGCCAATATGGATCTTTTATATCCCTTTATAGGGGATGGAGACTATTCATATTTTATGGACTATATGCCAGAAGACTGTCTGGTAGTCTATGATGACTTATCCAGACTCTATGATGAAAACATGGACAGGGAAGGAGTCTATAGGCAGGCCCTAGGCTATGAATTGGAAAACTTCTCCATGTTTGCCATCCATGAGAAGACCTATTTG
>JASLJE010000010.1 GCA_030152565.1 Peptoniphilaceae bacterium
CTCTCAATAAAAAGTTTAATCTGACTCTGTATTTAAATCTGAATTATTTAACTCAAAGTTATTAACGTATTTAGTTTGTTTAGGTTCATGTCGTCGTTTTGACGACTTATTAATATTATCACTTATTGTTTATCTTGTCAAATTCTTTTTACTTTGTCTTTGGAAAACCAAAGCGTCTGACTTCATAAGCAACTTTTATATATTAACATCTTTTACTCGGCATGTCAAATTATTTATTAACTTGAATATGTCTTTCAAAGACGACTTTTCTATATTAGCAAGAATACCAGGCCCTGTCAAATTTAAATATAGGTTTTCTTTATAGTTCTTAATAACCTTCCTTTATATGTGTAGAATTTTTACCTATTTATCTGTTAAACTTTTTATTTGACTAGATCTTAGTCTAACCTCTTCTTCTAACTTCTTTGATGTTTCATCATCTATAGAGTACATGGTAGTTCTAAAAGAATAATCTGCCCCTCTAAGTTGCCTCATCCTAGCGGGACTAATAGGATCTTTGCTTATATCTATAAAATTTATTAGATCAACATAGTACTTATCTTGCTCTACTCCCTTCCAATCCTCTGTCTTTCTATCGCTATTAACCAAACCAAAGGCCACAATTCCCTCTCCAGACTTATATAAAAATACTCTGTCTCTAATTTGTAGCCTATCAATTTTTTCCTTCCAACCGCTAACATAGGCAGCTGCTATATGTCTATCTAACATTTCTTCATGGGCTTTTTTATAATTATTATAGTTGGTATTTATTATGTAGTTATTAGTTTCATAGTCTAAAAGTTCCTTATTAGGCATATACCTATCTATTTCTATAAAGTTTCTATCGCCTATTGTATAGACCCAATAGATTAAACCATCTATCTTTACACCTTGGCTCTTCCAATACTCTATTGCCTCTATAGTCTTTTGATCCATACCATTGGTTACTACTATAAAGTTTTGTTTGGAATTAAAACTAGTCTTTTTTAATCCCTCCTCTAAACCAAAGTATTCCTTATGGTTTTCCCTCAAGCTTACATTTTCTTTTTTCGTATACTTAAAGTAGAGTTTTTCTAACTCCTTATACCTACTTCCTCCAAAAATCTGGCCATACCTTAGAACTTGTAATAGGTTCTCCTCTCTAGCCTTCCATCTTTTTAACTCAAATATATAAAGGTCTCCCTTTTCATCTATGGCCATAATATCTGGCTCTTCTTGAAACTTTCTCTCCTTAAAGATGGGCATAAGGTTTCTACTGGAAATAAAATCATCTATATTCTTGATTAACATATTTTCAAGGTCCTCTTCCAGCCAACCTATTGACTCTAAATCTGTCCTTTGTATTTTTCTATGCTCTCCCTTGTCCCCTAACTCATATAACATAAGATCCTCCTAATAGATATATAAAAAGGAAATAGTCTCCTATTTCCTCATCCTTTATTTTTCTTTAAATACTTCTTCTACAGGCAGGTCAAAATACTTGGCTATCTTTAGGGCCAGATCCAAGGTCGGATTATATTTATCATTTTCTATAGCATTTATAGTTTGACGGGTAACATCCAATATTTTGGCCAACTCTTCCTGGGTTAAATCTTTTTTCTTCCTAAGTGCTTTAATATTATTCTTCATATCTTCACATCCTATACTCTGACTGAAATTTAATTTACTGGTTAACCTGGTCCTAAATGTCTTACTGTCTTTACTTTCTAGAATATCAAAATCCTAGATAAATATCAAAATTTTTTTATTTTAATTAGAAAATCTAAGTCTTAACACTTTATCAGTCCTATCTAGTAATTTTTTCCTTTTTTCTTCCTTTTCCTATTGACTTAAGAAGAAAATAAGCATATAGTACTATATCATACTATTTTAGTACTATATTATACCAGGAGGTTACAATGAATAGATCAGATATAAATTATGAATCTTATTCTATATGGGCACAGGCTACAGCTCTCTATGCTAGATGGGCAAATGAAAATAATATGTCCTATCCAGAGATGGTAGTACTCTATGCTCTGATGACTAGAAAAAATCTAAGCCAGAAAAAAATATGTGAGAACTATGGCTTGACCAAGCAAACAGTTAATGGACTAATTAATAAGTTAGAAAAGAAAGAACTTTTAACCCTAGTAACCAATCCTAAGGACAAGAGGGAAAAAATCATCCAGCTTAATGACCAGGGCAAATCCTATGTGAACGACAAGGTAGGACGCCTGGTTGAAATAGAGGAAAGTATCTATAGGCAAATTGGGTATGAAAGGATTAAAGAGTCCAATGAAACCATGAGCCTTTACAACTTGCTCTTAGAAAAAGAATTAGAAAGTAAATAACCCCATCAAGGATGGTTAAATTTCAGACTATATTAAAGGAGGTAATATGAAATTTATTTGGAAATATTTAAAAAATTACAAGAAGTACATCTTCCTAAACTTCCTATGTGTATTTGGTTTTGTCCTTATACAAATAGGAATACCTACAATCCTAGCAACAGGAATAAACAATCATTTCTTAAACAATGATTCAGCCTACATAGTAAAACTAGGTTTGGCCATGATATTAATAACGGTAATAGGCCTAATATCCTTAATCGTTCTGGCTTACTCAACCAATAAGATGGTATCTGAATTAGTTAAGGACGTGAGAAATGACTTTTTCAAAAAGACCCAATACCTGTCCAAGGATGAATACGATAAATTTGGAGTGTCCAGACTAGTTACCAATATTGGTAGTGATGCCTATACCATAATGCAATTTTTGATTATGATTTTAAGGACAGGCTTTATGGCACCACTTATGTTTATCATAAGCTTGGCTATGATTTTTTCTCAAAGTAAATCTTTAGCCGTTATAACCTTAGTGTCCATCCCTCTTATGCTAGTAGCCATCTACTTGGTAAATAATAGGACCAAGCCTCTATCAGAAAAACAGCAGCTTGGACTAGACGAAATTAACCTGCAAGTTAGGGAAGGTCTTACAGGTATGGGAATTATTAGAGGTTTTAACAATGAGGACTTTATGATTGATAGATTTGATCAAGTGAGTATGCGCTATGCCAACATTTCCAAGAAAATGTTTCAAACTGTAGCCTTCATCTCTCCAGTCTTTACAATATCTTTCACTATAGTAATTGCCTTTGTTATGTATATAGGTGCCCAACAAATCCATCTAGGACTTTTAGAGTATGGTAGTTTAGTAGCCTTTATAGAATATGTCTTTCACGCTCTTTATGCCTTTCTAATGTTGGCCGTTGTCCTTATGATGTACCCAAGGGCTTCAGTCGCAGCAGCGAGAATTGAAGAAGTTATGAATGAAGAAGCAAATATTAAAAACAAGAAAAATCCAGTTACATCAACTGAAAGTCAAGGCTATGTTGAATTTAAAAACGTTTCTTTCTCCTACAGCGATAGCTCAGAAAAATCAGTTCTTAAAAATATATCCTTCACAGCCAGTCCTGGTGAAACCGTTGCTTTTATTGGAAGTACTGGTAGTGGTAAGTCCACTCTTATGAAGCTTATCCCCAGAATAGTAGATGCTACAGAAGGACAAATACTAGTAGATGGGGTTGATGTTAAGGACTATGACCTAAGATATCTAAGAGATAAAATGGGGTATGTTCCTCAAAAATCAGTTCTTTTCTCAGGGACTATCAAAGATAATCTGCTTTTTGGAAACAAGAATGCCAGTGATGAAGAACTGGATTTAGCCTGCCAAATAGCTCAAGCATCTGAATTTATAGCCTCTAATGAAGAAGGCTTAAACAGAAAGCTCGCTGAAGGTGGAAGTAACCTTTCAGGTGGTCAAAGGCAAAGACTTTGTATAGCCAGATCCCTAGTAAGAGATGTTCCCATCTATATTTTTGATGACAGCTTCTCAGCCCTAGACTATAAGACAGACTCAGTTTTAAGAAAAAGATTAAAAGAAGAAATAACAGATGCGACCTTCTTTATAGTAGCCCAAAGAGTGGGTACTGTAATGGATGCAGATAAAATACTAGTTTTAGAAAACGGCAGTGTAGTAGGTATGGGAACCCATAAAGAGTTACTTAAGACCTGCGATGTCTACTATCAAATAGCTAGTTCACAACTTACTAAGGAGGAATTGGAAAGATGAAAAAATCATTAAAAAAATTATTTTCTTTTATGAAACCCTACAAGTTTAAGTTTTACTTGTCCATCTTCTTCTCCTCTATCTACACCCTAGCCAGGGCCAGCCAACCTCTTTTTATAGGTATGGCCATATCTGAGCTTGCTAGAAATGTTAAAGCAGGAGAGATAAACTTTAACTATATAGGAACCATAGTGGTGATTCTAATAATCACTGGTCTAATAGATGCTATTGGAGACTATTTATCCAACTATCTCTTATCAGAGGCAGTACAGGATACTACCTTGGATATGAGAAGGGGACTTTATAATAAGCTTAACAGACTACCTGTTTCTTATTTTGACTCTAGACAACAAGGGGAAATTTTAAGTAGACTTACAACAGATGTAACTGTAATTAGTGAGGCCATGCAGCAAAGTTTGCTACAGGTTTTAACAGCCATACTATCACTAGTATTCAGTTTTATCTTTATGTTTTACCTATCTCCCTTCTTTGCCCTAGTAGCCCTAATCATG
>JASLJE010000040.1 GCA_030152565.1 Peptoniphilaceae bacterium
ATAATCTCTCCATCCTCAGCTCCACAAACTGGTACTATGGATAGGGCTGACGCTACAAAGCCGGCTATTTTAGACATTCTACCATTCTTTATTAGATTGTCCAAGTCCTCTAGAACAAATAGGGTATTCATAGACTCTATATAGGCCTCTACTTCCCTAGTTATATGGCCAAAGTCCTTGTCCAAGTCTATTAGCTCTTGGATTTTTAAAGCCACCAAGGTCTCTCCTGTCATGGCTGACTTGGAGTCAAAGACATGGACCTTAAGGTCTGGATTTTCTTCCAAGGCCATCTTGGCTGCTATGATGGCATTATTGTAGGTAACTGATAGTTTGGATGATATGGTCACTACAAAAACTTCATCAGCCCCCTTCATGGCATCGTAAAAGACATTAGGCGTTGGCGCTGCAGTCTTTGGTGTAGTAGATGATTTTTTCATTTGACCAAGAAATTCCCTTTGATCAATGGAGCCATCATCTATATAGTGGTCCTTTTCTATATCTATGAAAAATGGTACTTGTTTAATATTCATAGTTTCTAACATTCTATCATTTAGTTCTAAGCATGAATCCGCTACGATTAATCTTTCCATTTATACTCTCCATATTCTTTATTCACATAGGCCAAAATATCTGGCCTTTCATTTTTCAATTTACCTTCTATGACCAGGTCGGTTAAATGGTCTAAAAGTTGACCTAGAAACCTTCCCTGGCTAAAGCCTTCAGCTATAAGGTCATGGCCATTTATAGCCAACTGCCTGGTGTCAACTAAAAGGTCCTCACTAATAATTTTATCATATATGGCCCTGGCCTGGCGGATGTTTTCCAGACCTTCCTGGCCTGTGCCAGCCATCATGTCAGCCTCCTGGAGGCTAAAGAGCTTTAAAGTCGTCTGTCTGCCCAGGCGCCTGATGAGTTTTCTAACAGATTTTTCTGTATAGATATTGCCCCCATCCATATGCCTTTCTACTAGAAGGACCACCTGGTCTATGGTCTTTTTCCCATATCGTAATCTGGTAAGTAGGTCTCTGGCCAAGTTTGCTGAAATTTTTTCGTGGCCGTAAAAGTGGCCCTGGCCATCCTCTCCTAGGAAAAAGCTCTCCACCTTGCCCAGGTCATGGACCAGGCCTGCCAGCCTTAATTCCAAATCCTTGGGACAAAAATCCACCACTTGAAGGCTATGGCTAAAAAGGTCCAAGCTATGGTGCTTGTTTCTTTGGTCAAAGTCATAGGTCTTTTCCATGCCAGGTAAAATCTTTTCCAAAAGTCCAACCTCTCTTAAGAGTAATAGTCCCTTTGAAGGCCTGGAAGAAAGAAGGATTTTACTAAACTCCTCATTTATCCTTTCCATGGATATGTAGGCCAGGCTAGAATTTTTTTTAGCTATGGCCCTTAAAAGGTCTGGGTCCAGGTCAAAGTCCAATTGACAGGAAAACCTAATGGCCCTAAGGGCCCTTAAATAGTCCTCTTCAATTCTTCTATCGGCCTGGCCAACCGCTCTTATAAGCTTGTCTTTTAAATCTTTTTGTCCCTGAAAAGGATCCACCAGTCCTTCTGGCCCATAGGCCATGGCATTGATGGTAAAGTCCCTCCTGGACAAGTCCTCTTCTAGGTTTTTGGAAAAAACCACCTGGTCTGGCCTTCTATAGTCGCTGTAACCACTTTCTTTTCTAAAGCTGGTAAGCTCATAGTTTTTCCCATCTAACACCAGAACCATGGTCCCAAACTTCTTTCCCACTTCCAAAATCCTATAGTCTTTAAATACCTTTTTTATTTCTTCTGGTCTAGCATCTGTTGCCAGGTCATAGTCGTGAAGGTCTCTTCCTAAAAGATAATCTCTTACTGCCCCTCCAACCAGATAGGCCTGATAGCCTTCATCCTCAAGTCTTTTTACTATCAGCCTGGCCCCTCTATCAAGTTTCATTAGGCTTCATAACCCTTTTCTTTAATCACATCTATTACTTGATGGGCTAGCCTATCACACTCTTCATGACTTTCAGCCTCTACCATAACCCTGATTTTAGGTTCTGTTCCCGACTTTCTAAAGAGGATCCTGCCATTGTCTCCCAAGGCCTTTTCCACCTTTTCTACCTCAGCCAAAACATCCTTGTCTTCTAGGACCTGGTCCTTGTCCTTAACCACTATGTTTATTAGGCTTTGTGGATAAATCTTAAGCCCATTTTTCAACATGGATAAAGGTAGCTTACTTTCTATCATGGCTTCCATGATTTTTAAAGAAGTTAAAACCCCATCTCCTGTTGTAGCATACTTGGATATGATAATGTGGCCTGACTGTTCTCCCCCTATGGAGTAGTCATTTTTTTGGATCTCTTCTGACACATACTTGTCTCCAACATTGGTAACCACATAATTTATATTTTCCTTGTCCAAGGCCTTGTAAAGACCAATATTACTCATAACTGTAGTTACAACTGTATCGTCTACCAAGGCTTCCTGGTCCTTTAGGTACTTGCCCAAGATATAGATAATAGCATCCCCATCTATAAGGTTTCCCTTTTCATCTACACAAAGACACCTGTCAGCATCTCCGTCATAGGCAAAGCCCACGTCATAGTTCCCATCCTTCATAAGCTCTTGAAGCTTGTCTATATGGGTAGACCCACAGTCCCTATTAATATTAAAGCCATCAGGCCTATTATTTATAACATCCACATCAGCCCCTAAAATATCATAGACATTCTTGGCTATGGAAAAGGCAGATCCATTTGATGTATCCAAAAGAACCCTATAGCCTTTAAATGAAGATCTTACCACTGTAGATAGGTAGCCTATATACCTATTTCTTCCAACTATATAATCAACTGTCCTTCCTATGTGTTCACTTATGGCTAGGGGAAGACTATCTTCCTTCTCATCTATATAGTCTTCTATCTTAAGAAGAACCTCTTCCTCCATCTTATGGCCCTGGCCATTGATTAATTTTATTCCATTGTCATAGTAGGGATTATGGCTGGCAGAAATCATTATTCCACAGTCAAAATCCTCAGTCCTTACTATATATGAAACGCTAGGCGTCGTCGTAACATGTAGTAGGTAGGCATCTGAGCCGCTGGCAGTAATACCAGCTGAAAGAGCACTTTCAAACATATAACTTGACCTTCTAGTGTCCTTTCCGATTACGATTTTGGCTTCCTTTTCCAGCCTAGTCCCGTAATACCAGCCTAAAAATCTACCGATCTTATATGCGTGATCGACCCTTAAGTCCTTATTTGCTTCACCTCTAAATCCATCTGTTCCAAAATATTTCATATTCTACTCCTTAAAGCATTTAATAATATCTATTATACAACAAATGACAAGCTATACCAACATTGGAAAATGCTAACTTTCAAGCTTTAGATGATTTTGTTACCATTTTGTAACAGATGGTTCAAACCAGGCCTAGACCTTGATTTTACTAGCTTTCAGACCTTTTAAATGTACCTTGTGTAAAAATAGTCATTTTTGCCCCCTCTTTTATTTGACTAATAGCCACAATTAAATTATTATAACTAGCATTGCGAGGAGGAGTTATGAAAATTAATTCGTTTAAAAAGACTATGGCCTCTGTGCTAGCCATAGCCCTAATCAGTCTTTCACTAGGAAGAGTAGGATACGCACAAAAACCGAAAGAAGTAAGCTTAAAAATAAACAATGAAAATATAAATCTAGAAAGCAAGGCAAAAAATGTAGAAGGCCTGTTGGAAGATATTAACTATTCCCTAGACAAGGACTATCTAATCAACTACGATCTGGACCACAAGTTGGAAGACGATATGAAAATAGAGATTTCAACTATGAAGAACCTGGAAATCAACCATGCCAACAATCTTATAAAAACCAAATCTTATAAGAACACAGTGGCAGAAGTATTGGAAGAAAATAATATTGAACTTGGAAATGACGACAAGGTATATCCTGGTTTAGATTCAACAGTAGAAGACAATGACATGATCAAGATAGATGTCATCGAATACAAGGACTACAAACAAGAAAAGAAAATTAAATTTAAGACTGTAAAAAAATATGACTTTGACCTGGACTATGGCAGGGAAGAAATAAAAGTTGAAGGCAAGGACGGCCTAAAGGAACTATCCTTTAGAAAGACCTTTAAAAACGGAGAACTTGTTTCTGACAGCCAGGTAAATGAAAAAATTTTAGAAAAGAAGATAGATCAAGTAGTTAGGGTGGGCAGCAAGGAAGTTGTTCAAAAGACTACAGACTTTAAAACTATAAGTAAGAAAAACAATCAAATGTTTAGAGACCAAGAAAAGACTGTACAAGAAGGTCAAGTAGGCATAGAAGAATTAGTCTATGAAAACAAGAATGGCAAGAGAGTTCTTAAGTCTGAAAAGACTGTACAAGAAGTAAAAAACAAGATTGTAGAAAAAGGAACCAAGAAGAGGGTATCCATACCTAATGGACCTACTACCCACCTACCAAGTGGAGCAGGTAGCTTTAAGTCCTATATGGACTACAGGGCTATAACCAGTAGAACTAGTCCACAATGGGCCCTACAATACAATGGTTCAACCTATACAGGAAACTATGGAGTTAGAATGCTAGGCAATAGATATGTGGTAGCCATGTCATCCAAGTACGGCTTTGTTGGAGACAAGGTAGACATCTATCTAGCCAATGGTAATACTCTTAAGGTAGTCATAGGAGATATTAAAAAATCCTTTGAAGTGGATTCCTACGGAAGACATCCTGATGGATCAGTAGTTGAATTTATCGTTGATAGTTCAGCCATACCTTCCATAGCCAGAACCTATGGATCCTTTGGTGCCGTATCTGAATTTAGCGGTCCTGTAACAAAAATTACACCAGTTAAGTAGAATTGTTACCTTTTAGTAAACACTATTACATTTAGTTAATAACATTTGTAACTAATCTGTAACCATTGATTTTACTAGCTTTCCTGGATTTGACGAAAAAGATAAATAAGATTTTAACGAAAAAAGCTCAATTTGGGAGCTTTTTTTATTGACTAAGAAGGCTGGCTAAACTAAGATATAGACATTGATTTAAGGAGGAAACATGAAAAATCATTCAAAATTAAAATCCATAGTTTCTATGGTACTAGTTGCAATACTAGGTTTATCATTTAGTAGTATTGGATACGCACAAAAACCGAAAGAGATCAAACTAACAATAAATAAAGAAAATATTAACTTGCAAACTAAGGCTAAAACAGTAAACGAAGTATTAGAAGACATGAACTATGACTTTATAGAAGGTTCTAGAATAAATCATTCCTTGGATTCCCAAGTTGAAGACGATATGAAAATAGAAATTGAAACCACTAAGGACATAACCATTAACCACGGCAATAACATAGTAAAGACTAAGACCTTTGCCTCTAATGTAAAAGAAGTCCTTGAAGAAGAAGACATAGTGGTTGGTAAGAATGACAAGCTTTCCCCATCAATAGATGCAGAAATCCAAGATGGAGATACAATAAAGATTGACATCTTTAAGTTCAAAAATTATACCAAGGAAAAAACCTTGGACTTTAAAACTATAAATGAAGATTCAAATAGCCTTTACAAGGGCGAAACTAAGATAAAGCAAGAAGGACAAGAAGGTCTAAAGACCTTTACCTATAAGAAGACCTTCAAGAACGGAGAATTAATTTCCGACGAACTAGTAAAAGAAAAAGTTACAAAGAAACCAGTTAATAAGATTATCTTAAATGGTACAAAAGAAAAGCCAAAACCAGTTGTTAAGGCTCCTAGTCAAGGACCTGCCATAAACAACTCATCCAGTTTTGACGGAGCCAGCAGAGGCGTTATGATGATGAATGCAACTGCCTATACTCCAGATCCAGCTGAGAATGGTGGCTATAGTGGTACTGCCCTAGGAACTCCTCTAAGAAGGGGTGTAGTAGCAGTAGACCCAAGTGTTATACCATTGGGAACTAGACTTTATATAGAAGGCTATGGCTATGCCAGAGCTGAAGATACCGGTGGAGCTATCAGGGGTAATAAAATAGACCTTTTATTTATGACCAGGTCTGAAGCCTATAGCTTTGGTAGAAGAACAGTAAAAGTTCATATTTTAGGCTAAGAAATAGGGGTGTTACCACCCCTATATTTTTATGCTTATTTCGTAAACATAATTCTTATTTAATTTATACTGGCTGGAAACCAACTTAACAGCTTCCTTCTTTCTCATGCCCGATTCAACCAAGGACCTTAACTTTTCATAGATTTCTTCATCTGTAAGGCCTTCATCCCTAGTATAGGCATCTAGCACTATGACAAACTCTCCCTTTTTCATCAGGTCAACCTGGTCGTAGTCTTCTACCTTGAACCTGACTACTTCCTCATACATTTTAGATATTTCCCTAATACAGGCAACCTCTCTATCAGGACAGACAAGTTTCAAGTCTGCCATCAGCTTGTCTAACTTATGGGGAGCCTCATAGAGAATCAAGGTCTCTTCTTCATTTTTAATCATTTCCAAATAATCAGTCCTGGCCTTCCCCTTAACAGGTAGAAAACCCAGGTATTTGAACCTTAAATTAGAAAAACCAGATAGGACTAGGGCAGTTACCATGGCAGAAGGCCCTGGTAGGACCGTATAGGGCTCTTTTTCCCTTATACATACCTTTACTACCTCATGGCCTGGATCTGAGATTCCTGGCATTCCTGCATCGGATACTATGGCTATGTCCTGGCCCATCCTACTTAGGTTGACCAATTCCAAGGCCTTTTCCTTCTCATTATGTTGGTGGTAGGAAATTAATTTCTTATCACCTATCTCATAATTATTAAGAAGTATCCTGGTATGCCTAGTATCTTCACAGGCAATAATATCAACTTTTTTTAATACATTTAAAGATCTAATGGTTATATCTTCCAAATTCCCTATGGGTGTTGGTACCAAATATATCATAAATTCTCCCCTTTTATACAAAAAAATAAGAGTCAGTTGACTCTTATTATATGTACAATTTTTTATTATTCAGCTTCAATAGCGCCTGTTGGACAAACTCCAGCACATGTTCCACAGTCAATACAAGCGTCAGCATCTATTGTATAGATATCTCCTTCTGAGATTGCGTCAACTGGACATTCATTAATACAAGTACCACAAGCGATACAGCTATCATTAATTACGTATGCCATAATTACCCTCCTTCTTAATTTTATATGTATATTATAACATAATATTTAATTTCTTCAAATTTATAGGCAAAATATAGTTAGTCTAGACTTAAGTCTAGACCTTCTACTATTTTTTCATAGGTTTTAAGTCTTCTACCACATAGTCCCTAATGTCCTCTGTGTCATCCTCTAAAAGAACCTTGACCCTAACCTTTTTTTCTAAGATCTTTTGCTCTAGGACAACCCCTCTTCCATCGGGCGTTATCACACTCTTACCCACATTAGGTAAAAGTCTGGCATGTTCCTTATAGGTCTCTTCTTCATACTTTAAACAGCACATAAGTCTACCGCAAACCCCAGATATTTTACTTGGGTTTAAAGATAGTCCTTGGTCCTTGGCCATCTTGATTGAAACTGGTTCAAATTCAGATAGGCACCTGCTACAACAGCACTGTTGGCCACATTGGCCCAGGCAATTTAAGAGCTTAGCATGGTCTCTTACACCCACCTGTCTAAGTTCTATCCTGGTCCTAAAAATTTGAGCCAGGTCCTTAACCAGGTCCCTAAAGTCTACCCTGCCTTCAGCTATAAAGTAGAATATAAGCTTTTGACCATCAAAGGTATACTCACTGTCTACCAACTTCATGTCCATCTTGTGTTCTTTTATCTTTATATTACAAATGTCTATGGCATCCTTGGCCTTGTCCATATTATCTTCATGTATCCTCTTATCCAGCTCATCTGCCAGCCTGATAATAGGTTTTAAAGGTGAGGCCAAGTCATCCTCATCTATCTTTCTATTTTTTATAACTATGGTTCCAAATTCAATTCCTCTGATGGTTTCAACTATGACCTTATCGTCCAGGTCAAACTCCATATTATTGGGATCAAAATAATAAATTTTTCCCACAGGCTTGAATCTTACACCTACAATTTCTACCATTAATCCTCCTTCATTACAGAAAACAAAAAGTCCTCCATGGCTATTTGAAAGTTTATATTTACAGCTAAAAGCCTATTAATCTCTTCCAGCTTAAATATTAAAGCCTCCAACTTAGCGTCTGAAAAGCCTGAGAATTCTCCCAGTCTTTGACAGGTTTTTCTGTCCTCCCTAATAAAATCTTTTTTATATAAGGCAATCTGAGTTATAAGGTCTAGGTAGAAGGATATAATCTCTTTTTTTTCCACCTCTATGGCCTCAAACACTTCCTTGCTCTTTAGTATCCTTATTCTATTGCCCTCCTTGGCCTCGGCCATAAGATCGACAAGTTGATCCTGGTCCTTCTGGGATAGGTCAACCTTTTTCTCAGCCTGGTAGGCTATTATTTGGCACCTGGATAGGATGGTGTCCCTCAACTTGGACCTATTATCTGTAGTCAGTATAATAACCGAGTAGCTGGGCGGTTCCTCCAGGGTTTTTAAAAGGGCATTTTGCGCCTCCTGCCTCATGTCATGGGCATTTTTTATGACAAAAATCTTTCTTTCACATTCCAGAGGTTTCTCAAATATTTTAGCATTCAAGGCCCTAATCTGGTCTATGGTTATGATGTTTTTTTCAGCCTCTATAACCTTGAAGTCAGCTAGGTTGCCGCTGTCAAATTTCTTTTCCAGGTCCCTGGTCTGGGCCAGTACCCTTCTGGCAAAAGCCTGGTATTGTCCCTCTATCAGATCCTGGTCCAGGCCTTCAAAAACATAGGCGTGGTAGAGTTTGTTATTTTCTATTTGATTTACCAGTATTTGGCTCCTAAGTTCTTTCATTATAACCTTAGAAAATCATCTACTTCCAAGACAAAAACTGTAGCTCCACCAACCTCTATTTCCACTGGGAAGGTTTGGAACATTGCACCTTGCATACTAGGATTGATCATAGCTGTTGTAGTTTTTCTCTTCTTACAATTTCTTTCGATTATTTTTTTACACTCTTCCAGCTTGTCTTCTTCAACTCCCATAAAAATGGTTGTGTTACCACTTTTTAAGAAACCACCTGTACTGGATAACTTGGTAACCCTAAAATCATTTTCTACCAGGTCTTCCATAAGTATGTTAACATCTGAATCTTGTACAACTGCTAATAATAATTTCATTTCTATCCTCCAATTATCTCTAATAATTTATTAATAGTACTCTTGGTTACTTCCTCTATAGATTTTGATGCATCTATGACAGATATTTTGTCTTCGTATTTTTCCAAGACCTTTTGGTAGCCTTGGTAAACCTTTTGGTGGTAGGACTTGGATTCATTTTCCAACCTGTCCAACTCCACATTTTGTCCCTTTCTTTCCAGGACAGTCACTGGGTCAACCTGGAAAAAGATGATGGCATCTGGCTCCAGTCCCTTGGTGGCAAAGTCATTGATGGACTTTACCTCTTCTATGCCCAGACCCCTGCCATAACCCTGGTAGGCCAGGGATGAAATAACATACCTATCACTAATTACCAACCTGCCCTCTTCCAGGCTAGGAAGGATTTTTTCATTTACCAATTGGGCCCTGGAAGCCGCATATAGTAAGGCCTCAGCCCTGTGATTCATCTCGCTGTACTCATTGCCTAGAAGAATCCTTCTAATTTCCTCTGAGATGGCTGTTCCCCCTGGTTCCCTGGTAAGTATATAATCTATATCATGTTCATTTAAATATTTTTTAACATTTTCTAAAATCGTGGTCTTGCCGGAACCATCTGGTCCCTCAAATACAATAAACTTTCCCTTCATCACATCCCCCTTACCATCATTATATATAATTTTTAGATTATTTACCATATGCCAGCCGGTCTTGTTTATATTTATCTTTATATATAGTATAATTATAAAATAAGGAGGGGTATGATGGAAACTAGAATTGAAGGCAGTTACAAGATAATGAAAATAGATCCTTGGCTGGAAGACTATAGCCAGGACCTTGACTTAAGGATGAATAATTATTATAGGAAAAAAGAAGAAATATTAGGTGATGATAAGAGTATTTTAGACTTTGCCAATGCCCACAACTATTATGGCTTTCACAAGCTAAAAGACGGCTGGGTTTACAGGGAATGGGCTCCAGCAGCTGATGAGGTCTACCTTTTTGGAGACTTTAACAACTGGCAGGATAGAAGCCACCCCCTAAAGAGAATTGACGACCAAAGTTGGGAAATATACATAGATGGCCTGGACAGCCTAAAACATAAGTCCCACTTAAAAACTATAATAGTAAAGGACGGACGAAACCACTATAGAATACCTCTTTTTATAGAAAAAGTTAAACAGTTAATTGACCAGGAAGGAAACATAGACTTTGTAGGCGTTATTTGGAACCCTGAAAAAGACTTTAAGTGGACCGACCAGGACCACAAGATAAAAAAGAACTTTAGGCCCATAATCTATGAGGCCCATATAGGCCTGGCCCAGGAAGAAGAAAAGATAGGCTCCTACCTGGAATTTAAAGAAAATATTCTTCCTAGGATTAAAAAACTAGGCTACAATACCATCCAGTTTATGGCCATAGCTGAACATGTCTACTACGGTTCCTTTGGCTATCACGTTACCAACTACTTTGCACCATCCCACTGGTTTGGTAGCCCTGACGACTTAAAAGATTTGATAAATACAGCCCATGACATGGGTTTTAATGTGATAATGGACGTGGTTCACTCCCACGCCTCCAAGAATGTAAATGAGGGAATCAACCTTTTTGATACCAGCCCTTATCAATTCTTCTATGAAGATGAAAGGGGAGATCACCCAGTTTGGGACTCAAAATGTTTTGACTACAATAAAAATGGTGTCTTGAAGTTTCTCCTATCCAACCTGAGGTTTTGGATGGAAGAATACCACTTTGACGGTTTTAGATTTGATGGAGTTACTTCCATGATCTACCAAAACCATGGTCTAGGCAGTAACTTTACTTCCTATGATGACTACTTCTCCATGAACACTAATTTAGACGCCCTAACCTATTTACAATTGGCCAACCAGCTAATTAAGGAAATAAATCCTAGGGCCCTATCCATTGCAGAAGATGTAAGTGGTATGCCAGGACTTTGCCTAGCCATAGAAGACGGCGGCATAGGCTTTGACTATAGGTTTGCCATGGGCATAGCTCCCTTCTGGATAGAAAACCTAAAAACACCTGATGAATATTGGGACTTAAATGCCATGTGGTTTGAACTTACTACTAAAAGACCAGGTGAAAAGAGGATTAGCTATGTAGAATCCCATGACCAGGCCCTAGTAGGAGATAAGACTCTTATCCACCAACTGGCGGATTCAGAGCTCTACTGGCACATGGAAAAAGACGATTCCAACCTCTTTATAGAAAGGGCCATGGCCCTTCACAAGCTTATTAGGTTTATAACCCTTACAACAGCAACTGACGGCTATTTAAACTTTATAGGAAATGAATTTGGCCATCCAGAATGGATAGACTTTCCTTCTGCCGACAATAATTGGTCTTTTAAATATGCCAAAAGACAGTGGCACCTGGTAGACGATAAAAATTTAAAATACCAGTATTTAAATAAATTTGACAAGGACATGATTAAGTTTGCTAAAAAGCACAAGCTACTCCTAGATAAGACAGCTGACCTTCTATCCATAGACCAGGATAGAAAGCTTTTAAGCTATCAGGTTGATGATTTAATCTTCCTCTTTAACTTCCACCCTGTAAACTCCTATGACGGGCTAGAAACCCCTATTTATGAGAAGGGAGACTACCAGGTAGTCTTTAATAGTGACAGGAAGAAATACGGAGGCCTGGATAGGATATCTGAAGCCCATGTCTATTCTACAGAAGAACTTTTTGGTTCTGAGTTTGACTATGGGATAAAAATCTATTCCCCTTGCAGGACCCTACTGGTTCTAAAAAAAATTGATTAACATTTAAACAAAGAAAATAAGGGCCTAGGCCCTTATTATTTTTGTCTTTTTTCTATTTATAATAACTTCATCACATTTTGTGTATAGGACACAGCATCTCTTAAAGGCAGTCCTTCTATTAGCCTTGCTTGGTCATAAAGAATACTTGTGTAAAGTTTTAATCTTTCTTCGTCATTTCCAGCTAGGGCATCCATAAGATTCTTATAGATCTTGTGGTCACTATTTATTTCTAGGATTTTTTCCGCCTTAACCATACTGGCATCTGGTTGGTGCATAAAGGTCTTTTCCATATCTATGGAGATTTCCCCTTGGGCTACCAAGCAGGAAGCATCATCTACCAATCTCTTACTTTCCTTTACTTCTACCACTTCCCCATCAAGGATTTCCTTCATCTTTGAGAAAAGCTCTTCCTGGTTCTTCTTTTCAGCTTCATCAAGCTCCTTGTCCTCTTCCTCAAACTTCTTGTCAAGTGCTGATACAAAAGGCTTGTCATCATAGCTAAGCATCATCTTTATCATAAACTCATCTATGTCATCTATTAGATAAAGGATTTCCAGGTCATTATCCTTGATCTTTTGTAGACTTGGCAGTCTATCTATTTGGTCATAGGAATCTCCTGAGATAAAGTAGATTTCCTCTTGATCTTCCTTCATCCTATCCACATATTCCCTTAGGCTTATAAGGTCCTTAGACTTGGATGAGTAGAATAGAAGCAGGTCTTCTAAGTCGTCTTTTTTCATACCATAGGTTTGATAGATACCAGCCTTTAACTGCATGCCAAAGGACTTATAAAACTTCTCATAGTTTTCCCTATCCTTGTCCATCATAGACTTTAATTCCTGGTTAATCTTTTGTTCCAACTTGTTGGCTATGGTCAATAACCTTCTATCTTGTTGAAGGATTTCCCTGGATATATTTAAGGATAAGTCTTCTGAATCAACTACCCCCTTAACAAAGCTAAAGTAGTCTGGAATCAAATCCTCATTTTTCTCCATAATCATAACCCCATTAGAGTAAAGTTCCAGCCCCTTCTTATAATCCTTAGTATAGTAGTCAAAAGGTGCCTCTGATGGAATATATAGGATGGCCCTATAGTTGATTAGGCCTTCTGCATTAACATGAATCCATTTTAAAGGCTCATCAAAGCCAAATCTTTTTTCATGGTAAAAGTTCTTATAGTCTTCATCGCTTAAATCAGCCTTTCTCTTCTTCCATATAGGAGTCATAGAGTTTAAGATTTCAACTTCCTTATAGTCTTCATATTCAGGATTTTCTGGGTCCTCACTAATATTTCTAGACTTGGTCATTTCCATCTTAATAGGATACTTAATATAGTTGGAATACTTTTCCACCAATTGTCTTATAAAGTACTCGTCAAAGTAAAGATCATAGGCGTCATCTTCCTCTATATTTTCCTTTATATACAGGGTGATTTCTGTTCCGAAGTCATCCTTGTCAGCCTGGCTTATTTCATAACCTTCACTGCCTTCACTTACCCACAGGTGGGCCTGGTCTGAACCATAGGCCTTGGATAGTACTTCTATCTTGTCTGCCACCATAAAGGCAGAGTAAAAACCTACCCCAAATTGACCTATAATGGATATATCATCTTGATCCTTCAGTTTGGTTTTAAAATCTAAGGATCCACTCTTGGCTATAACCCCCAAATTATTTTCCAATTCCTCCAAGGTCATACCTATACCATTGTCCCTTATGGTAAGAGTCCTCTTGTCCCCATCTCTTTCTAGGAAAATATGGTAGTCATCCCTATTAAAATCCACCTCTTCATTTTTCAAGTCTTCAATATACCTCTTGTCCAGGGCATCTGAAGCGTTGGAGATTAATTCTCTCAAGAAAATCTCCTTATTTGTATAGATGGAATTTATCATTAAGTCCAATATTCGCTTTGATTCTGTCTCAAACTGTTTCTTCACAATAAGCCTCCTCATTTGTTATCACTCACTTATCTTGAGTGCTAATATATGTTATATGATAACAAATGGGACTTTTTTTGTCAATAAAAAAAGGAGCCTAGCTCCCTTTTTCTACTTTAGACCATAGTGATTGGCAATTTCTTGCATCATCAATCTGGCCAATAAATTTTGATTTTCTAAAAAGACTTTTGAATCCTGTAGGTTTGTATGGAAGACAAACTCTATCAACATCTTAGTCTTGGCTGGGTTATCTCTTAAAACAGCATAATAGTCCTTGGCTGGATTGTCAGGATGTCTTCTATACTTGATTCCCCTATTAGGAGTATCCAAGGTAGAAGCTATCAAGTTTACCAATTTCCTTTGAATTTCCCTGTCCTGACTGTAAAGACCATCCCAGATTTCAGTTCCCCTAGCCCCTGGTCCTGCTGCATTGGTGTGGATTGATATATATAAATCCGCCCCTCTACCAGCCTGAGACCTGTCGTAAAGACTAGGATCATTGTAGATAAATTCCCTGGTAGTTCTTATTTCTATATCCTTGTATTTCTTAGCTTCATTTATTAAAAGTCTACTAAACTCATAGGTTTGGTTACCTTCATCAAAAAGTAAGCCCCCCCTATTTTCGTTTTGTCCATGACCTGGATCCAACATGATAACAAACTTATCCTTAGATTCAGGTTCAGGCTTTTCTATATCTGGTTGATTTGGATTATTAAGAGGTTTTACCAAATTTTTACTAACATAGGCCAAACTTCCCTTATAGCTAAATCTAAACCATACACCATCTTCAACCCCAGTTATTTGATCTCCTTCTTTTAAGGAGCCCAACCTATCTGCATTAACAGACTTGCCTGCTCTTATATTTATAAGGGGTCTAACCACACTTCTAGTCTCACCATTTACTTCGTGATCCTTATTGGCTAGTAGGGCCTTACTTACATAGGCCTTTTGTCCCTTGTAGTCAAATCTAAACCAAGATCCATCAACACTTCCAACTATTTCCTGGCCTTCATATAAAGTTCCCAACTTCTTGGCAGAAGTTGACTTAGAAGCCCTAACATTTAAAATCTTATTGTTTACCACCTTGATTTCTTGATTGGTATTTATTTCCTGGCTACTTAGATAGGTATTACTTACATAGGCATCTTGGCCCTTATAGGAAAACTTAAACCAGGAACCTTCCAAACGTCCCTTGATTTCTTCCCCCTTCATAAGCATACCCAGGGTTTCATAATTAGTCCCTGGTCCCTTTCTAATATTTAAGTTATAAACTGCATATCTTATCACTTCTGCTATTTCATTAGGCCTATTAGTATCAGGCTTTTGATAGCGCTCATTAGGATTAATCCAGGAACCTGGTCCAGTCTGAGACTTGGTAAGATTTAACATACCATTGTACTCCTTGTAGATATAGTACTTACCTGGTGCTAAAAATCCATCTAGCTTATTCTTCTTAGCCTTGGCATCTACAGCATTAGTATATCTATGCTTTGCTTCCTTAAGATTGTAAACCTTTAGGTCGGAAGCTAAATTTTCTTTTTTTACCACATTTCCATCTTTGTCAAAAGTGTACTTAAAGTTTCCCAGGTTGGCTGTCCTATCCTTGTAAAGGTGACCATCCTTGGCATCAAAGTATCTGGACTTGCCATAAACTTCATTCCAGCCTTTTAAAGGATTTCCTTCCTTGTCAAAATAGTACTGCTTTCCCTCTATTTGGCCATATCCATTACTCCACATATAGCCCTTGTTCTCGTCAAAATACTTGGTTTGGCCATCTACTTCCTGCCAACCTTTTTGCATTTGACCATTCTTATAATAGTAGCTAAAGCCCTTGTTAGTTGTTAAGCTTCCCGGTGCAGCATAGACTGTACCAGACACTAGGACTAGCATCAAAAGAAAGGCCATAAGTCTTCTTGACCCTTGTCTAATTAAGTCTTTCATTCCTATCTCCCATCCATTCTAGCTATATTGTCTAATATATTTAAAATCTTTTCTCCATACTTAGGACTGTAGGCCCAGCCTGTACCCTTAGGGTTTTCATAGGCTCCCAGCCATTCAACATAAGGAGAATTTGCCCTTTCCACATAGTGATATCTAGGGTCTACTATTTCTAATTTAACATCTTCCTTAGAGGCATAGGCCTTAAGGTGTTGAATTTGTGCTCTTATCCCAATTCTTGGACTTTCAAAGGATTCTCCTTGAACTCCTGAACCAGTTACTCCCAAGCCACAGAAATTATTTTGTTCTATGCTTATATGGGTGTTGGGAAACTTAAAGTTTCCTGTCTCTAAAAGAGCTTGGGCAAAGGCTATATCACCTCGAACTCCTTCTTTGGCTCCCTCTTCCAAGTAAAGTCCTGGGAAACCATAGATTTCCTTTTTGGCATTTGGATAAACCTTTTTCAAGTAGTTAACCATTTGTCCTTCACTTACTTGAGTTTTTCCCATGATTCTAGTAAATTTTTCAACAGGTTTTACCTGGTTACTTCCCTGGTCTTCAACTTCTACAAGCTTGTCCTTTAAAAGTTTATCACTCACATAGGCCTTCTTGCCCTTGTAGGTAAACTCAAACCAAGCTCCATCTTTTCTTCCATATATTTCATCCCCTCTTTTAAGCTGACCCAGCTTTTTAGAGGAAACTGACTTGCCTGATCTAACATTTAAAATATTATGATTTACCAGCTTAGTCTGGCCCCCATCTTCACCCACTTCTGCAGGATTAATCCATGCTCCGGGGCTGGTTGGACTCTTGCTAAGGTTTAACATGCCGGCATATTTCTTATAAATATAATAATTCCCAGCTTCCAGTCTTCCTTCTAATTTATTTCTACCTAAACTGGCATCTCCAGCATTTCTATACTTACTCTTACTTGTTTCTAGGTAGTAAGTCTCTGGACTAGCCTCTTCCTTTACTTGAACAAAGCCACCATTCTTGTCAAACTTGTAGGTCTTACCATTTATGGTCGCCTTTCTATCCTTATAAAGTTCTCCTGTGGCAGGATCAAAATATCTTTCCAGGCCAAAAACCTTCTTCCAACCTTTTAAAAGATTTCCATCCTTATCAAAATAGTATTGTTTACCATCTATTAAACCATAACCATTAGTCCACATTTGACCAGTTTCCTTGTCAAAGTACCTATAATTACCATCTACCTTTTGCCACTCTTTTTTCATGTGCCCTTGATCATATAGGTATTTATTTCCCTTATTCTCAACTAACTCAGCCTTAGCCTGTATGGGGCTATGTACAAGTAGCAGACCTGAAAGAGCTAAAATAGCTCCTTTTTTTATAAACTCCATATATTTATCTCTCCATAAACTTCATATAATTTAATTCCAAGTTCAAACTTTGTTTTAAAACTTGATAAAGATCAGTATAGATTCTCTTGGATGTAGCATCCATATCATCCCTATCCTTGTATCTCACATATACTATTACATCTAACAGGTCATCCTTGCGCTCAACCTTTAAATATTTTTTATAGTTGTATTTTAAACCATTGGACCCAATAGCAAACACTCTATCGATGTTGTCATCTTCGAGGATGGTCCTTGCAATAATCAAATCGATTACCTTATTAGATACCTTTATGAATCCTTTTGTCATTTATTTTCTCCTTATTTCAATTAATACAATTATAGCATAAGCAAGGAATTAGTTACAATATTATTACATTTTTAGGCCTAAAAATTACATTTTCATTACAATATTAAATTTGAATTTAAAAAAATTCTAAATTATAATAGAGATGAGGTGAATATAATGATTAATGAAAAAATCGAGGAAATGCTATTAGAGGACACTGACAGTTTGGTAATACCAGCAGAAAATGTTACTAATGTTCTAGGTGAACATAATTTATTTCACGCGGTTCTACTTTTAACTAATGTGAAATATTCTTTAATACCTGTACTTGATATTGATTCCAAGTTTCTAGGCCTAATTTCCATACATAAGATCATGCAATTTACAGGGGGAAATGTTTTCCAAAATCCAGAATTACTGGAAAGCCACCTGGTAGAAGAGGCCATTGACACTAGGTATCATACAGTTAATGAGGACTTTTCCATAGAAGAAGTTCTAAATGCCCTAATCGACCATACCTTTGTTTGTATAGTTGATGAGGACAATATTTTTAAGGGAATAATTACTAGAAGCTCTGTATTAAAGAGAGTAAATTACCTGGTTCATGAATTAGACAAGGTATATGATATAAAAGAAAAACCAAAAAATATTATATTTGCTTAATAAAAAAACCTCTCCTAGAGAGGCTTTTTTATGTCTATTTCTTATTTTTTTAATTCGTACTTTAATTCCCCATCTAAATAGGTTTTTAATAATTCTAATTTTTCATCTAAAACTATAAAGTCTGCTTCATAGCCTTCCTTTAACTTTCCACAAACCCCATCTAGTCCAACTGATTTAGCTGGTACTAAACTGGCCATTTGAATGGCTTCAAAGGCTGTTGCTATTCTCCAGCTGTAAACATTTGAAACAGCATCCTTTAACTTAAGTATGGATCCTGCCAAATTTCCTTCTGCCAATCTAGCTGTACCGTCTTTTACAACCACTGGGAACTCTCCCAAACTATAGTCTCCATCAGGCATTCCCCCTGCCCTCATACAGTCTGTAACCAAGGCAACATGGTCTCTTCCCTTGCTTTCCATAACCACCTTTGCAGCCATAGGATGGACATGGTGGCCATCACAGATTAGTTCTCCTACAGTTGTCTTAGTATTTAAAGCAGCGCCAACCATACCTGGTTCCCTATGGTGAAGACCACTCATGGCATTATAGGTGTGGACAAAAATATTAGCTCCTGCATCTACAGCCTTAATAGCCTCTTCATAAGTGGCATCAGAGTGACCAAGGGCAACATAAACCCCCATCTTTCTAGCCTCTTTAATAAATTCTTCAACACCCTTTCTCTCTGGTGCTATGGCTATCTTATTAACCAAACCATCAGATAAATCCTTCCATTTTTTTAACTCTTCAATGGAGGGATCCTTCATGTATTCCAGGTTTTGAGCCCCCTTATACTTTTCTGTAAAATAAGGTCCTTCTAAGAAGACCCCTCTTACCTTGGCTCCTTCAACCGTCTTATGTTCTTCTCCTATAACCCTACAAGCATCATTTAATTGTTCAGTTGATGCTGTTAAGGTAGTTGGTAGAAAGGAAGTTACACCCATCTCTAAGATTCCCTTGGATATGGTGTTTAAGGCTCCCTTCTTGGCGTCCATTATATCTTCATTTTTATAGCCGTGAATATGGGTGTCAACTAGACCTGGTGCCAAATAGGCATCTCCAAAATCTATGACTTCAACCCCTTCTTCTGCTTCTCTCGCAAAGCCTTGGATGATTCCGTCTTCAACCATCATGTAGTCGTCAACTATTACCCTGTCTTCCAAGACAATGTATTTTGCCTTATAATATTTTTTTGTCATTTTCTTATCCTTTCTCTCATAAATAACATACCCTAACTAGATTATACAATACAATTAAATCTTTGTTAACAGGCCTCTTATTTGTTATAATTTTAATAGATTAAATATTTGGAGGGATTTATAAATGGCTGTTTTAATTATAGGTGGTGCCGGTTACATAGGCTCACACACAGTAAAGTATTTTCAAGAACAAGACGAAGAAGTCATTGTTGTAGATAACCTAAACACTGGCTTTAGAGAGTCAGTGGAAGTAGATTACTTCTACAATATAGACATTAGAGACAAGGAAGAGCTGGACAAGGTATTTAAAAAGCATGATGTTAATGGGGTTATACATTTTGCTGCAAATTCACTGGTTGGCGAATCCATGACCAAACCTTTTACTTATTATGACAATAACGTTTATGGCATGATGTGCCTTTTAGATGTTATGAGAAATAATGATGTTAAAAAGATTGTATTTTCATCTACAGCGGCAACTTATGGGGAACCAGTTAATATTCCTATCAAGGAAGACGATCCAACTGTGCCTACCAATCCATATGGACAAACCAAGCTTGCCATGGAAGATATGATGAAATGGTTTGACAAGGCCTATGACATTAAGTATGTATCTCTTAGATACTTTAACGCTTCTGGAGCTGATAAGAGCGGAAAAATTGGAGAGGCTCACAATCCTGAGACCCATCTAATTCCACTTATCCTACAAGTTCCACTAGGCAAGAGGGAAAAAATATATGTTTTTGGTGACGATTATGAAACCAAGGATGGTTCTGCTATCAGGGACTATATTCACGTTATCGACCTGGCAGATGCCCACTACTTGGCCTATAAGTATCTATTAGAAGGAAATGAATCAAATATATTCAACCTGGGCAATGGTCTTGGCTACTCTGTTTTAGAGGTTATAGAGGCGGCTAGAAAGGCTACTGGACTAGAAATTCCTATGGAGATAGTGGGAAGAAGAGCAGGAGACCCTGCCATCCTAATAGCTTCATCAGAAAAGGCTAGAAAGGTCCTAGGCTGGGACCCTAAGCATTATAATCTTGAGGAAATTATAATAGACGCTTGGAACTGGCACAAGGATAATCCTGGGGGATACGATAAATAATAAAATACAGTAAAAAAATAAGAACCTGGCTAGCTAGCTAGGTTCTTTCTTTGTCTATTTACTTGTGGCTCCCTTAGATCTCATGTGTTCTTCCAAGCCCTTGGTTGAGCTTTCTCCCTCTTCATGGGAATACCATAAAACTTCCACGTCATCATCCTTATAGTTTTCTAAAATCTTTTCAGCCTCTTCCTTGGTCGATAAGAATAGGGCTGTTGAAAGATAGTCTGCCAGGCCTGAATCCTTGGTTATAATACTTACTGAGTTATAGATGGTCTCTGGTTTTAAACTAACTGGATCAACTATGTGATGGTAGTTTACCCCATCCTTGGTAAAGTATCTTTGATAGTCTCCACTGGTAACTACAGCTGTCTCACCTATGAAAAGAACATCTAAAAAGTCATCTGCCTCTCCCATTAAAGGATGTTCTATAGCTATTCCCCAGTTCTTTCTTCCATCCCCAGGGCTACCTATGGTCCTAACATTACCACCTGCATTTATAGAGGCGTGTTTAACCCCTTTCTCTTCTAATCTTTGGGCAACCATTTCAGCCGCATAGCCCTTGGCTACTGCTCCCAGGTCTATGGACATTTTTTCATCATCCAAGTAGACTGTTTTTTCCTTGTCGTCTAAGATTACTTTTTCTATGTCCATGTGTTTAGAGGCCTCTAAAAGATCTTCTTCCTTAGGAAGAACTATATCTTTTTCTTCAGCTCCTTCATTTTTCATTCTAACATCATGCCATAGTCTAAGTACTGACCCCATAGCTATATTTACCTTGCCATCTGTCTTTTCAAAGTTAACTAGGGAAAACTTAATAACATTATAAAGATCATCATCTACCTTAACCGCTTCCTTGCCAGCCTGGTCATTAATGGTCTTTAGGTTGTTAACTCCCTCATAGTCATTATATCTATCATATAATTTATGTAGCCTAGTAAACTCTTCCTCTACAAAGGCAAATTCTTCATCAAATTTATCTTCACTGTCAGTATAGGACAGGTAGAGAATCTTGGTGTCAAATGTTCCATAAAAAGTCTTCTTGTGGGCCTCTAGGTCTTCTTTCTGACTACAGGACGTCACAAAAACTAAGGTCAATAGTACAAATAAAGTGTTTCTAATTTTTTTCATAAATACTCCTAAAACAAAACCCCGCATCATAGCGGGGTTTAATATATTTACTTTAATTATAGTACAATTATTTAGCCTTATCAATAGCTTCTGAAACTGTTTCTACATATCCATTAACGCCCATAGTAACTGATGCTTTTAAATCTGCATCTGTTGTTTTACCTGATTCGTCAACTTCTAAGTTCTTAATTTCTTCTGCTGTTTTACCAGCTGTCCAATCTTCAAATGATGCGATTTGTTCATCCCATTCTTTTCCGATTTCTGAAGCAGCCTTCATATTGTAGTCTGCACCTAAAGCTTTTTTGGTAGTTCCTTCTGCAGCTATGTCAGTTTCTAACTTTCCATCAGCTGTATAAGCTACTGTATTTTGAGCTGTATCGATTATAGTCTTTACAACTTTTCCTTCAGCGTCTAAAGCTACTAGAGCGTAAGTTGTGTTGAATTCAACTGAAGCACCCTTGTCGTCAGCTTTTTCTTTAGTTCCATGACCAAAGTCTGAACTAACACCTAGACCAATTTTTTCAACGTTTTCAACGTCTACTGCATTGTCCCAAGCCTTAGCTACTAATTCTTTGTAGCCGTCAATCTTCATAGTAACTGATGCTTTTAAGTCTGCATCTGTTGGAACTGATTCTTCAGTTTCAATATTTTTGATTTCTTCTGCTGTTTTACCAACAAAATATTCTTCTAGGGATACCATTTGTTCATCCCATTCTTTTCCAATTTCTGAAGCAGCCTTCATATTGTAGTCTGCGCCTAATTCTTTTTTAGTTTTTCCCTTTGCTTCGGTGTCAAAGTCAAAAGTACCGTCATCTTTAATAGCAGCCTTGTTTTGAGCTGTATCGATTTCTACCTTAACTACCTTGCCATCTTTATCAAAAGCTACTGCTGCAACCATAGTGTCTTCTTGAGCTGCACCCTTGCCATCTTCTAAGTCTTTTGATTTACCAAAAGATACTGTGCTAGCTAGACCAACTTTTGCAATTCCTGCAGCGTCAGCTGTTTCTTCGCCTTCTTTATCTTCTTCCTTGTCTTCGCCATCCTTGTTTTCGTCTTCTTTTTGCTCTTCAGCTGGCTTATCTCCGTCTGCTGGTTTTTCTTCCTTGTTACCACATGCAGCTAATGAGAATACCATTACTAAAGCCAAAAGTAATGCTAAAATTCTTTTTGAATTTTTCATGTCCTACCTACCTCCAAATATTTTATGCACAATTTATTCATATTTTTTATCTGTGCAAATAATATAATAAACAATAAACAAGAAATTGTCAATAGAAAAAAATGACCTACAGGGCCCATGGTTCTACGCTTTAAAGGCATACATGTTCTGCAAACCAGGTCCTTACAAGGCTTGATATAATATTAACATTAAATTTCTCTAATATTGATTAATGACTAATCACCACTTATAATTATTCTCTGTTGGAAAAAAAGTTTATTTTATTGGTCAAGGTGTTTAAAAAAGTCTTTTGATAAAAACACAACCAGATACAGGCCGGCTTTTCGCTGGTATAGCTAACCCTGTGCTTGATCTTTGAGTCTATTTTCAAACCATCTCCAGCCTTTAGGCTATAAACTTCATCTTCTGTTTCTATCTTGGCCTCTCCCTGCATTAGATAGACAAACTCTATGTCATCTTGAACCTGCCAGGTTGTAGTTTGGCCTGTAGAAATTATTCTTTCCACCTTGGTAGTCTCATCTTCGTAAAGAATTTCTATCTTTTCCTCTTCCAAGTCCAGATCCAAGTCTTTAAAAAGATTGTTTAAGATGGTTAAGTCTACCAAATCTGTCTTTCTCTTGCTATTTCTCCTAGGAAACTTATATCTAATCTTTCTATTATAAGGGCTAAATACTTCACTATAATAATTTGAGTGAACAAACTCATCTATTAGCTCTTCCCTAATAACATTTTCATACTTGGCTTCCACGTCATAGCACTTGGCCAAGAATTTTTTATCTTCCACCCTGGCCCAGTCCAGGTCTTCTCCCCTGGCAAATTTAGCAAAGTCTCCCTGCATAAGTTCAGTAACCTTCTTAGGTGCTTCCATGTCTCTGGTAAAGCTAAACATCATGTCAGCCAGGTAATTATTTTCATAGTTTGCAAAAAGTAGGGGAAGGTCTGATGCGTGAAAGGCCTTAAGGCCTACCATTCTAGATGCTGTAGTGGCATAGTCAAACCTATACATCCAAACAGGGGCAAACCTGCTGGCCTCATCTGCAAACCACAGGGAAGCAGACTTGATTACCAGATCAGAATATATCTGCCTGTAAACATCCATACCCACATTGTACTTTTTATAGATTGTTTTTATATTTTCCTTGTATTCTTTTTTCTCCCTATTTAAGCCTTCTTGTAAGAAGGAGTCTAGACCCCATTCCTTACTTAGCTTACTATAGGTAAGCATGCTCATCTCGTCATTGGTAACCCCTATTAAAAGAGGCTTCTTGCTTCCTCCTGTGTTTCTCAACTTAACCAAGGGAAACTCTTCTATATAGTCGCCTTCAATGACCGGACAAAAAGTAGATGCACCATAGCCTATAAAATTGGTAAAGTCCATAGTTTTTTCAGCTATAAACTTAGGGTCTAGGCCTAAAAGATCCTTCTTACTAGGATTGGCCCCAATAAATTCTAAAAACATATCAGACCTATAGTGGGCCTCATAGGAAGGAACAAAATAGGATGATATACCTGACATAGAGATGGCCCTTGTATAAAGGTCATCAAATTCCTCCAAGGTATAAATCAGCATAACAGAGGTTCCTCCTGCTGATTCCCCTGATATGGTTATGTTTTCTGGGTCTCCCCCAAACTTTTCTATATTGTTCTTAATCCAGGTCAGCGCCAGGTGCATATCCTTAACTGCCAGGTTGGATTCAAAGGACTCATCCACATAGCTAAAGTCAAGAAAGCCAAAAACTCCCAACCTATAGTTAAAATTAACTACTATTAAGTCTTCATTATTAGCCAGGTTATAGCCGTCTACCATGGGTTCTGAGCCGCCCCCATTCATATAGGAGCCTCCGTGGATATAAACAAAAACCGGCTTCTTTTCTTCACTACCACCATCCTTCTTCCATATATTCATATAGAGACAGTCTTCTGATGCAGTATCTGTATTTCCAGGTTGGTAGCACTCTGGACCAAAGCTAATAGCATTATAGGCTTGGTCCCAACTATGCTCCTCGGCCCTTCTAAATCTTTCTGCCTGGCCATACTTTATACCTAGAAAATGTTGAACCCCATTGTAGATAAAGCCTTGTAAGGGCCCACTGCTAGTTTCAATCATTTGCGTTTTATTGTTTTTGTTTATTATTTCCATACTTCCTCCTATATATCCCTTCTATCTTCCAAGGCCTTAAGCAAGGTTAGCTCATCATAGTACTCCAGGTTTCCACCTACAGGTATACCACTAGCTATACGGGTTATTTTAAGATCCGTATCCTTTAATAGCTCTCTTAAAAAGAGCATGGTTGTCTCTCCTTCAACAGTTGGCGATATGGCAAAGATAATTTCCTTTACCTTTTCTTCATTGATTCTCTTGATAAACCTATCTACTCCTATATCTTCTGAGCCATAGTTACTCATAGGATTTATCAGGCCATTTAGAACAAAGTATTTACCCTTGTAGCTGGCCCCTTTTTCTATGGCTAAAAGATTGGTCACATCCTCTACAACACAGATGGTTGAAGAGTCTCTCATAGGGTCTTCGCATATAGAACATACCCTAAATTCTGTAATGTTACCACACTTCTCACACTTTCTTATATTGTCCCTAACATCCACTAGGGCAGCGGCGAAATCATCTATATAGGCCTTGTCTCCATTTACCACATGAAGGGCCAGTCTTTGAGCTGTCTTTCTACCTATGGATGGTAGTTTTCTAAATTCTTCTATCAGCCTTTCCATAGGCTCTGGATATAATCCCATCTTTACCTCCATAAAAATTAAACTCCAGTATAAATACTAGAGTTTAAGTCTTCTATAATCCTGGTATGTTTAAGCCACCAGTTAATTTTCCCATTTTGTCGCTTGAAACTTCATCAGCCTTTCTAAGGGCTTCATTTACCCCTGCCATAACCATGTCTTCCAACATTTCCACATCTTCTGGATCTACAGCTTCTGGGTCTATTTTAATAGATAAAACTTCCTTGTTACCATTTACAGTAACTTCTACAACGCCACCTCCGGCTGTTGCACTAATGGTAGTCTCTTCAACTTCCTTTTGAGCTTCCTCTATTTGTTTTTGCATTTGCTTCATTTGTTTCATCATATTGTTCATGTTTCCACCAAATGGATTTTTTCCTCTTGCCATTATAGCCTCCTATTTAATAATTTTTAGTATATTTTCAGGAAAAATCTTTTTTAATTCTTCCTCTTTAGATAATTTTTTAGTCTTTTTAGTCTGACCTTCTTCTTTATACTCTTTAAATTCTATCACAAATTTCTCTCCAAGTTTATCAGATAGTTTTACTTCTGCATCCCTCATAAAAAAGTTCATGGCCAAACTAATATCCATACCAGTCTTGGTTAGATAGTAGGTTATTTTTTCATTGTGGTAATTTTCATCTTTTAGGTTTTCAAAAAGAAAACTTGTCTGCGGATAATTTTCCAGGATCATTTCCCTTACCACAGAGGCAAAATTATCCTTGTCCACGTCCTTTATAGGCTCTGTAGAAGAAGACTCTTCTTCATCCTGGCTTGGAGCTTGTAGCTTCTTATCAGTCTTAGAAACCGGTTCTGCTATATTCTTCTTTACCTCTTTTTCCACCCTTAATATACCAGGTTCTTTAAAGGTGCTTTTGGCTATTTCCTGCCTATTGTTAGGTTCTTTTTTTTCTTGGTATACCCTTCTTTCCGTCAATACTTGTCCACTTTCTAATTCTTCTATACGAAGTTCCAGAGCCTTGATTTGTCCAACCAAGTCCTCCTTAGGCATAAAGTTTACCATCCTAATTGTGGCCATTTCCAAAAGCAACTTGGCATTATCTGAAGTCTTAATTAAGTTATCATATTCCAAGAGAATATCCAAGCTATTGACAATTCTTTCCAGCTCTATCCTATTTATGTGGTCCTTATACATAAGATATGTATCCTCTTCCAAGTTAAGGATATTATTTTTTTTGCTGATTTTTGTTACCATTAGGTCCCTGTAATAGTTAATTAATTCCTTAATAAAATTATGGGGATCCTTTCCCTTGTCCAGTTCAGCATAGACCAAACTTAGGGCAGCTTCTATATCTCTTTCAAAGACCGCCTGGGAATATTTCATTTTCAAGTCCAGGCCAAATATGCCTAGAAGGGAGTTTAAATCTTCAACTCCTATTTCTTCCTTGTCCATGGCCAAGACCTGGTCCAAGGTGGATAGGGCATCTCTCATCCCCCCATTTGCTATGGCTGCGATTGAAGCTATAGCCTGACTATCCATTTTAACCCCTTCCTGGGCTAAAATGTTTTCTATATTGGATTCTATATTATCCCGATCTATCCTCTTAAATTCAAACCTTTGGGTTCTAGATAAGATGGTATCAGGTATTTTTTCTATTTCTGTGGTAGCCAAAACAAAAATAAGATGGCTGGGAGGCTCTTCCATGATCTTTAAAAGGGCATTAAAGCCTTCATTGGTTATCATATGGGCCTCGTCTATTATGTAGACCTTATATTTTAGATTGGTTGGCGGATAGATTACTTTTTCCCTTAGCTGTCTAATATCTTCAATTCTCCTATTGGAGGCAGCATCCATCTCTATCACATCAACTGTGGATTCATCCATGATTGACAGGCAGTTTTCACACTTATTACAAGGATTTCCATTAACTGGATCTAGGCAGTTTACCGCCTTGGAAAAAATCTTTGCACAAGTAGTCTTTCCCGTTCCCCTGGAACCAGAAAATATATAGGCATGGGCTATCTTCTTGTTGACAACCTGATTTTTAAGAATATTTACTATATTGTCTTGACCAAACACATCATCAAAGACCTGTGGTCTATATTTTCTATATAATGCTTGTCTCATATCATTCTCCTCTAAAATATTATAGCATAAATAAAAAAGACTATCTCTAATTTGAGATAGTCTGAATAATTAGTCTACTTGGTATGGTAGAAGTGCGATTTGTCTTCCTCTTTTAACCATAGTTGTAACTTCTCTTTGGTGAGCTGCACATGTACCAGTTACTCTTCTTGGTAAAATTTTACCTCTTTCGCTGATAAATGGCTTCATTGAAGCAACATCTTTATAGTCGATTGTTTTGTTTTTGTCTTTACAAAAAGCACACACTTTTTTTCTTGGTCTAAATCTTCTATTTTGCATTTGTTTCCTCCTTTGTTTAGAAAGGAATCCTACTGTCATCATCTGTTGGATCATACTCTGCACCGAAGGCAAAGTCATCTTCTACTGGACCCTTAGTTTGGTCAAAGCCTTGATTATTAAATGATCCGTCATAAGAATTATTTGAAAAGTCGTCCTTCCAATCTATGAATTCCACACTGTTTGCAACCACATCTGTTGTGTATCTTCTAGTTCCATCTTGTGCTTCATAAGATCCTGTTTGTATACGACCTTGAACAGCCACTCTTTTACCTTTTTGAGTAAAACGTGAACAGCTTTCAGCTAATTTCCCCCAAACAACTATATTTATAAAGTCTGCAGTTGGTTGGTTTCTAGATTCCATTTCTTGTTTCTTTTCTTTACTTAATTGTTTATCTACTGCTAAGGTAAATCTAGCTACTGCTTGATTTGACCCTTGTAAGTATCTAAGTTCTGGATCTCTTGTCAATCTTCCTATTAAAGTTACATTATTCATATAAGCCCCCTTTATTAGGATTCTTTACTTACAACCATGTATCTAATAATTTGGTCTTGGATCTTAGCTCTTCTTTCTATTTCAGTTATAGTTGTTGTTTCTGCTTCGAAGTTTACTAAAACATAGTGTCCTTCTCTGATATAGTTGATTTCGTAAGCTAATTTTCTTTGACCCCAATCTTCAACTTCGCCAACTGTTCCATTTGCTCTTATTGCATCATAGATTCTTTCTAAGCCAGTGTTTCTAGCTTCTTCTTCTAGATTTGGTTTGAAAATTACTACCATTTCGTATTGTTTCATTTCCTTTTCACCTCCCTTTGGATTTCACCCTGCTTTTTAACAGAGTAGAGATTTACCAACACATTATAACAAATTAAAAAATATTAAGCAACTATTTTCTCATTCTATATTCTTCCATAACGCTGGCAAAAATATCTGCACTGGTTGGAGGTGTATAAGTGATGGCATTGGCTCCTGCCCTAATGGTCTCTTGAATACTTTCATCTGTAGGACCACCTGTTGCTATAATAGGAAAATCATCTCCCACTTCTTTTCTAATCTTTTTAACTAAATCAGCTGTATACTTTCCACCGGAAATATTAAGAATTTGAGCTCCTGCCCTAATCTTTCCTATATAATCATCCTTTTCAGATGAAATAGTCGCTACAACTGGTATGTCTAACATGGATGATACACTGGTTATCATCGGATTGGACATGGGACTATTTACAACTACCCCATAGGCTCCCATAAGCTCAGCCTGTAGGGCTATATTTACCGACCTAACCCCTGTGGTAGTTCCTCCTCCTACTCCTGTGAAAACTGGAACACTAGCCGTATTGATAATGGCCTGAGTTATGGATAGTTGGGGAGTAAAGGGATAGACTGCTATGATGGCATCTGCATTGGAGTTTTTAATTATGGCTATATCTGTAGTAAATAAAAGGGACTTAATCCTCTTACCTAAAACCATAATTCCACTGGCCTCATAGATAGCTTCCGGTACAACTACCAACCTGTGCCTTAACTTGTGCTCCACTTGGGGAATATTCTTCTTGCCCTTGCCCTCTAGGGAGTTATCTTGCAAATAAACATCAGTGGGTAAATCTTCAGCTATATCCACTGTATCTCTAATATCAATTTCTTCTACTATATGATCTTGATGGTGATCTGTGTGTATTCTTCTTACTCTTTTCTTTATTTTGTTTTTTCTAAATTTATTGTCTGTCATTCTTCTCACCTCAATCGTAATCTTATTATACCCTATTATTATATATGTAATTTTCTAAATTGTTAATATTATTATATATGGACCAGTTAGGGTATAATAAAGTTATTATATAAAGGAGGATTTATGACTGATAAAATTATAGAAAATTATAAATTAATAGAAAAAACCTATATAGAGGACCAACAATCTGACGCCCTAGTATTTGAACATACCAGGACCAAGGCCAGAGTTTTTGTCCTAGCCAATGACGACAATAATAAGGTTTTTTCCATAGGCTTTAGAACACCTCCCAAAGATTCAACAGGTGTTTGCCATATCCTAGAACACTGTGTTCTAAATGGATCAAAAAAATACAGGACCAAGGAACCCTTTATGGACCTTTTAAGAGGAAGCTTACAAACCTTCTTAAATGCCATGACCTATCCTGACAAGACTATCTATCCAATAGCCTCTAGAAATACCAAGGACTTTGAAAATCTAATGGATGTTTACCTGGATGCTGTTTTCAATCCTATAGTAAAGACTAGAAAGGAAGTTTTCCTTCAAGAAGGATGGAGACACCACCTTCTAGACAAGGATGACGAAATTACCTATAAGGGGGTTGTCTACAATGAAATGAAGGGGGCCATGTCTTCAGCAGAAGATCAGGTTTCAGAACAGATAAATCAATTCCTTATGCCTGATACAATTTATGCCCTAAACTCAGGAGGAGATCCCTACCAAATTCCTAAGCTAAGCTATGAGGATTTTAAAAACTACCATGATGACTACTACCATCCTAGTAACTCTTATATCTTCCTATATGGAAACCTAGACTATGAAAAATACTTGGCCTATATAGATGAGGAGTACCTAAGTAACTATGATTACAAGTTGGTAAAGTCTAGTATAGTTGGCCAAGAAAGATTTGACCAAGCTCAAACAAATACGGTCTATTACAATGTTGTAGACGACAAGGAGAAGGCTAATTATATTTCCTATAGCACTCTTATGGGAGAAACTACCAATACTTTTGATAGGATTATGAGTATACTTGTATGCGATATTTTAATAAATAGTGAGTCATCTCCCCTTAAGGAAAATATTTTAAAGGAAGACTTGGCTGAAGACTTAATAGACATGTCTAGCAATAATTTAAATACTAGTTTCTCACTTTTAGGAAAAAATATTTCTGATGATAAGCTAGATAACTTTATAGAAACAGTAGACCAAAGTCTAAGAGATATGGTTGAAAATAAGATTGACAGAGACCTAATCATGTCCAATCTAAACAAGATTGATTTTGACCTAAGGGAAAAGGGAGGCTTTTCAACCAAGGGTATTATCTATATGATTAAAAGCTTTGACAGCTGGCTTTATGACGAAAGTCCTATTAAGGCCCATATCTATGAAGAAGAAATGGCCTATATAAAGGAAAATATTGAAAATGATTTAATCGAAAAATATATAGAGGAAAAGATCTTAAATAACCCTCACAAGTCCATAGTTATCCACAGGCCTAAGAAGGACCTTAATAAGACTAGGGACCAAGAGGTTAAGGATGAGCTTAAGGCCTATAAAAAATCCCTAAGCCCAGAAGAACTTGACCTTCTAATAGAAGAAAATCTTAAAATGGCTGACTTCCAAAATAGGGAAGACAGTTTAGAAGATAAAAAAACTATACCAAGTCTTGACTTGGAAGACGTAACTAAGACCTTCAAGGAAATTCCTAGAGAGATCATTGATAAGAAAAACCACATCTACCTGAAGCATGATTTATCTACCAGCGGTATAGATTATATAGACTTCTCCTTTGATATATCCCATATAGAAAAGGATGAGATAGCCTATATGGCCTTTATTTGCCAGGCTCTAGGCATGGTTGATACAGAAAACTATAGCTATAAGGAGCTAAACAACAAGGTTTACATGGAGACAGGTGCCATAACCTTTAACCCTATACTTTATAGTATAAATAACAGTATAGACTTTACTCCTACCATAAAGGTTTCTACCAAGGTCTTCAGTGAAAAATCCGATAGGGCTATAGAACTTATAGAAGAAATCCTTCTAAGGTCCAACTTTGAGGATGAAAAGAGAATCAAGGAATTAATTAATATGATCAATTCCAGGTTGGAAATGGGTCTTTTTGACAATGCCCATGCCTTGATGATTAATAGGGTCCTATCCCACTACAGAGACTTTTACAAGTACAATGAACTTACCAATGGCATAGACTATCTATTATTTATTAGAGACCTTATAGAAAATCCTAAAAACCTAGACTTGGATAAGCTAGCCAGCGTCTACAAAAAGATCTTTAACAAGAATAATTTAATAGTAAATCTTACTTCTGACTTTACAGAAGAAGAAAGACTTTTTACCAGCCTGGAAAACTTTACAGCCAAGCTGGACAATAAAATATATCCTAAGGCAGACCTAAACTTTGAAAAGGAAATTATAAATGAAGGATTTAAAACTTCATCTGATGTTCAATATGTATCCTTGGGTAAGGATCTAAGAGATTTTGACTATTCCTTCTCAGGAAAGATATCTGTTCTTTCTTCCATCCTGTCTAAAAATTACCTTTACAATGAAGTAAGGGCTAAGGGAGGAGCCTATGGAACAGGCCTGGTTATGAATAATTTAAATACCATGTCTACCTATTCCTATAGGGATCCTAACTTGGAAGAAACCCTGGAAGTATATAGAAACTCCTATAAGTATCTAGAAAACCTAGACCTATCTAAAGAAGATTTAAAAACCTATATTATTGGAACAGTTGGAAACTTTGACCCACCTCTTACAGAAAGAGCCAAGGGATCTCTAGACCTAACCTTATATCTATCTAAAAAAACCTATAGGGACATAGAAAAGAATATAGAAGAAGCCTTGGAAACTAGCCTAAAGGACCTACAAGACCAGGCTCCTCTTATGAAGGATGCCATGGCCCAAGCCAGCATGGCTGTCCTAGGTAACTCTCAAGTTATAGATGACCATAAGGATATCTTTGATAAAATAATTAAACTATAGCTTTGACATTTATATTAATTTATTGTAAAATTTTATTATTAAGTATAACTATATAAAAGTGGTAAAACACTTTTGTATAGTTTAGTATATTTTTTATGATATTATTATAATATAGGGAGTTTAGAGGTAAAGATGAGTAAAGATAACACTTATTCCGTACAGGAAGTTGCCAATATGTTCGACGTGACAAAAATGTCTGTCTACAATAGAATTAATGCAAATGATCCTGAAGGACTAGCTGAGAGTATAGTAAAAAAAGGAAATTTCCAAAGATTAACAGATGAGAGTATTAAAATTTTAAGCTCAGTTTGGGAATTACAAGAAGATGAAGATCTGGAAGATAAGAACGAAGAGTTGGAAAATGAAATAGTAGATATCTTAAAAGACCAAATTGATTTTCTAAAAAATCAAATTGAAAATAAGGATGAACTACTTTTGAATATGGAATCTAGTTTTAATGAACAACTTAAGGAATTAAGATTAGAGTTGGATGTTAAGAATAGACAGATCACCAACTTAAATACATCCCTAGACAAGTCTCTAAAGGTAGCAGACCAATTCCAAAGCTTAAATTTGGTGGGGGAATTAAAGCAAATAGAGAAAAAGGATGTAAAGAAAAATTCTAGCCCTAGTAAAAATAAGCCAGCCAACCAGGCCAAGGTTATTGAGGGTGATATAAAGGAAGTTAAAGAAGAAGTGGTAGTGGATAAGAAAGCTACTAGTGATAAGTCAGCTGAAGATAAGAAGGATACAAGTAGGACTGAACCTATCAAGGAAGAAGTAAAAAAAGAAGAAGATAAGCCTAAAAAAGGATTTTTCGCCAATTTATTTGGCAAATAAAAAAGATGTACATATGTACATCTTTATTTTTTACAAAATATCTTCTGTTTTTACCAAGTCTACTAGTAAATCTATAAAGACTTTTGCGTATTCAGGGAATTCTTCATCTGGACTAAAGTAGATACAGGTGTACCACTTAGCCTTAGGATTGTCCTTTATATGGTAAAGATCTAGGCTCTCACCTATATTTAAGTATTCAGCATACTTACTAGGCATCAAGCTTACACTCCTATCAATAGAAACCAATTTTTTTACTGATAAAAAGTTTGGAAGCTCTATACCATAATTAGGTGTGATGTTATCATGATTTAAAATTGCATCCATAGTATCCCTAATCCTTCTAGCCTTAGGATAGGTAATAAACATTTCTTCCCTAACTTCTTCCAGGCTAACTTCTGGATACTTCTTTCCTTCTCTTATAGGATAGGAAGACTTGTCTAAAAGCCCTGGAGTAGTAACTAATATAAAGGGATCCTCAGCTAATTTTATCAAACGTCTATAATGGTTTTCTTCAAGAGTCTCTCTGTGAACAATAGAGAAGTCCACTTCCTTATTTTTTACAAAACTCTCCAGCTCCTTACAATTGGATTCCCTAACATTAATTTTTATATTAGGATAAACCTTATTAAATTCCTTGATAATCACGGGTAAAATAGTCGTCTCTATAAAGGAAGAAACTCCTATATTTAATTCTGCATCATATGTATTTTTCATTATGTCTATATCTTTAAGAAAATCTTCATACAGGTCCAGGCTCTCTTCTGCCATCTTGTAGTATTTTTCTCCTACATCGGTCAAAATCATTCCCCTATTAGTCCTGTCAAAAAGCATTTCCCCTAATTCCGACTCAACCTTTTTTAAAATTTGACTTAAGGCTGGTTGGCTTATATTTAATTTTCTAGCTGCATTTGAGATACTCTCTTCATCAGCTACTGTCTTAATATATAATAATTCTTTGTAATTCAATTTTTCACCTACCTCATATTTTTATATATGTTTATGTTTATACCCATATAGACTTTGATTAATCATTCCCCACTAACATTGTAACATTTATTTAATATTTTTCTAGCTGCAACTTCTTTCATTCTATTAATTTTAAGCTATGTATATAAATTACATAATTTTTTATTTTAAGTAATTTAGTCTTAAATAAATCATGAAAACCTTTTCAGATAATAGGTATTTAAAACCTACTAATACAAATACTAGGCCCCAACACTTATCTAATAGGCTAGATTATTATTGATGTATACTAGCTTTATAAGATAGTCATTTTTATTTTCAAGTCTTGACAAAAGTTTAACGGCTATATGAGCTTATTATTATCTTATAATTTATTCTAATATAAGTCAATTATCTCTAATTTTAGCCCTTAGCAATATTAATTATCACTAATATTTATACTAATTGATATTTATTTAATTAATATTATTTTATATTATCAATAAATAATGAATATATATTTCATTAGTCTCCCCTAATCCCCTGATTCTAGACCATTTAAGTTTTTCTTTATAAAATATGATGCTATAATGAACTAGCAAGGAAATCGAAATCATTTGATTTCCTGTACAATTTAATAGGAGGGGTATATGTTACTATTTATTTTAGGAATTTTAATTATTATTATTGGATACGTTACATATTCTAAATTTGTTGACAAACATTTTGGAATCGACGTTAACAGAGAAACTTGCGCTTATACTATGGAAGACGGCGTAGACTACATACCAATGAAACCAGGAAGGATGTTTTTAATACAATTATTAAACATCGCTGGTTTAGGACCAATCTTTGGTGCTGTTCAAGGAGCCTTATTTGGACCTGCAGCATTTATCTGGATCGCATTTGGTACAGTATTTGCAGGAGGAGTTCATGACTACTTCTCAGGTATGATGAGTTTAAGACACAATGGGGACTCAATCCCAGAAATCACTGGTGATTATCTAGGAAACGGTGCTCGTCAAGCGATGAGAGTATTCTCTTCAATTCTTTTACTACTTACTGGTACTGTATTTATGATGGGACCTGCTAACCTACTATCAAGCATGAAATTATTCAGCATAGACAATGCAAACATTTGGTTGGCAATTATATTTGTTTATTACTTCTTAGCTACTATTTTACCAGTAGATAAGATTATCGGAAAAATTTATCCTCTATTCGGAGCTGCTTTATTAATCATGGCATTCGGAGTAGGTGGAAACTTACTTATTGGAGATTACGAACTACCTAAGATGACATTACAAACAATGCATCCAGACGGACTTCCAATATGGGCAATATTATTTACAACTATAGCTTGTGGTGCGATCAGTGGTTTCCACTCAACTCAATCACCATTAATGGCTAGATGTTTACCAAACGAAAAATACGGAAGACCTGTATTCTACGGAGCAATGGCTGCTGAAGGTGTTATCGCAATGATTTGGGCTGCAGCTGCAATGTCATTCTTCGGTACAGGACAAGATGGTATCAACCTTTTAGGACAAGCTTTAGCTGAAGGTGGACCTGGTGGAGTTGTTAACACTATAGCTTTCTCAACAATGGGTAAAGTTGGTGGTTTATTAGCAATGATCGGGGTAGTAGCTGCTCCAATCACTTCAGGAGATACTGCATTTAGATCTGTTCGTTTAACTATAGCTGACGCTATAAGATTTGACCAAAAAGAAAACAAAAACCGTTTAATCATTGCTGTACCTTTATTCTTAGTAGCATTTGGTTTAACTAGAATAGACTTTAACATTATTTGGAGATACTTCGCATTTACTAACCAAGCTTTAGCAACTATTGTATTATGGACAGCTTCAGCTTACCTAGCATCAAATAAGAAGTCTCACTTAATGACTACAATACCTGCATTATTCATGAACTGTGTAATATTCACTTATATATTACAAGCTCCAGAAGGATTCAAATTAGCAACTAACATTGCTTATCCTCTAGGATTAGTTCTTGCAGCAGCATTTGCATTCATTATGATTAAGAAATTAAACAGTATTAAAAAAGAAGCTAACAAATAATTAGCTATTAATTAATCAAATAAAAACAAGCATCCTCGGGTGCTTGTTTTTTTCTTGGTCTTTTAAGGAAAAAAATAAAGAGGCCTAGGCCTCTCTATAAATTAAATCCTTGTTCTTTGGCTATTTCAATAAGTTGTGACCTACTGAAAACTTCGCCTTCATTCTTACCTACCACTTGATCTGTAAAACAGTCAACCCTAGTATTGGCATTTCTAAGGTCATAGTAGTTGGTCATTTCTTGGTCGTATTCCTTTAATTCTTCTAAATAACTATCAAATATCTTGTAGTCATTTTCAAATACTCTGGTCTTAACATCCATTCTCGGTTTTAATTGAGGTTCTTGGTTAGGATATCCTAAGCCTAAGCCTACAACTGGGAAGGTATATTCTGGTAGGTTTAAGATCTTTATGATCTCTCTAGCATCATTTAAGATACTTCCAAAGTATACACTGCCTAGGTCCATAGTTTCTGCAGCTACAACCATGTTTTGAGCCATAATAGATGCGTCTGTGATTCCTTGGAAGAACCTGTCTGTATCATTTACAAATTCAACAGTTTTTCCCTTTTCTTCCATGATCTTTGTATTTCTAAAGTTATCTACAATAAAGATTAATAATTCTGGAACATTTGCTATATAGTCTTGCTTGGCAACCTTACTAATTCTAAGTTTTTTGTCTGGGTCAGTCACCCTGATAATGGATGCTTGTTGCATACCATTTGATGTGGCTGTTCTATTTGCTATATTGAATAACAAGTCTAACTTATCCTTTTCGATTTCCTGATCTTTCCATGAACGAATTGTTCTGTGATTTAATTGGCTATTTAGAATTTTTTCCATAGGAATCCTCCATAATTTTTATTTTGTACCAAATAGTCTATCTCCAGCATCTCCTAAACCTGGAATAATATATGCGTGTTCATTTAATCCTTCATCAAGAGCTGCTATGTATATATCAACGTCTGGATGAGCTTCTTGAACAGCCTTAACTCCTTCAGGAGCTGCTATTAAGTTAATTAATCTAATTGATTTACATCCTTTTTCCTTTAATAGGGTGATAGCATCCATTGCTGAACCACCTGTTGCTAGCATAGGATCTAATAAGAATATATCTCTATCACTTACATCTGTAGGTAATTTACAGTAATATTCTACTGGCTTTAAAGTTTCTGGGTCTCTGTATAAACCAATGTGGCCTATCTTAGCTGATGGTAAAATACTAACCATACCTTCAACCATACCTAAACCAGCTCTTAATATAGGAACTAAACCTAATTTTTTACCTGATAATTCATAACCTACAGCTTCTTGTACTGGTGTATTTACCTTTACTTCTTGAAGTTCTAGGTCTCTAGTTACTTCATAGGCCATTAACATGGCTACTTCTGATACTAACTTTCTAAATTCATTTGTTCCTGTGTTTACATCCCTCAATAAGGTTACCTTATGTTTAATTAATGGATGATCTAATACTACTACCTTGCTCATTTTTACCCCCTAAAAGTTTTCTAATTTATCTATTCTTCTTTGGTGTCTTCCACCTTCGAATTCAGCTTTTAAATATTCATTTACTATGTCCTTAGCTAATTCAACACCTGTTACTCTAGCACCTAGACATAATACATTTGAATCGTTGTGTTGTCTGGTCAATCTAGCGCTGTAGGATTCTGAACATAGGGAAGCTCTTATTCCCTTTACCTTGTTACAAGCTATGCTCATGCCTACCCCTGTACCGCAAATTGCAATACCTAGATCTGATTCCTTATCAACCACTGTCTTGCACATTTTTTGCGCATAGTCTGGATAGTCTATTGAGTCTGTATTAAAAGGTCCTAAATCATTTACCTCATAGTCCATGGACTCCATAAACTCTACTAATTCCTGTTTTAGTTCCACTCCTGCATGATCTGATGTTATTGATATTTTCACAAAACCCTCCTATAAATATATTACATTACCTGAAGCAGACTTTTTGAGTCTATTCATTATGGATAAACCGTATCCCTCTTCCCTTACTCCATAAACGAGTATTTCTTCCACTCCTAATTTATCCATATCCCTCAAATAGGTAAATAAATGCCTGCCCATTTCTTCTAAGCTTGTCCGACTTCCCATATATTTTATCTCATCTACTGGATATTTTCTATGGTCCTCTTCAAATGTCATTATACCAATTTTAGCCTGGCTCTTACCAATATATTGGATAAAACTATCTTGAACCTGGTCCAGGTCCCCTACAAAAACAGTCACCTTGGCTTGGGGAGCATAGTGTTTATACTTTTGACCTGGAGACTTGGGCACTAGGTCCTGGTCCTTAAGGGCCAAGTCTAATTCAACATCTGGCCAAAATTCTCTTAAGTATTCCAAAGTATAGTAACCTGGCCTTAGGATGGTAGGCCTTGATGATGTTAAATCTAGAACCGTTGACTCTAGGCCTATATTAGATTCTCCCCCATCTAGGATGGCGTCAATTCTTCCTTCCATGTCCTGGAAAACATCCTGAGCATTGGTTGGACTAGGCTTGGTTGATAGGTTGGCAGATGGTGCTGCCAAAGGACTATCACAGGCCCTAATAAAGTCCCTAGTACTCTTCATTCTAGGCATCCTAATGGCCACAGTTTCTCCTCCAGCTGTAATTTCATCCGGTACTATGTCCCTTCTATTTAAAACGATTGTAAGAGGTCCTGGCCACAAGTTTTCAACTATTTTTCTATCCTGGTCACTAATATCCTTGGCCAGCCTATCCAACCAAAAAAAATCAGCTATATGTAAAATTAAGGGATTGTCCAGGGGCCTATTTTTAGCCTCGAAAATCTTGTGGACTGCCTGTGGGTTTAACCCATCGCAGGCCAGGCCATAAACAGTCTCAGTTGGGATGGCTACAATTCCACCTTCCTTGATAAGTGAAGAAGCCTTGTCCAAGCTATTTTTATATTCTTTTTCATCTAATAATGTATATATTTTTGTATTCTTCATTTTTACCTCTTGAATATAATAACATAATTTATATGCTTTTGTATTTTTTTAAAAAAAAGAAAAAGACTAGTTGCCTTTTTCTCTATCATAATTTCTATTTCTACATTTAACTTGATTAAATTGATCTTCTTCTAGGCAATAATTAGGATCCATATGTATAGATAATTCAATTCCTAAATCATTATATATTTCTTCTTCCAAAGAATCAATAATTTCATGCATAGTATAAACATCTATATTGGCTGGTACTTCTGCATGGGCTGTTCCATAAACCTTGCTCTTGCCATATTCATGAAGTTCTATATCATGAACCCCTTTAACATACTTACCCTTTAAAAGTGTTTCTCTAACCCTATCTATTAAACTTCCTTCTACTTCCCTACCTATAAGAATATTTCCCATATCCTTAAGGATGCCATAGCCTGAGTACATAACCATAAAAGATACGGCTATGCCGGCAAAGCCATCTATATTTACCTTAAAGAACCTGCCTACTAAAATAGATAGAATTACTGCACTGGTTGCTATAACGTCATTTCTAGAATCTATGGCTACCCCGTAGTTTAAAGGTGAGTCTATCATTTTATAAACCCTTATATTATAGAAGTACATGTAAACTTTAAATAAGACTGACACTAGAAGAATAAGTAAAAGCCATATATTAAAGTTTAGGTCCTTAGGATCCATAATATTTTTAATGGATGATTTAAATAGTTGTATACCTACTAAAAGAATTACTATACCTACAAAAAGACTGGCTATATATTCTCCCCTCCCATGGCCATAGGGATGGTCTTCATCCGCTGGCTTGGAAGATATTTTAGACCCGAAAACTGCTATAAGGCTGGTAAGAGTATCTGATAGGTTGTTAAAAGAGTCTCCTATTACAGCTATTGAGTTTATAAGTAGGCCTACTGACAATTTAACAACAAATAGAAGGGCATTTATAAAAAGTCCCATATAGCCTGTTAGGGAAATCAACCTACTTCTATTTTCACACTTGGTAAAATCATCTGATTTAATATATTTATCCATTAAAAATTTTAACATTCTAATCCTCAATTATCTTCTTAGTTTTAAATATGAAAAGTGCATATACTATAATAAGTATATTTGATACCAACATGGATATCCAAATACCTGTTTGTTCTATGGTTGTAAAGTATTTTAAAAGTAAAACCATAGGTATTCTTATAAACCACAACCTACCCATAGACATATTCATAGAGTACCTGGTCTTGCCTGTACCTTGGAAAATACCCAGGTAGATATTAAACAGTCCCATTGGCGGTATCATAAAGATGTCGTATTTCATATAGTCTAAAGCATGGGCAAAAACTGCAGGTTCCTTGGCCTTATTTACAAAAATTGATAAAACTCCGTCAGTGAAGAATACCAAAATTAGTATACCTATTATAGAAGTGATCCAAACTAGAACCTTAGCCTCCTTAATAGTTTCCTTGGCCCTGTCTATTTGCTTGGCCCCAATATTTTGAGCTATTATGGAGGTCATTGCCGCCCCTATACCCATAGATATCTGCATCCAAAAATCTGTTATCCTATTTACCATGGAAAAGGCCGCTACAACCTGTGGTCCATAGGAAATAATAAAACCGTTCATTATTATAAAGCCAACAGCTGAACTACTTCTTCCTACAGCTGTTGGAAAGGCCACCTTCATTATGTGTGAGGCCATATTCCTATTCCACTTAAATCCTTTTAGACTCACGTCTAACTCACTTTTATCGTGATTAATCCTATAGGCTCCTATTCCAACTGCAACCACCTTAGATATTACTGTAGCTATAGCCGCCCCCTTAACTTCCAAGCCCAGGCCTGGTAGGTTTATAAAGGGTATAGTCGTAAAAATCAAAATAGGATCTAGTACAATATTTACTACCCCTGATAAAGCTCCGATTATTGTGGTATCTTTAGTTTTTCCTTGGGCATTTAGAATCGCCTGAAAAGCAAAGAATAAAGAGTCCACTACAAATCCAAAAATATTTATTCTTACATAATCTAGGGAGTAGTTATAAAGGTCATCTCCCGCCCCCATCCAGGTCAAAATATGAGGTGTTATAAGGGTACCTACTATGGTTACCACTATACCTATTATTATTGACATGACTATTAAATGATTTGCATAGTCCGAAGCTCTCTTTTTTTGTTCTGCGCCAATTAACTGAGCTATGATGGATGTACCTGCTATGGACATCCCTATTGCCAAAGATATAAATAAGAATAAAATTGGCCATACGAAACTAGTTGCAGCGAATTGGGTAGAGGACAATTGAGCTAGCCACACTCCATCGGCCAAGCTGTAAAGAGTATTTATTACGTTACTTATTACCAATGGAAAAGAAAGTGTTAAAAGTACCTTCAAGGGCTTTTCATTTAAAATAAACTTAGAACTATATTTTTCACTCTTTTCTATTTTTATCCCCTCCTATAAAATATTGCAATAAAATGTGGATAACTCTGTGGATAAGTCTCAACTTATCCACTTTTTATCCACTTTAAAGCTTTGTATTACATTATTCTATTCCACAAACGCCATTATTGCAACCTTTATTTACATGCTTAAGGTATCTGTTGTCTCCATACATATGAATCTGGATAAGTCCTTCTTCCTCAAGTCTTTTTAATTCTTTATTAAGGGTTGGATAGTCTAAATCAAAGATAAAGGCAAGTTCTGATACTGCCATTGTCTTATATTTTTCCATCACCCTAGGTATATCATCTATACTAATCTCATTTTCCAGAAGCTTTCCTCCTGATAGTCCCTTTATCAAGGAAACTGCTGTTTGATAGTACATATACTCTCTTACTAAAACTTCTTGGCCATCATAGACAAAGTTAAAGGCTGGAAAACCTGTTACTTGATACTTCTTTACTATCTCTATATCATCTAAAAAGGCCTTTTCTGCCTCTCCATTTTCCATTCTTTCCATAAACTTACCCAAGTCTAGTCCAGCTTCCAAAACTGCCTGCATCATATCTGCACTGGCATTTGGTTTTTTACCTTCTAAGAATATCATTTCTCTAAACCTTCTAAGTAGGAAGTAGGCCTTGTCTTGGTCTTCCATTTGGGCTGCCTTATAGGCCCTTGCCATAGGAAATGTTGATACATTCTCCTCATCAAATAAATCAAATAGGTGGCCATTGTTAGGCATGTGATGCTTTAGGGCTGAATCATCCCAACCAGCTGCTACCTTCTTATTGTATTCTTTTATATCAGAAGCCAGGTCTTCACTTTCAGGAAATAGACTTCTAACGTCTTGCATCATGCCACCCATGACATATTCTATCTCCACATTATCAAACCTAGTCTCAATTTTTCTTACCATAGGTTCACTTCCCCAACACCAAGTACATAGTGGGTCTGAGAACTCCATAATTTTTAATACTTTCTTTTCTGCCATATTATCCTCCAATTATATCTAATATTTCGGATACCTCTTTAGCTAGATAATCAGGTTTTTCTCTTCTTACTTCTTCCTCTGTTCTAAATCCCCAAGTTACACCAATGGTCTTTACTTGGGCATTTTTTCCTGTCTCTATGTCTACCTCTGTATCCCCTATAAAATAAGTATCAGTTCTATCTATACCCAATTTTTCTAATATTAAATATACCCCTGCTGGATCTGGCTTTTTTGCTACATTTTCCATCTGTCCCATGGCTAGGTCAAAACTTCCCTTGGGAAATATTTCATCTACAACCAATTGTAGGGTCGGATCTGGCTTGTTGGATAAAACAGCTAGCTTACAGTCCCTCTTCCTAAGCTCTTCTAAAAGTTCCTCCACTCCGTCAAAGGCTGTAGTCAAGTAGCTGGTATTGGCATTGTATTTTTCATTATAGCGGTCCAAGACTCTTTCTATATAGTCCTCATCTAAAGGTGCCCCTACTTCCTTCAAGGCTTCTTCCACCAAGTGTCTGGCCCCATAGCCTAGAAAGTAATTATATTTTTCTTCCTCTATAGTCCTATGCCCAAACTCCTTTAAGGTTTCATTAACATAGTAGGATATGGTTGTTATAGTGTCCAAAATAGTTCCATCTGCGTCAAATATTACTGCTTTACTCATCTATACTCTCCTTTGTAAATCTATTAAACTCATACAAACCCATGGCTACAGCTATAGGTAGGTTAAAGCTATCAATTAAATTACTTTGGGGGATAAAAATCTTTCTTCCATATTTTTCATAGTAGTCAGGTAGGCCACTTCCCTCATTTCCAAAAACTAGAGAATAGGTTCCCTCTTCCTTCTGTCTATAGATGGAGTCTTCTTCCCTTCTAGACAACATGAAAAGATAAAGTTTCCTCTCTGGAAAATCTTCCAAATAGGCTTCCATGGTTGGATAGTGGTGAAACCTTATATTAAAAATAGATCCCATAGATGCTCTTATGGTTTTAGGATTGTAGATATCTGCAACATTTCCAATCAAGACCAAGTCTAAAAGATCAAAGCCACTCATGGTCCTAATAATAGTTCCCATATTTCCCATATCAGAAACCTCATTTAAAACAATGTGGTTCTTATCTTTTAACCTACTGGTAAACTTATTAAAAACTCCCACCACATAAACATTATTTTTATTGGCCAACCTATTAATCATCTTATTATTAATAGAGTAGTCTATCTTGTTTTTTCTTAAAAGATCTATTAATTCTTCTTTTTCATTAAAATCTTCCCTTATATAAACCTCTCTTACCAAGTCTGGTCTTTTATTTATCATTTCAATGGTAGGAAAGGCTCCTAGTGTATATGAATAATTAGCTTTCTTAGTATATTTTTTTATTTTTTCCATCTTCTACCTCACTTTCCTATTATACTACTATGGCCTTAATATGCCACTTTCCTTTTACATCTTAGCTATTAAAGGATATAATTATAATAATATATTAACACAGGAGGAGAAATGATTACTAGAAAAGATAGAAACCTTTCCATGCTAATGGATTTTTATGAACTAACCATGGCTAATGGTTTCTTAGAAAATGACTATCATAATACGATTGCATACTTTGATTTGTACTTTAGAAATGTACCTGATGACGGTGGCTTTGCCATAATAGCCGGCCTAGAATCAGTTATTGAATACATTGAAGGCCTACATTTTAGCAAGGATGAGGTAGACTTCTTAAGATCTAAAAATATGTTTAATGAGGATTTCCTAAACTATTTGGAAGATTTTAAGTTTGAATGTGATGTATGGGCAGTACCTGAGGGATCTATTATTTTCCCCAATGAACCTATTATCACAGTGAGGGGACCTATTATCCAGGCCCAACTACTGGAGACCATGCTCTTATTAACCATCAACCACCAATCCCTTATAGCTACTAAGACCAATAGGGTGGTAAGGGCGGCAGATGGAAGACCTGTTATGGAATTTGGTTCTAGAAGGGCCCAAGGTCCTGATGCAGCTACCCTAGGTGCCAAGGCTTCCTATATAGCTGGAGCTGCTGGAACTGCCAATACTCTAACAGACTATCTTTACGGTGTTCCTGCCCTAGGAACCATGGCCCACTCCTGGGTCCAATCATTTCCTACAGAACTAGAGGCCTTTGAAGCCTATACTAGGATTTACCCTGACAACTGTGTCCTTTTGGTTGATACCTATGACACCTTAAAATCAGGTATACCAAATGCTATAAAGTGTTTTGACAATATCTTAAAACCTATGGGCATAAGACCTAAGGGTATCAGGCTAGACTCAGGTGATATAGCCTATCTGTCCAAGAAGGCTAGAAAGATGCTTGACGAAGCTGGCTATGAAGACTGTGGTATAGTTGCTTCAAACTCCCTGGATGAGTATAAGATTAGGGACATTCTTTTACAAGGAGCTAAACTAGATTCCTTTGGAGTTGGTGAAAGTCTTATTACCTCCAAGTCCAGTCCAGTTTTTGGAGGAGTTTATAAGTTGGTAGCCATAGAAAAAGACGGTCAACTAATTCCTAAGATAAAGGTTTCAGAAAATATTGAAAAGATTACCACACCAGGATTTAAAAATGTGGTTAGACTTTACGATAAGGAAAGTGGCAAGGCCCAGGCTGATTTAATCATTCTTCACGATGAAGAAATAAATGATCAAGAGCCTTTAACCATCTTCCATCCTCTTTATACTTGGAAGAAAAAGACTCTTTATAACTTTACCTATAAGAAGTTGATGGTTCCTATCTATGAAAATGGAAAATTAGTTTATGACCTTCCATCACTTGAGGAAGTTAGAAACTACTGTCTAGATGAAGTTGATTCCCTATGGGAAGAATACAAGAGATTTGATAGACCTCAAATCTATAAGGTAGACCTTAGTGAAAAACTATGGCAACTTAAAAATGATCTTTTAGCAGAAGCCAAAAGACAGGTAAATGAAATAAATTAGATAAAAAAAAGGCTATCTCCTAAGAGATAGTCTTTCTTATTGAATAAAATTAAGGGGGTTTAATTTTACTCCATTTTTTATAACTTCAAAGTGGACATGGGGTCCTGTTGAAAATCCGGTTGAACCCATTCTTCCAATGTGTTCTCCCTTGTCTACCATGTCTCCAACTTTAACATCTACTCCAACCATGTGACCATAAAGAGTCACATAACCATTTCCATGGTCTATTTTTACGTGATTGCCCAGGCCATAACTATTCCAGCCTGCTGCTATTACCCTACCGCCATCTGCCGCTACAATTGATGTACCTGTAGCATTGGCTATGTCAACACCTGTGTGGAAACTTCCCCACCTATATTCAAATAAGCTGGTATACCTTCCCACTGTAGGCTTGATAAAACTATTGGTTGCCATTCCCTTAGGTCTTTCCTTATTACCTATAAGAATAATCTTGTCTTGTTTTTTCTTTAATACTTCTTTTGATTCTACATATTTTTCTGCCAACTCGCCATTTTCGTAAATATACTTAGTAGTTATTTTTAGTTGGCCCTTAGATCCTTCTTGGCTGACTTTTTTTTCGCCAATATAAAGTTCATCTGTCTTTACTTCTCTTGTATTATAGTCAATATCCTTTGTATGGGTCTTTTCTTCCAGCTGTCTAACTAGAATTTTAGGAGTAAACTCATAAACCTTTACTTCCATGCCCTTCTTCAATAGGTTATCTTCTTCTTTAAGCTCATTTAAGCTTATAAATTCTTCTTTTTCTATACTGTACTTACTGATAAAGTCATCTATTTTAATATCTTCTTTTATCTTGATAAGTTCTTCTTTTTTCTCTTGGTATAGGACCTTGTATCTCAAGTCCTTTATGTCTGTGATCTCATCCTTTAGAATAGGCTTTCTTTCCAAGCTTATTTGAGGGATTAAATCATAGTCTAGCTTATTATCAAACAATAGCTTTTCAACCATGTCCTTTAATTCGCTTATAACTTGGTTAGAATCTTCAAAGTAACCTATAGATTCTTCACCTATTACCAATTCGTAGGCTTCTGATATTCTAAGTTCTCCACCTATTGGTATATTTACTTGTCTGCTATCAAGATTTCCTTCTTTAATAGCCTTATTCACATCTATGTATTTATCTTCTTCTACAATCTCAAAATTGTTTACTTCCTCAGCTCTCGCTGTGTTGGTACCCATAGTTAGTACACTTACTGTTAATACTGAAGCCATTAAGAGCTTCTTAAAACTTTCCTTCATTTTACACCTCTTGTAACCAATCTGTAATATTTACTTAATATAATATACCTTCTTCGTAAAGCTTTGTCAATTTATATATATATAATAGTTACAAACTAGTTACTTTTATCTTTAGATATTAAAAAAAGGTAATAGTTTTATCTATTACCTTTTTAGTCATTTTTTTTATTTCTTTACTAATCTAATGATTGAGCTGCTGTAATTATACCAATTTTATATACATCTTCAGCACTACATCCTCTAGATAAGTCATTTATAGGCTTATTCAATCCTTGTAAAATTGGACCTAGAGCTTCATAGCCACCAAGTCTTTGAGCTACCTTGTAGGCAATGTTTCCTGATTGTAATTCAGGGAAAATAAATACATTTGCCTTACCAGCTACCTTTGACTTAGGAGCTTTTAAGATAGCAACTGTCGGATCTATAGCTGCGTCAAATTGTAATTCTCCATCGATAGGAATATTTAATCCATTTTCCTTAGCTAATTCATTAGCTATAACTGTAGCACTCGCCATTTTTTCTTGTTGTGGAGCACTTGCTGATCCCTTAGTAGAGAAACTTAACATGGCAACCTTTGGATCTATTCCAAATGTCTTAGCTGTTTCAGCAGAAACAATTGCGATTTCTCCTACTTGTTGGTCAGTTAATTCTATATTAATAGCAATATCAGCGAATAAGTATCTTTCGCCTTCCTTGCCTAACATTACCATAGCTCCTGATGTTCTTGAAACACCTGGTTTAGTCTTTATTATTTGAAGAGCTGGTCTTACAGTATCTCCTGTTGAGTGGATAGCACCACTTACCATACCATCAGCCATTCCCATTTGTACCATCATGGTTCCAAAGTAGTTAGGTTGCTTTATCAAATCTCTAGCTTGTTCTTCTGTAGCCTTACCCTTTCTAATCTTTACTAATTCAGCGACCATTTCGTCTTCTTTTTCATAATTAGCAGGATCAATTACTACCATTTCTTCCAAGTCTAGGTTACTGTCCTTAGCTAGGTTTTTTACATGATCTAAATTTCCAAGTACGATTGGTTTAATCAAGCCTTCATTATAGTGTCTAACTGCAGCTGATAAAACTCTTATATCATGTCCTTCAGGAAAAACTATTACCTTGTCTTTTCCTTCAATCTTCTTTGATAAATCTTCAATTACAGAATTTTTCATTTAAATCTCCTTATAAAATATTATTTACAGCTTTTTCCAAAGCCTTTGTTTCCTCTGGGGATAATTCTACCAAAGGATCTCCATTCTTAATTTCCTTAGAATAAGTATATGAAGCATCTCTTCCATTTATACTAGTTATTATTACCCCACTGTTAAACCCATCTAACAATACCAAAGAAAATGATAAATTTCCACTTTGATTTTCCAAGGCATCATATTTATATAGGGATACTTTTTGTATTGATAAACTTACATTTTCTCTAATGTTTTTTATCTCCCTATCTATTTTATCAGTTATTCTTTCATTTTCCACCTTTATTTTATGGTCCAGATTATTTTTCAAACTCAGGTATTGGTCTTCCAAACTCTTATAGCTATCAAAGTTATTCTTTTCCAATTCTTTAAATTGTCCATCTAGATCTAGGTCCATCTCATCCAACCTTTTATTTATAGACTGGTTAAAGTGATTAAAGTCGGCTTGAAGCTGGCTGTTTTCATCAAGTATCTTGTCTTCCAATAGCTTGATAGTCTCTTCATTACTGTTGTCAAGGCGTTTATTAATATTGGCATAGTTAGACTTACTGTCTTTACTAAGTTTTGTATAGTTATATTCTAAGGCCTTTATCTTCTTCACACCTATCTCCAAGTCTCTAGAGTGGGACTTTAACAAATCTTCCAACTTTAATTCCCCTCTCCCTCTTAGAAGCAGGTCATATCTCTTACTCAACCTGTTTAACTTATGGTTGGTGTTTATAACCTTATAGCTTAGGTATAAAACCAACAGTGATACTACAACCATAAATATTGTAATTAATTTCTCGCTCATACTTCTCTCCCATCAATTAAATAATCAATTATACTTTCCACTTGCTCATCAGAATATGCCTCTATGGTCAAGGACCATTTCTTATTGGTCTTGGTCAAGCTGACCTTGGTCCCTAGGGCTTCCTTAAGTTTATCTTCCATGTCAACTATGTAGATGTCCTTGGCCTCTTCTTTTTTCCCAGGCCTATTCTTCTTTTCCAGTTCATTTACTGTAAGTTTCTTATCCTCTATATCAGCCAAGTACTTATGTCTATGATCCAAGTCCTTGATGGATAAAAGAGCCCTTGCCTGACTGGAACTAATCTTTCCTTCTACCAACTTCTTCTTAGACTTGTCATCCAGGTTTAAGAGCCTAAGATTATTGGCTATATAGGATCTGGACTTACCCAGCCTATCAGCTAAATCTTGTTGGGTTAAACCATAGTCATCCATAATAGACCTATAGGCCAAGGCCTCTTCCAAAGGATTTAGATCTTCTCTTTGGATATTTTCTATGACAGCCACCATATCCTGGGTCCTACTATCATAGTCCTTTATAAGGGCTTCTACCCTTTCTAAGCCTAATTTTTGACAGGCCCTATACCTTCTTTCACCCGCTATTATTTCATAGCCATCTTGGCTAGGGCTTAGGATAATTGGTTGAATAAGTCCGTATTCCCTTATTGATTGGGCCAGCTCATCTAGAGCATCTTCATCAAATGTCTTTCTAGGCTGGTCCTTTCTAGCTTTAATCTTATCTATATCAACAAGGACAACTCCCTGGTCCTTGTCACTTGTCTCTAGCTTATCTGGTATTAGGGCTGAAAGTCCCTTTCCCAGTCCCTTCTTCTTAATCTTTATCACTCCTTCTAATTAACTCTTGGGCCAGGTCTTGATAGGCCCAGGCTCCCTTAGAAGCCTTATCATAGGTAAATATATCTAGGCCATGGGATGGCGCCTCTGCCAATCTTACATTCCTAGGTATCATGGTTTCATAAACCAAATCTTTAAAGTAGGACCTGACCTCTTCTAGAACCTCTCTTGATAGATTGTTTCTAGCATCATACATGGTCACTACTATTCCCTCTATGACTAAATCTGGATTTAAAGACCTTTTTACCAGGTCCAAAGTTTTCATAAGAGATCCTAATCCTTCCAAGGAATAGTACTCTGCCTGGATGGGTATTAAGACCGAATCACTGGCTGTCAAGGCATTTATAGTTAGTATACTAAGAGATGGTGGACAGTCAATTAAGACATAGTCATAAGATCCTATTCCTTCCAGCTTAGCCTTTAATAAACCTTCCCTGTCCTCTATATTTACAGCTTCTATCTCTAGTCCAGCCAAGTTGCTATCAGCCGGTATAATCTTTACTCCTTCTATACTACTAGTCTGTATAGCTTTATCAAGGTCTATATTGTCAGTTAAAAGATCGTAGAGGCTTGCCCCCTCTCCTTCTTCTTCAAGGCCTAGTCCTGAACTAGTATTGGCCTGAGGGTCCATGTCTATTAAAAGAATGTTTTTTCCCTCTCTTGCCAGGCCTGCTGCCAAATTTATAGCAGTCGTGGTCTTACCCACTCCTCCCTTTTGATTAAATACACTTATTATCTTCATGGCTACTCCTTAATACCATATTATAACATAGGCCAGCTTAGATCCTTAAGTTTATCTTCCAAGGCTAGAAGGCTGTAGTCTATGGCAGCATTCTTTCCCTTTTCTATTATTATATCTCTAGACCCTATAAAGTTATGCTTGAAAACATGGTTCTTTCCCCTATACCTAATTCCTATATAGGCCAAGCCTACCTGGTCTCCCTTGGGTCCAGCATAGCCAGTTGTGGCCAGGCATAGGTCTGCTCCTGTTCTTTTATAAAGGCCTTCCAGCATGTCCTGACAAATCTCTGAAGATACTACTCCATAGCTGTCTATTCTTTTTTTATCTACTCCTAAAAGCTCTTCCTTAGCCTCATTGGCATAGCTTACAAAGGCCTGGTCTATAATTTGAGAGGCATCTGGTATCTTGATAAGGCTTGAGGCTATATTGCCCCCTGTAAAGGATTCTGCCGTCGCCAGCTTAAGGTTTTTCTCCCTTAGTCTTTCAACCAGGATCTCCTCTCTTTTTTGATGGCTATTGGAATAGATTAAAAGGCCAAATATATCCTTTATCTTCCTATCAAGCAGCTTAAACTTTTCCTCTACTTCCCTGTGTCCCTTAAGGTTTAATTGGATATAAACGCTGTTTTCATTGTCTATATAGGTTGTAACCTCTCTTAGGGTGTCAAAGCCAGCCTCTTCTATAAGCCTAAAGGTCTGCCCCTCTGTCAAAAAGGATATCCTATATATTTTATTCTTAACCACCAAGTCATTTTTGTTTTCCAATTCCCTATAGATAAAATCTATGAACATGGGTTCCAACTCCCTAGGCGGACCTGGCAGTAGAAGATATTTCTTATCCTCAGCTTGGTAGATCCTTCCCTGGGCTATTCCATACTTGTTTTCTAAAAGATCCAGGCTGTAATCCTTATCCTCCAGGTGTTTTTCAACAACTGGCTGAGTTATGTCGTCATTGGTAGAGCCTAGTCCTCCTGTTAAGATAAACAGGTCCAGCTTAGGGTCAAGATAGGTTAGCAGGTCTTCTATCTGATTATAGTCGTCATTTACCGTCATATGTAGGCTGGTTTCATAGCCTAGAGTATTTAAATGGCTCATAATAAATTCTGAATTTGTATTTCTTATTCTTCCGTCTAAAAGTTCTTTTCCTATTGTTATTAATCCTACCCTCATCATTTACTCCTTTATGTTTCATATGAAACTTTCTTATATTATATCAAATGTTTCATATGAAACATAAAAAAAGCTGGAAAATCCAGCTTATAATGGTTTACTTCTAGGCTTGCCTTGACCTCTAGGGTATTTCTTATCGGTCCTACTAGTTTTTTGAATAATAACTAGGGATCTGCCTGAGTTTTCTACTGGCAGGTTAAATTCCATAACCTTTACCAGGCGGCCTCCAAGTTTATTAATGCTATTTTGAGCTTCCTTAACCTCTTGGTGAGGATCTGGTCCCTTCATAGCTATAAAGTAGCCTCCTACCTTAACAAATGGTAGGCAGTACTCTGTCAAGGTCCTTAGGTTGGCAACAGCCCTTGATGTAGCAATGTCATAAACTTCCCTATACTCTTTCTTTCTAGAAAGTTCTTCTGCCCTAGCATGGACAGCTTCCACATCTTCCAGACTTAACTGGTCGATTAATTCATTTAAGAAAGTTATTCTCTTGTTCAGGCTGTCCAATAAGGTAACCTCCAAGGTTTCATTAAAGATTTTCATAGGAAGACCAGGAAATCCCCCGCCAGTTCCTATATCTATAACCTTCATATAGTCATCAATTAATTCTGAATCAAAAATCATTAGTGAATCTAAAAAGTGTTTCACGTATACATCTTCATCATCTATTATATTGGTTATGTCTATCTTTTCATTCCATTCCTGTAAAAGTTCCTTATAGTTTTCAAACATCTCCAGTTCTACACCGGTAAGATTGAAATCTTTTGTCATCATTATATCGTCTAATCTAGTCATTATTTTTCCTTCTCATGGTTTCTAAATGAATTAAGATCACATTGATGTCTGCCGGACTAACTCCAGATATACGGGAGGCTTGACCTACAGAATCAGGCTTAATAGCATTTAATTTTTGGATGGCTTCATTTTTCAAGCCCTTAACTTCCTTATAGTCCTCAATATGGTCCAATCTCTTTCTTTCCAGCTTCTTAAACTGAGCTATTTGCATCTCTTGCTTTTTAATATATCCTTCATATTTAATCTGAGTCTCTACTTCCAGGTAAAATTCCCTTGGTATCTCTGGCCTAGCTTCATCTAGGACCACTGTGTTTTCATAGGTCAACTCAGGTCTTCTTAAAAGTTCATAAAGGCTGGCTCCTGTCCTTAAAGGCGTTGAGCCCAAGTCTTCAAGTATCTTGTTGTTTTCTTCCTTAGGGTTTATAGATATGGACTTTAGTCTTTCTATTTCAGCCTCTATAACCTGTTTTTTATTAAGCATTAATTGGTATCTATCTTCTTTAACCAAGCCTAAATCATAGCCTTTTTGGGTCAATCTTAAATCAGCATTGTCCTGTCTAAGAGCCAATCTATACTCAGCCCTGGATGTCATCATCCTATAAGGCTCATCTGTTCCCTTGGTAACCAAGTCATCTATTAAAACTCCTATATAGGCTTCTGACCTATCTAGGACAAAGGCTTCCTTGCCATCTATATTTAAAACTGCATTAATCCCTGCCATTAGGCCTTGGGCTGCTGCTTCTTCATAGCCTGATGATCCATTTATTTGTCCAGCAAAGAAAAGATTTTTAATATGGGAACTTTCCAAGTTAGACTTAAGGATGGTAGAGTCTATACAGTCATACTCTATACCATAGGCAGACCTCATGATTTCAACATCTTCCAAGCCTATTATAGTCTTGTAAAGTTCTTTTTGAACCTCTTCTGGTAGAGTTGAGCTTACACCTTGAACATACATTTCTTGAGTGTCCAAGCCTTCTGGTTCTATAAAGACTTGATGGGTTCCCCTATCTGGGAATCTTACAATCTTATCTTCTATAGAAGGGCAGTATCTAGGGCCCACTCCCTTGACAATACCTGCATACATAGGGCTTCTATGAAGGTTTTCCCTGATTATTTCATGGGTTCTTTCTGTAGTACTGGTCAAGTAACAAACTTCTTGATCCATATCAAACTTCTTACCTATATTTAAGAAGGAAAAAGGAGTTATGTGTTCATCTCCTGGTTGTACTTCCATAACTTCCAGGTTAAGACTTCTCTTGTGAACCCTGGCTGGTGTACCTGTCTTAAACCTTCTTAGGTCTATTCCATTATCTAGTAGGGTTTGAGAAAATTCTGTTGATGCCTTCATGCCATGTGGACCTGAAGTATAGCTTAACTCTCCCATTAGTATAAGGCCATTTAGGTAGGTTCCTGTAGCTATAACTACAGCCTCTGCCTGGTAAATAGCCCCTTGAATTGTCATTACTCCAACAACCTGTCCATCTTCAATAACTAGTTCCTTGGCCTCTGCCTCTACCAAGTAAAGATTTTCTTGGGCCTCTAGGACCTTTTTCATCTCTGTGTGGTACTTTTTCTTATCAGCCTGTACTCTTAGTGAGTGGATGGCTGGTCCCTTGGATGTATTTAACATTCTGGACTGGATAAAGGTCTTATCTATATTTATGGCCATTTCACCACCAAGAGCATCCACTTCTCTTACCAAGTGGCCCTTACCTGTCCCCCCTATATTAGGGTTACAAGGTAGGTCTGCTATTGAGTCTAGACTTATGGTCATGATTACTGTTTCTTTTCCCATTCTAGCTGCTGCCAAGGCTGCTTCTATACCAGCATGGCCTGCACCTATGACAACCACATCTACTTTTCTATCTATATATGATTTAACTTCCATGATTCTCCTTTACTTACCTATACAAAAATCTTTAAATATTTTATCTAAAACATCATCTTCTATTGTTTCCCCTGTTATCTCTCCTAAAAGAGTATAAGCGTTTCTAAGGTCTATTTCAATAGCATCTAAAGGATAGCCATTTCTAACATCCTCTATGGATTCCTTTAGGGAATCATAGGCCTGTTCTAAGATGTGCTTATGTCTTAGGTTGGTTATAATAGTGTCGTCAGTTATATTTATTTCTCCGTCAAAGAACATGTCCATGATAGACTCTTCTAGTTCTTCTATACCCTTTCTGTCCTTGATGGACATATCAATCACCTTTACTTGGTCAAACCTCTCTAAGAGATCCTTCTTGTCAGCCCTGGCCCCTAGGTCGTGTTTGTTTAAAAGGATAATTGACTTTCTATCCCTGATTAAGGACATGATTTTTTCATCTTCCTCATCAAATTCTCTAGACACATCAAAGATGGCAATAATAAGGTCTGCATCATCTATAAGCTCTATACTCTTGTTTACTCCAATAGACTCTACCAGGTCTTGAGTCTCTCTAATACCTGCTGTATCAGTGATCTTTAGAGATACTCCACCTAAGTCTAAATACTCTTCTATAGTGTCTCTAGTCGTTCCTGGCACATCAGTTACAATTGCTCTATTTTCCTTAAGTAGGGCATTTAAAAGAGATGATTTACCCACATTAGGTTTACCAACAATAACTGTGTTTATACCTTCCTTTAGGATCCTCCCCTTATTAGATGAGTTAATCATCTTATAAAGTCTACTTAAAACTTCATCCCCAGTTTCTAGTAGGGGCTCAACTGGAAGTTCATTTTGCATGTCTTCCATAAAGTTAATAGAGTACTCAACTCTAGCTAACATATCAAGAATCATATCCTTTAATTCCTTGACTTCTGATCCAAGGTTTCCCTCTAACTGGTTAAGAGATGCCTCATAGGACTTGTCTGTCTTGGCATGGATTAAATCTATAACAGATTCAGCCTGGGATAGATCCAACCTACCATTTAGAAAGGCCCTCTTGGTAAACTCTCCCCTGTCAGCAACCATGGCCCCCTTCTTTAAAAGAACATTAAAGACCTTCTTAACTGCTATGGTTCCACCGTGGCAATAAATCTCTACCATGTCTTCTCTTGTATAGGTCCTAGGTCCCTTCATAAAGGCTATAAGGACTTCGTCTAACATTAAATCATCGTCGTAAACGAAACCATACTGTAGGTATCTATTCTTAACTTCTTCTATCTTTTCCTTCTTAAAGTTTCTAAAAACTTCCTTGGCTATATCGTGGGACTTGGGTCCCGTCATCCTAACTATACCTATGCCGGCTTCACCTATAGCCGTTGATATAGCTGCAACTGTTGTTTCCATTTTTCACCTCTTTATATATATCTGTAAAGACTTATAAAGGTCTTTACTCAAACTTTGTATACTTTTATTTATATTAAAACTCCCCTAAAACTAGGGGAGTTTATTAACCTTTATATTTAATAATTACTTTTCTATTCGGAAACTTACCTTGCGATACTGTTTCCACTTCCTTGTAATCTTGTAGGACAAAGTGAACTATTCTTCTCTCATAGGAGTTCATAGGTTCCATGCCCATAGACTTTTTATGCTTGATAACCTTATAGGCTGTCTTTCTAGCATTGTTCTCTATAGACTCTTTTCTCCTGCCTCTGTAGTCTGCCACATCCAAGGTTACTCTAACATATTCCTTGGAGTACTTATTAGCTATTATACTAATAATGTATTGTAGGGCATCTAGGGTTTCACCCTTTCTACCAATTACAATGCCTGTATCAGATTCTGATATATCATAAAGTTCAGCTTCTATATTGTCCTTGTCTTCGGTTACTCTAACCTTGGCAACAATATGCATGTCCTTTATAATACTTTCTAATCTATCCTTAACAATATCAACCAAGTCCTCTTCGGCCTTGTCTTCTAATACTGTTTCTTCCTTTTTTACTATTTCTATTGGTTCTTCTTTAGTTTCTATTACTTCTTTAACGACTTTTTTGTCTTTTTTGACATCTTTCTTTTCTACTCTTTCAACTACTTCTTCTGGTTTAATGGAGTTATCAGTCTCTTCTTTAGTTTCTTCCCCATAAATATTGTGTATATCTATTGTGAAGTCTTCTTTTTCTGTGATCTTTACCATGGCATCTTTCGCCCCAAAAATTCCAAATACACCGGATTTTGGTTCTTCTAAAATTTCAATGTCACAGTCACCTTCAGATAAGTTTAACTCCATTAGACCTAATCTAATGGCTTCATCTATAGTTTTAGCCGTTTTAATAACAGACTTCATTATTACTCCTTAAACTATTCTTATTTATTTCGACCAACCAATCTGGTTGTTCCCTTAAATAATATCTCTATAATATTTCCTGCAACCCAATATAAAACCAAACCTGCTGGCATAGTTCTAAACACAAAGAAGAACATTATTGGCATACCATACATCATCATCTTTTGAGTTTGTTCTGCCTGTGGTGACTCTGCACCTGTGCTTACTTGTGATAAGAATGAAACTGCCACTTGGGTTAATGAGTTTAATAAAGCTAGTACGAAACCAGTTGGGTCCGCTGTAGATAAATCATTTATCCAAAAGAAATTTCTTCTAATTTTTTCTATATCTGCTGGATTATCAAATAGGTATTTACCTGGCTCTCTGACAACTGCAAATAACGCTATAACAATTACTAACTGTAATACCATCATTAGGCATCCTGAGCAACCAGCTGCAGTAGCATTATTTTCTTTTTGGAACTCTTGTATTTTTTGATTTAAAATCTGTTGATCATATCCATATTTCTTTTTTAACTCTTCAATTTGTGGTTGAAGCTCTTGCGTCTTTTTTTGAGCCTTAGTTGACTGTAAGGTCAAAGGAATAGTTATCAACTTGTATATTACTGCCATTATTAAAAGGGCAATAGCATAGTAGGATATATTCGCTGGCTCAGCGCCTATATTAACTAGGGATTCGTAAATAAACTTAAATACCTTCCCTAATAAATTGGATAATGCTTGCAATTCTTACCTCCTATTTTAAAGGGTCGTATCCGCCCTTGTTAAAAGGATTACACCTAAGGATTCTCCAAATAGTTAATAGGGTAGCCTTAAAAACATTGTGTTTTTCATAGGCTTCTATTGCATAATTTGAACATGTAGGAGTAAACCTACATTTATTCTGTCCAAGAAGGGGAGAGATATATTTTTGGTATGCCCTTATAAAGAAGATTGGAATTTTTTTCATTTCTTCTTCCTCTTCTTTGATACGGATATACAGTGCAAAAATGTTTTCTCCAACTCTTGGTAGTCAAGATCTACAGTGCTATTTTTTGGAATAATCACATAGTCTTTTCCTTTTTCAAATAAATTAATATTTAATCTGATGATCTCCTTAAGCCTTCTTCTAGTCCTATTTCTTTTATTGGCCTTTCCATACTTTTTTGAGATGGAAAAACCAAATCTAGAATGATCTAGACCATTGTCCACTACAAGTATCTTAAAGTCTCTGTTATAGAATCTCTTACCTTTCTGGTAGACCCTTGTAAATTCTTGACTCTTTCTTAACCTTTGTTTCTTTTCCATAAAGTATCCTAAAAAAAATATGACCTATGAAGATTGCTCATAGATCTAAGCTGATAGTTTTTTTCTACCTTTTTGTCTTCTAGCTTTTAAAACTCTTCTTCCGCCTGGTGACGCCATTCTTTGTCTAAAGCCATGTTTCTTAGCTCTTCTTCTTCTGTTTGGTTGAAATGTTCTTTTCATCTTCATCCCTCCTTGCTTATATTTTAAATAAAATTCTAACATACATTATAATTTTTAAGTGAGTAATTGTCAAGTTTAGACCGACAAGAAATTACTTAATAATTGAAGGGGCCTTTATGTTATTATTAAGTTACTATATTAATTCGGAGGTGTACATGAAACTAAATTACAAAAGAACCTTTTTCATAGGCCTTGCCTTCCTGTCTATATCGGCATTTTGGCAGCTTTATGACAACCTGATCCCCCTGATGTTATCCAACACTTTTAGTTTGAGTGAAACTAAAACTGGAATGATTATGGCGGCGGATAATGTTTTAGCACTTTTCTTACTTCCACTTTTTGGAAGTATTTCAGATAGGACTGAAACAAAGATTGGAAAGAGAAAACCATTTATTTTAACGGGAACCCTAATTACAGTTATAGCCATGGTATTTATACCCCATGCCAATAACTTGGTTAATTTCCCAATGTTCATTGCAGCCCTTACAATCGTCCTACTGTCCATGAGTACCTATAGGGCACCAACTGTTGCCTTGATGCCAGATCTTACCCCTAAGCCCCTAAGGAGCAAGGCTAATGCGGTAATAAATCTAATGGGAGCTGTCGGAGGAACATTTTCTTTATTGGCAATATTTTATCTAGTTCCTAAAACAGACAATCCTAACTACATGATGGTCTTTGTCAGCATAGCCCTAGTTATGTTCTTCTCAGTTCTACTTATGAGCTTGACCATAGACGAAAACAAGATAAAGGCTGAGGTCCACATAGAAAAAGGTGATGAGGACTTAGTTGATACCAAGGGACACATGCCCAAGGATGTAAAGAGGAGCCTTTACTTTATCCTGGCTTCCATCTTCTTGTGGTTTACTGCCTACAATGCGGTTACAACAGCCTTTTCCAGATATGCTATAAAAGTTTGGGGATTAACAGGCGGAGGTTTTGCCAAGGCTATCCTGGTTGCAACAATAGCGGCCATAATATCCTTTATACCCGTTGGTTTCTTATCTACCAAATTAGGCAGGAAAAAAACTGTTCTCATGGGAATCACCCTAGTAACCCTATCCTACCTGGCTGGAGTTTTCTTCAAGGAATATTCTCCTTTTATCAACCTGGTATTTGGAGTTATGGGTATAGGTTGGGCCATGATCAACGTAAACTCCTATCCTATGGTAGTTGAGATGAGTAAGAGTGGAGATATAGGTAAGTATACTGGACTATACTACACATTTTCCATGGCAGCCCAAATATTTACCCCCGTATTTTCAGGTTTTCTACTGGAGAATGTAGGCTACCAAATCCTATTTCCTTATGCCCTTATCTTCTCTATAGCTTCCTTTATAACCATGTCTATGGTTAAACACGGAGATAGTAAACCTGAGAAAAAAGACAAGTTAGAATCTTTTGATGTAGAGGTGTAAAATGAAAATTTTTCTTGTATTGTTAGTTCTAGTACTAGTCTACTTTATACTAATTATACCTAATAAGAACGGCAGAGAAAGAATGAAGGACTTTGCCAATTGGAACTATGCCCACAGGGGCTTTCACGACAATGGTGGAGAGGCTGTAGAAAACAGCCTGCCTGCCATTAAATATGCAGTCGATAATAATTATGGTATAGAATTTGACGTCCAAGTTACCAAGGATGGTATACCAGTTGTCTTTCACGATGACAATATGAAAAGGGTAGTTGGCCTAGATGCAGCCATCAAGGACTTTAACTATGAAGAGCTAAAGGAATTTAAGCTTCTAAATAGCCAAGAAACTATACCAAAACTAGAAGATGTCTTAAAGCTAGTTGATGGTAAGGTGCCCTTAATAATAGAGTACAAACTATCATCAGGAACAGACACTAGCATATGCAATCAGGTAGATCCATACTTAAGAGCCTACAAGGGGCTCTACTGTATAGAATCCTTTAATCCTATGGTGGTCAAGTGGTATAGGAAAAACAGGCCAGAGGTGGCCAGGGGCCAATTATCCCTTAACTACAGGAAAAGTGGCTTTGATTCCATAAAGTACTTTCCACTTACAGCCCTTTTATTTAACTTTAGGACCAGGCCAGACTTTATAGCCTTTAATTATAAGGACAAGGACAACCTTTCCTTAAAAATATTAAAATCTATTTACAATTTACCCCTGGTAGCCTATACTATAAAATCTCAAAAGGATTATGATAATAACGATGATTTCTTTGATTTACTCATATTCGAAGGTTTTCATCCCAAAAACTAAGCTTTCTTGCGAAAGCTTTTTTTAGTCCACATTTGTGGATAACTTGTAATTTAGGCCTCTACTTGTTATAATCTTCATATTAAGAGCACATATAGAAAGAGATATCCACAAACTTATCCACATTTGTGGATTTATTGTGGATAAAATTTAGCTTTTAGCTTCTATTCATTGTAAAATACTAGTTTCTCTATCCACTTTAAAACTATACCATAACTTATATAGTCTTGTGGATAAGTCAGTTCTATTTTTTATAAACTAGTTATTATCAACTGTTCTAGCATTTTATATTGTGGACATCTATGTGGATAAGTGGAGGAATTATGGAAGATTTAAATATGATATGGGATGAAATTAAAAGTATTATTCGGCTAAATACCAATGAGCTTCAATTTAATACTTGGATAAAGCCTTTAGTTCCCATAAAAATCGAAGATGATTCTCTCTATCTCAATGCAACTACCAACTTCATCAAAAAAATAGTGGTCGAAAAGTACTGCGACATGATTGAAGAGTACCTATCCTTCTTAATGGATAAGAAGATGAAGGTCGTGGTGGTTGAGCCAGGTCAAAATGACTTTAACTTTATTATGAACAAGGTAAAGATCAAAAGCGATGGCCAGGTATCCTTAAACTATGAGGCTGAGATAGAAGAGAAAAAAGAAATTCAAAAACAAAAAGAAGAACTCAATAAGAAGATTAACAAGAACAATGTTAACAACAGCTTAAAATACCTAAATCCTAGGTATACCTTTGACAACTTTGTTAAAGGCAAGAGTAACGAATTCGCCCTAGCTGTTGCAACTGCTGTATCTCAAAATCCTGGAGTAGAGTTTAACCCCCTTTTCATCTACGGAGGATCTGGACTGGGTAAGACCCACTTGATGCAGGCCATAGGCCATGAAATACTCAAGACAAAACCAGAGACCAAGGTGCTTTACATCACCAGTGAAAACTTTATGAATGAATTTATTTCAACTATTACAGACAAGACCAACAGTGTTACCAGTTCCCAGGCCTTTAGGAACAAGTATAGGAATGCTGATGTCCTAATGATTGACGATATTCAATTTATAGCTGGCAAGGAGGGAACCCAAGAGGAACTCTTCCATACCTTTAATGCCTTAAGAGAGGTAAAAAAACAAATTATACTTACATCTGACAAGCCGCCCAAGGAGATTAAAAACTTGGAAGAAAGGCTGGTTACAAGGTTTGAAGGTGGCATGTTGGTAGATATCCAACTGCCAGACTATGAAACCAGGGTAGCCATCTTAAACCATAAGATCCAGGCTGATAAGATTGAGGTTCCCAATAATGTGGTAGAATTTATAGCTTCCAACATTACATCTAATATAAGGGAACTGGAAGGTGCTATAATAAAGGTAGTAGCCTTCTATAATATAAAGAAGGGGTCTAGGGACTATATAAGTGATGAGGAATACTTGGAAATAGCCAAGGAAGCCCTGTCCATAGAAGAACAAAGGGCCAAGCCAGTCACCCTAGAGCTGATAAAAGAAGTAGTTACAGCCCACTATAAGTTAAATGATGGGGACTTGGTATCCAAGAGCAGGCAAAAAAATATAGCCCTGCCTAGACAGATAGCCATGCACCTATCCAGGCAAATGACTGATCTATCCCTGGTAAAGATTGCCAATTCCTTTGATAGGGACCACACAACAGTCATGCATGGGGATGAAAAGATAGAAAAAATGAAATTAGAGGATGAGGAATTCAAAAAAGAAATTGAAGAGCTGTCTGAAAAGATAAAAAAACAGTAAATGTGCATAACTTTAATAACTTATAAACTTGTTATGAAGTTATCCACAAGCTTATCAAGGGGGATTTTATTGATTTACTATAATCATTGTGGATTATCAACTTATCCACAGGCCCTACTACTATTATTACTAAGTTTTTAAATATATATATACGAATAGGAGACGAGAATGAAATTTACTATTGATAAAAAAAGTTTAATTAAACATATAAATATAGCTCAAAAAGCAATCTCTTCAAAATCTACTATGCAAATATTAGAAGGTATAGTTTTTGACGTTAGAGATGGATATTTAACCTTGATCTCAACAGATCTAGAATTATCTGTTGAAACCAGAGTTAAATGCGATGTGATCGAGGAAGGTTCTGTTGTAATAAATTCTAGTATTATAGGAAATATTATTAGAAAGTTACCAGATGATATTATTAGTTTTACTGTAAAGGATGACAATATAAATATAAAATGTCAAAAATCAGTCTTTAACATTATGGGACAAGACGCTTCAAATTATCCATCCCTACCAGAAGTTGAAAACCAAAATACAATTAGCTTAAATAATGAAGAATTAAAACAAGCTATTAAGGAAACAGAATTTTCAGCGTCAACAGAAGATACCAGGTTGGCCCTTACAGGACTTTTATTGGAAAAGACACCTGAGAGCATAAACCTAGTAGGTCTAGATGGTTACAGATTAGCTGTTAAGAAGATTCCTTATTCCAATACAGAGGTAGAAGAAGTGATAGTACCTAGAAGGGCCATGTTAGAGCTATCAAAAATAGTAGAAGATGGCATGACCAGTATTAAAACTGTTAAGGGCCACATAGTTTTTGAAAATGAAGAAACTAAACTTTTCTCTAGATTAATAGATAAAAAATACATAGCCTATAAGGAAATAATTTCCTCAGACTATAGAACCAAGCTTCAAGTTAATAAGGACGATTTTTTAGCGGCCCTAGAAAGAGCATCCCTATTAGCCAAGGAAGAAAAAGCAAACCTAGTTGTCTTAACAATAGAAGACAATATGATCAGAATACAATCAAATACAGAAATAGGTAATGTGGATGAAAAAATATCTTGTAGGCAAGAAGGAGAAGACCTTCAAATAGCCTTTAATGCTAGATACTTAATAGAGGGAGTAAAGGCCCAAAGCGAAGAAGAATTAGTTCTTTACTTTAACGAGTCTTTAAATCCTATGCAAATGCATCCAGCAAAAGACGAAGATAGTTACATTTATTTGGCATTGCCAGTTAGGGTGGGAAGATAATGGAAAAAATAGATATAAAAATAGAGACTGAATTTATTAAGCTAGACCAATTATTGAAATTTGCTTCAGTAGTTGGATCAGGAGCTGAGGCTAAAATGTTTATCAAGGATGGAGAAGTTCTTGTAAACGGAGAAGTTTGTAGCCAAAGAGGAAAAAAAATAAGAGAAGGCGACAAGGTAGAGATATTTGACTATGTTATAGAAATAAGAGGTTAGTCAATTGATTATCAAAAATTTAACATTAATAAATCATAGGAATTATGAGTTAGAAAATGTTGTTTTCCATGATAATACCAATATATTGGTAGGCGATAATGCCCAGGGCAAGACCAATCTATTGGAAAGTATATATATATTGGCCAGAGGATCCACATTTAAAAATATTAAAGAAAATAATATAATTAGATTTGACTGTGAGAACTCTTATATTAGGGCAGATATTTTAAACGGCAATAGAAAGAAGACTGTCGAAGTTAAATTCTCCCAAAGTGAAAAAAAAAGAATTAGGATAAATGAGGTGGAAATAGAAAAACTAAATGAACTGAGAAGTCAGTTTGGAGTAGTTTTATTTTCACCTGAAGATTTAAAAATCGTCAAGGAAGGACCTGTCCTTAGGAGAAAATTTATTGATGATATAATAGCTAATAACGACATTAACTATAAAAAGTATCTAAATAAGTATAGGCAGATTTTAAATCAGAGAAATAATCTACTAAAGAAGAGGGGCAGGGACAAGTATTTTGAGCAAATGCTCAAGGCCCTGGACCAACAGATGGTAGACTACGGGTCCAAGGTAATAATTTATAGGTATAAATATATAGAAATGCTAAAAATACTAGCCATTGATTATCATGCTAAATTAACAGATGAAAAGGAAGTACTATCTATTAATTATGATACAAATGTGGGAGAGGACTTAAGCAGTCTGTCTCAAATAGAAAAAGACTACTCTGAAAATCTGAAGAGAAGCCTTGCCAGGGACCTGGAATATAGAAATACCTTTATAGGATCCCACAAGGATGACCTGGATTTGTTTATAAATGGGATGGATGTAAAATTATATGCATCTCAGGGGCAACAAAGGACTACCATGTTGTCGTTAAAACTGGCTGAGATGGCTCTAATTGAAAAATTAAGCAAGAGTAAGCCCATTCTACTACTAGACGATGTTTTTTCCGAACTGGACAATTATAGGGCTTCATCTCTAGTAAAAAACATTGAGGGGTATCAAAATATAATAACAACCAATAATTTGGATAATTTAGACCAAAACAAACTTAATGGACAAGTTTTAAAAATAGTCAATGGAAAAATAAAAGATTATAGATAGTTATCAAGAAAGGATAAATATATGTCAGAAAAGAAAAAAAAGTATGGTGAAAGTAATATCAGGGTCTTGGAAGGCCTGGAAGCTGTAAGATTAAGACCTGGTATGTACATAGGTTCAACTGATGAAAGGGGACTTCATCACTTGGTTTATGAAGTTGTAGACAACTCAGTGGACGAGGCCCTAGCAGGTCGTTGTGACACTATTAAGGTTACCCTATTTGAAGATAATTCATGTCAAGTTGAGGACAATGGATCAGGTATACCAGTTGAAAAACATCACCAAACAGGTAAGTCCACTTTAGAGACAGTACTTACAATTCTTCACGCAGGTGGAAAGTTTGATGCAGATGCCTATGATTTCTCAGGAGGTCTGCACGGAGTAGGGGTTTCAGTTGTAAATGCCCTATCCAGCAAGCTAGTGGCAGAAATATCCAGAGATGGTTATGTTCACAGGCAAGAATTTTCCAGGGGAGAAGCTGTTGGTAAGTTGAAAAAAACTGAAAAGACAGATACTACAGGAACAGTAATAAGGTTTTGGCCTGATGAAGAGATTTTTGATACAACCATCTTCAACAGAAAGACCTTGGAAACAAGATTTAGAGAAATGTCCTTTTTAAACCAAGGACTTAAAATAATACTTGAAGACAAGAGGGAAGATTTTGTAGAAGAATTTTATGCAGAGGGAGGTATTAAGAGCTTTGTCGAGTACTTAAATAGGAAAAAGACAGCCATGATACCAGAAGTAGTTCACTTTACAGGTGAAGTAGAGGGCTCTATTGTAGATATAGCCTTCCAATATACAGATTCCTACTCAGAAAATGTTTTAACCTTTGCCAATAACATTCATACTCCAGAGGGAGGAACCCACTTGACAGGTTTTAGGTCAGCCTTGACCAAGACCTTAAATGACTACGGTAGACAATATAATATAATAAAAGAAAAAGAGGATAATCTTTCAGGAGATGATACCAGGGAAGGCTTAACAGCTGTAGTAACAGTTAAGTTAAAAAACCCTCAGTTTGAAGGACAGACCAAGTCCAAGCTGGGAAATGGGGAAATGAGAGGTATAGTGGATAACTTCTTCTCAGAAAACCTGGAAAACTTCCTAGAGGAAAACCCTAGAATATCCAAGACTATTTTAGAAAAAGCCCTGAGTTCTCAAAGGGCTAGGGAGGCGGCTAGAAAGGCTAGGGACTTGACTAGAAAAAGATCAGTTCTAGACAATACCACCCTGCCAGGTAAGTTGGCTGACTGTCAAGAGACCAATATTGAAGTAAATGAAATTTTCATAGTCGAAGGGGACTCAGCGGGTGGTTCAGCCAAGATGGGTAGGGACAATAGGACCCAGGCCATACTTCCCCTAAAGGGAAAGATAATGAACGTGGAGAAGGCTAGACTGGACAGGGTTTTAGGTTCAGATGAAATAAAGGCTATGATAACTGCCTTTGGAACCGGTGTAGGTCCAGAATTTGACATTTCCAAGTTAAGATATGGAAAAATTATTATCATGACGGATGCGGATGTGGACGGAGCCCATATAGCTACTCTTTTACTAACCTTTATGTATAGATACATGAGACCTTTAATTGAAAATGGCCATGTCTATATAGCTCAACCACCTTTATTTAAGGTATCTAAGGGCAAGAAGGAAAGATATGTTTATGACGAGGTTGAATTAGAGAGGGTACTTGATTCCCTAGAAGGTGAAAAGTACAAGATTAACAGATACAAGGGGCTGGGTGAAATGAACGCCAAGCAACTTTGGGAAACAACCATGGATCCTGACCATAGGGTCCTACTACAGGTCAAGATAGACCAAGAATCCTTGACAGTAGATGAAACATTTTCAACTCTTATGGGTGACAAGGTAGAACCTAGAAGACAGTTTATTGAAGAAAATGCTAAGTACGTTAAGAATATAGATGCATAGGAGTGAAAGATGACAGAAATTAATCAAGAACATACAAATGTAATTAAGACAGATATAGAAAAACAAATGAAAAGCTCCTATTTGGATTATTCCATGTCGGTTATTGTGTCTAGGGCACTTCCAGACGTAAGAGATGGTTTAAAGCCAGTTCATAGGAGAATCCTATACGGAATGCAAATCCTAGGACTAATGCCAGACAAGCCTCATAGAAAGTCAGCCAGACTAGTAGGGGATGTAATGGGACGTTTTCACCCTCATGGCGACAGTGCTATCTACGAGGCTGTTGTAAGATTGGCCCAAGACTTTTCAACCAGGTATCCACTGGCTGATGGTCAAGGTAACTTTGGTTCCATAGATGGGGACGGGGCAGCAGCCATGCGTTATACGGAAGTTAAGATGACCAAGTTGGCCTTGGAAATGTTAAGGGACATCAACAAGGATACAGTTGACTTCCAACCAAACTTTGACGAAGAAGAAGTAGAACCAGTTGTTCTACCAGCAAGATTCCCTAACCTTTTGGTAAATGGATCTTCAGGTATAGCAGTAGGTATGGCTACCAATATGGCTCCCCACAACCTGGGAGAGGTAATAGATGGCTGTATCGCCTATATGGACAATGAAGATATAACCATAGACGAACTTATGGAATATATACCTGGACCAGACTTTCCAACAGGGGCAGAAATCAGGGGTAAATCTGAGATAGTAAGCGCCTACAAGACTGGTAGAGGTAAGGTTAAGCTAAGGGCTGTAGCCAATATAGAAGAGTACAAGAACAAGCATAGAATAATAATTTCAGAAATACCTTATCAGGTTAATAAATCCAACCTAATTATTAAGATTGCAGACCTGGTAAAGGAAAAGAGAATAGAAGGCATATCAGATATAAGAGATGAGTCTGATATGAAGGGAATAAGGGTTGTAATTGAGTTAAAAAGAGACGCTAATCCAAATGTTGTCTTAAATAATCTTTACAAGTATACTCAAATGCAAACCACCTTCGGTATTATCAACCTTGCCCTAGTAGACGGAGTTCCAAGAGTACTTAACTTAAAGGAATTAATAGGCTACTATATAGAACACCAAAAAGAAGTTGTTACTAGAAGGACACAATTTGACTTAAATAAGGCTGAAGCTAGGGCCCACATTGTAGAGGGACTTAGGATAGCCATAGACCATATAGATGAGATAATTAAAATAATTAGATCCAACTATGATGACGAACAAATTAAAAAAGAATTTACTGAAAAGTTTGGCCTTAGTGAATTACAAGGTCAAGCCATCTTGGACATGCAGTTAAAAAGACTTTCAGGTCTGCAAATAGAAAAGCTAGATGCAGAATATGAAGAGCTTTTAAAGACTATAGCTGGTTTGAAGGAAATCTTAAACCATGAAGATGTCCTACTACAATTGATTAAGGATGAACTTTTAGAAGTAAAGGAAAAATTTGATGACGAGAGAAGGACAGTAATCAAGCCAGATCTTGGAGAAATAGATATAGAAGATTTAATCGAGGAAGAGGAAGTACTAATAACCTTGACTAGAGATGGCTATATCAAGAGACTTCCTGCTGATACCTACAAGGTACAAAACAGAGGAGGCAAGGGGGTTATGGGACTTACTACCAAGGAAGATGACTTTGTAGAAAACCTATTTATAACCTCAACCCATGACAATATACTATTCTTTACAAACTTTGGTAGAGTTTATAGTAAGAAGGCCTATGAAATCCAAGAGGGTAGAAGGGCGGCTAAGGGCCAAGCCATAATCAATATTCTACAATTAGAGGCAAATGAAAGAGTTACTGCAGTCTTTCCTATTAAGGAGATAGATGAAGATAACTATATTGTATTGTTGACTAAGAATGGTACAATTAAGAGAACAGAGGCCTCCTTATTTGAAAATATAAGAACCAGTGGAGTTAGGGCTATTACCTTGGTCGATGATGACGAACTAGTAGCTGCTAAATACACTAAGGAAGATACAGAAATCCTTATAGTTACTGAAAAGGGACAATCCATAAGATTTGCCCTAATGGATGTAAGACCTATGGGAAGATCAGCCCAAGGGGTTATAGGGATTAGATTAAATGAGGACGACCATGTTGTTTCCATGGGTCTGGTTGACGAGAACAAGTATGTTCTAGTAGTTTCAGAACTAGGCTATGGTAAAAAGACCCTACTAACCAACTACAAGGTACAAAACAGAGGTGGTAAAGGACTTAAAACCTATAAGATAACCAAAAAAACAGGTAGGGTTGCAGCTTCACAATTGGTTAATATGGAGGATGAAATAATCCTTGTATCTGCCAAGGGAGATGTGATCAGATTAAATGTGAGGGATGTGTCAACCCAAGGTAGGGATACTCAAGGAGTAAAACTAAAGGACGTAAAGGCTAATGATGATAAGATTGTAGCCATGACCAAGTATATTGAAGATATTGATTAGGAGTAAAAAATGCTATTTAACATCGAGTTTAACGAAACTGACAAACTATATGTAAAGGTATCTGGAGACTTAGATATAAATAATATAGCTAAGTTGAGAGAGGAAGTTTTAGCCCAATATGAAGATATAGACAAGGATATAGTTTTTGACTTTATCGACTTGGATTATATAGACTCAACAGGTTTGGGTGTATTGATTTCAGTTTATAAGAGAGTTAAGGAAAAAGACAATCAAATATATATAAAAAATGCTAAAAAGAACATTAAAAAGTTATTCTATATAACTGAATTAGATCAAATATTTAACTTAGAGGATTAACATGGAAAAAGTAAAGATTAATATACCAAGTAACCCGAAATATTTATTGACAGTAAGATTGGCAACATCATCTATGGCAAGCATATTAGACTTTGACTTGGAAGCTGTGGAAGACCTGAAGGTTTCCATATCAGAAATAGTCAATTATGTTATACCTTACAATGATGACAAGGTAGAGATAGACTACTACTTATTTGAAGACAAGATGGAAATCAAGGTCAAGGCAGATAAGAATATATTTGAAGATATTGTAGTTACAGAAGAATTGAAATTAAAACAACAAATACTACTATGTTTGACAGATGATATAAAAACAGAAGGGGATTCTATAACAATAGTAAAAAATAAGTAAAGGAATTTATATGACTAATCTTGATAAAAAAAATCGTGAGGAACTGACCAATCAAGAAGTAAAAAAATTGTTTAAAGAGTACAGTATCACGAAGGATAAAAAAATTAGAGATAGATTAATTGAACACCACCTTTATATAGCTGAAATATTGGCCAAAAAATATGTTAACAAGGGGATAGAGTACGACGATCTATTCCAAGTGGCCTCAATAGGTTTAATCTATGCTATAGATAGGTTTGACGTGGATAAGGGATATGAATTTTCCAGCTTTGCCACACCTACTATAGTTGGAGAATTAAAGAGATACTTTAGAGATAAGGGTTGGGTCATTAGAGTTCCTAGAAGAATACAAGAGTTATCGAAAAAGGTTAATATAGCTAAGATAGATTTAGCTCAAGAGCTTCAAAGAACCCCAACTGTAGATGAAATAGCAAGACACTTGGAAATATCGTCTGAAGAGGTTATAGAGGCTATGGAGGCATCTCAAGTCTATGCTCCCCAATCACTTGACAAGACCCTGGATCCCAACAATGACGACAGGGATGTTAATATGGGAGACTTACTAGGAATAGAGGACAAGAACTATGAATCTATAGAGACCATGGACTTTATAAAAAATACCATGGAAAAATTGGACGAGGTCGAAAGACAAATCCTAGTCTATAGATACTTTGACAAGATGACCCAGATAGCTATAGCTGAAAGGTTGGACGTTAGTCAAATGACAGTTTCCAGGATGGAAAAGAAGATTCTAAAGAAGTTTAGAAAAGAACTTGAAATAATGGAAAGAGAACTTAGACAGTAAAAAATATACCTAGCTTTACAAAAGGCTAGGTATAGCTATATAAGATAAGGTAAAAGGGAGTATATACTCCCTTTTTTTATATATAATTTATTATTAAATAGCCAAAATATAGGCCTATAAGGATGAAGGACTCTAGTTTAGATACCTTTTCTCCCTTGTTGATAGCTGCTATAAAGAAGAAGCCAACAGATAAGAACATAACCGGCATGTCCAGTCTAAAGAACTGGTCTGGCACTATAAGTCCAGTCTTACTAAAGATGGATGACAGGCCTATTACAAATAGGATATTTAATATATCCGCCCCTAAAACATTACCTACAGCTAGTTCAGGATGGCCCTTTCTAGCAGCTGTTATGGCTGTTACCAACTCAGGTAGACTGGTACCAAAGGCAACTAAGGTTGCTGCAATAACAGATTGGGGAATGCCCACTCTTAGGGCTGTTATCTCAATGGTAGGAATAAGAACCTTGGAAGAAAGCACAACCAGGGCTATACCTAGGACAAAGAGAAGGGCCTGCTTGATAAAGGGATCATTGTTAACCTCCATATCATCTACTTCTGAGGCCTGGTCCTTGCCCCTCTTGGTAGAAATAATAGAGTAGATAGCTAAAATTACTAAAAGCACAATTCCCATACCAGGTTTTATTACTTTATTTATAGCCATAATACTAAAGACAATCATAGATATAAATAGGGTGATAAATTGAAACATAACTGACTTTTTGTCTATTTTCATATCTCCTATCAGGGCTGCAACCCCTATGATCAAGGCTGTATTAGCTATGATAGAACCTATGGCATTACCTATGGCTAGGTCAGCATTTCCCTTAAGGGCTGCAACTGATGATACAGTAACCTCTGGTAGGGTGGTTCCCAGGCTGACTATGGTAGCGCCAATTATTACCTTTGGTATATTAAACTTTACAGATATACCCACTGCTTGATTTACAAATAGATCTGCTCCTTTAGAAAGGACATAAAGGCTTAGGGCAATGGCTGCCAAAAGCATAATAAAGGATGCATTTTCTAAGTTTGTATAAATTAAATTTTCCATAATACCTCCATAAAAAGAATCCTAAGAAAACTTAGGATTCTTACAATACTAAACATTATACTATATTTTTATTTATTTATCTTTTTATTATCTTGTGAACTTCACTTGCTGTAAATGGTACAAAGGCAAGTAGTAGAACAGCTATCCATTCCTTTACACCTAGGTTTACTGTTTCAAATATAACCTCTAAAGCAGGTATATAAAGAATAACAACCATTAAAACTACAGCTAGTAGAACTGCCTTAACCAAGTGCATGTTGGTGAAAAGTCCTAGTTCCTTAACAGTATACTTGTTAGACCTTACAGAAAAGGCCCTAAGTAGTTCAGCAAAAACCAAGGTTACAAAGGCCATGGTTCTAGCCCCATTTAAAGCGTGTAATTTAGCTGCTTCATTCATGGATGGATCTATAGGGAAGAAGTAGTGTTGGCCTAGGAAAAATGCTCCCAGGGTAGCTACTCCAATGGCTATAGATTGAACTATAATACTATTTCTCATTTCCTTGTCCAGGATAGATTCTCCAGGATTTCTAGGTTTTTCACTCATAATGTCTTTTTCTCCTTGCTCAACACCTAGGGCTAGGGCTGGGAAGGAGTCAGTTACTAGGTTTAACCATAGTAGTTGGATAACTGTTAAAGGTACAGGAGCCCCTGCCAACATGGCAACAAGCATGACTATAACCTCTCCCATATTGCAGGATAGAAGAAAAGATACAAACTTCTTAATATTAGAATAGATTATTCTACCCTCTTCTACTGCCTCAACTATGGTTGCAAAGTTATCATCTGTAAGAATTACATCAGCTGTGTTCTTAGCCACATCTGTACCTGTAATTCCCATGGCTATACCAATGTCAGCCTTCTTTATGGCTGGAGCATCATTTACCCCATCTCCTGTCATGGCTGCTATTTCACCATTATCCTTAAGGGCTGTTACAATTTGAACCTTGTTTTCAGGGGAAACCCTGGCAAAGACTCTCTTGTGTTTAACAATTTCCCTAATTTCTTCTTCGGATAGGCGGCTTAGGTCCTTACCCATCATGGCCTGGTCATCATCTTCTGCTATACCTAAATCCTTGGCTATGGCTAGGGCAGTATCCAAATAGTCACCAGTAATCATAATAGGAAGAATTCCAGCGCTCTTACATTCCTTAATAGCTTCCCTAACTTCTGGTCTTGGTGGGTCTATCATACCTGTAAGTCCTATAAAGATAAGGTCTTTTTCTATATTATCACTTTCCAGCTGGTCAGGTAGGCTATCATGTCTATTAAAGGCATAGGCCAAAACCCTAAGGGCTGATTTAGCAAAGCGGCTATTCATTTCCATGGTTTCTTTCTTTAGGTCATCAGTAAAGTCTACAACCTGACCATCCTTAAGGATATATTTACACCTGTCTATAATTATATCAGGTGCTCCCTTGGTAAAGGCTACATAGGCATCAGGATAGTAGTTTTCATGGAAGGTAGTCATCATTTTCCTAGTTGAGTCAAAAGGAAGCTCAGCTATCCTTGGGAATTGTTGGTTAAGGTCTTCTTGCTTAAGCTTAGTCTTTTCACCAAAGCTTATAAGGGCTCCTTCAGTAGGGTCTCCTACTATGCCGTAAACTCCCTCTTCCACTATTAATTTTGAGTCATTATTCAACATACAGGCATGGACAAGATTGTTCATTTCAAGTTCATCCTGAATACTTATTTCTTCTTCCTTATAGGCTATATGTCCATTTGGATCATAGCCTGTTCCATCTACATCATATTCCTTACCATTGGCAAAGGCCTTGGTAACAGTCATTTCGTTTTGAGTAAGGGTACCGGTCTTATCTGAACAGATAACAGTGGTTGTACCCAGGGTTTCAACTGCCAATAATTTTTTTACTATGGCATTTTTCTTGGCCATCCTATTCATACCGATAGATAAAACTATGGTAACAACAGCTGCCAGGCCTTCTGGTATGGCTGCTACAGATAGGGAAACTGCCGTCATAAGACTTTCTAAAATATCCATGTCAGGTCTAAGTAGGCCTATGACAAAAACTAAAATAGATATGGCTATAACTAAAATACCCAGGATTTTAGACAGTTTATTAAGTTTTTCCTGTAGGGGAGTTTGCTCATTTTCATAGGATTGGATCTTGGTTGCTATATGGCCAATTTCTGTTCCATGGCCTGTTTCTGTAACCACTCCAACTGCCCTACCGTAGGTGACTATGGTTGATGAATAGCAGTAGTTCTTCCTATCCCCAATTTGTACTTCCTCATCATAGTTTACAGAGTAGTCCTTATTTACTGGAACAGACTCTCCTGTAAGAGATGATTCATCAATTTGTAAATTGGAACTTTCAATTAATCTTAGGTCTGCAGGTACTATGTCCCCAGTTTCCAGATATACTATGTCTCCAGGTACCAACCTGTCAGACTTGATAAAGGTCTTATTGCCGTCTCTTAGAACCTTGGCATCAGCAGAAGACATTTTCTGTAGGGCTGCTACAGAGTCTTCAGCCTTGCCTTCTTGGATTAGACTCATGGTGGCATTTAAAATAACGATGGCTATAATAATTATGGTTTCTATAAGATCTCCTGCCAGAGATGATAAAACTGCCGCCACTATTAGGATTAAAACCATAGGATCTAGTAATTGTTCTAGTAACTTTTTATAAAAAGGCTTCTTCTTGCTTTCACTTAACTTGTTTTCTCCGTACTTTTCAATTCTTTCTTCTGCTTGTTGACTGGTAAGACCCTTTTCTATACTGGTCTCTAGTTCACTTTCAATTTCTTTTGGCTTTTTGCCATACCAATTCATATCTTCCTCCATTAGTAATATATATAAAAAAGACCTAAGTCTAGCTTTACTAAACTTAGGTCTTGCTTCCTCTGCGGTATTTAGCCGGGAATAATCCGTAATGACGACTAAATATTAATTAGCTACTCCCCTAATTCCTATATATTATACAATTATGAAAATAAATAATCAACTAATATATATATGTATAACCAAGATATCCTATGAGGATCCCAAGTAAAGTCCCTATTAAAACCTGCGAAGGAGTGTGGCCCATAACCTCCTTGAGTTTCTTAATCTGCTGGTCATCATTCTCGTCTATATAGCTTAAAAGTAGATTGATAGTTTGTCCCTGAAGGCCAACAGCCCTTCTCACATTGATGGCGTCATATATGACAATTCCCGCTATTCCAGCAGCTAGGGCAAAGCTGGTAGACTGGAAACCATCTATTAGACCTATCTGCATACAGATGGAGGATATAAAGGCCGAATGGGCAGAAGGCATTCCTCCAGAGGCATAAAAGGTCCTGAAATTAACTTTTTTATAGAGTAGGTAGTAATAAATAAACTTACTAGACTGGGCTATAAACCAGGCTAGAAGTGAAACCAATAATATTTGCATAATAACTCCTTATCAAGTTAATTATAGTATGTAGGCCTGATAAAAGAAAGATAAGAATACATTTTATCTTTAATATGTTAGAATAGGGTAGTATTTATGGAGGTTTATATGAAAATATGTTCATTGTCATCTGGTTCTAAGGGAAATAGTGTTTTTTTGGAAACAGACAAGTCAAAGATATTGATAGATGCAGGCCATAGTGGCAAGCAAATTGAAATATTAATGAATTTAATAGGGGAATCAGCAGGGGATCTAGACGCAATATTTGTAACCCATGAGCATATGGATCACATAAAGGGAGTAGGTGTACTTAGCAGGCGCTATGACCTTCCCATCCTGGCCAATGAAAAGACCTGGCTGGCTATGAGAAAAACTATAGGAAATATTGAACCTAAAAACATTTTTGTTTTCAAGTCCAATACATTTTTCTCTTTTAGGGATGTGGATGTACACGCCTTTAGCACCCACCACGATGCAGCTGATCCAGTGGCCTATGTTTTTTATCAAGACAGGCAGAAGATAACAGTTCTAACAGATACTGGGGTTGTTACCCAGGATATGAAAGATAATATAATGGACTCTAATATTTATTATATAGAGGCCAATCACGATATAGACATGTTAAAAAATGGTCCCTATCCCAGGTATTTAAAAGATAGGATCCTATCCAACCACGGCCATATATCCAATGAAGTTTCCAAGGATGTTTTGGCAGACTTGGTCAAGGCCAGGGAAGAAAAAATAATACTGGCCCACTTAAGCGATGAGAATAATTTGGATCAATTGGCCTATGAGACAGTTGATAGCAATCTTTCTGGACTGGGCATAGACACGGCCAAGGATATAGAAATAGTTACGGCACCCAAATTAAGGCCTAGTAAAATTTTTGATATTGGAGGAAACTACACTAAATGAATATTAGTATAATAACAGTTGGAAATATTAAGGAAAAATACTTTACAGATGCTATAAAAGAATACTCTAAAAGGATGAAGGCCTTTGCCAACCTGACCATAATAGAGGTTGGAGAAGAAAAAACCAGCAAGAATAAAAACTTGGCAGCCAGGGAAATAGAGGATGTTAAGAAAAAAGAAGGAGAGAGGATTATGGCCAAGATCAAGGATAAGGCCTATGTTATCTCCCTTTGTATAGAAGGAAAAAATATAGATAGTGAAGACTTGGCTCAAAAAATAGAGGCAATAGCCTTGGAAGGCTATTCAGACATAGTTTTTATCATAGGAGGCTCCTATGGTTTAAGCGATGAAATCAAGGCCAGGTCCAACTTTAAGCTGTCCTTTTCCAAGATGACCTTTCCCCACCAGTTGATGAGGGTGATTCTCTTGGAGCAAATCTATAGGGCCTATAAAATAAATAGAAATGAGCCCTACCACAAATAAGAAGACTTGGTCTTCTTTTTTTATTGGCTAATAAAACTAGACAGGGGTATAAAGAAAATAAGGGGTAGAAAGGAGAATAAAATGAGACTTAAGGACAAGGTTGCAATAATAACAGGTGCTAGTTCAGGTATAGGAAAAAGCACAGCCCTAAGATTTGCTGAGGAAGGAGCCCAGGTTGTCATAGTGGCTAGGAGGATGGACAGATTAGAGGAAGTTGAAAAAGAGGCCAAGGATTTAGCTGGAGGCATATACCCTTTAGAAGGAGATGTTAGCAGGGAAGAGGATATAGACAGGATAGTAGACTATTGTATAGAAAAGTTTTCCAAAATAGATATTCTAGTAAACAATGCTGGAGTTTTAGACAATTACCTATCAGCCCATGATATGACTGACCAGGTATGGGAAAGGGTTATGGATATAAACCTTAATGCCCCCATGAGATTGATTAGAAAGGTCCTTCCTTTTATGATAGAAAAAGGCCAGGGAAATATAATTAATACAGCTTCAGTGGGAGGCCTTTATGGAGGTAGAGGTGGCATGGCCTATGTGGCTAGTAAACACGCCCTGGTAGGCATGACCAAGCACATAGGCTTTGTCTATGAAGACAAAGGCATCAGGTGTAATGCAGTTGCTCCAGGCAGTATAAACACAGATATAGGCAAGAAGGTGGACAGTCCTAACAATGAAGTTTTAACCAAGCTTATGAAGGGATTTGAGGTCCTTCCAGTCCTAGGTGAAAAAGAAGACATAGCCAATGTCTTTTTATTTCTAGCTTCTGATGAGTCAAGTTTTATTAATGGAAGTGTTATCAAGGCAGATGGAGGTTGGACAGCCTTTTAAGAAATTCCCTTAGGGGAATTTCTTATTGAAATTATTCCCTATAATATAGTATATTAATACTTGATAATCGTTTATAATGTCATAGAGAGGTGACTAATTTGAAAAAGAATGAAATTTTACTAGTGTCAGATTTTGTAGGAGTGGGCAAGGTTGCCCTATCTGCTATGATTCCTATCCTATCAACCATGGAGGCTAGATTAAGCTATCTTCCAACAGCCCTAGTGTCAAATAATTTTGGCTATGGCGAGGCTGTGGTCAAGGACCTTACAGACTATATGAAAGACAGTAAGGAAATGTGGGACAAGCATGACTTTAACTTTGACCTTATAGCTACAGGCATAATGCTAAATGTGGACCAGGTTGCCATAGTAAGGGATATAATTGATAAACATGACAAGAAACCTTTTGTTGTGGTAGACCCTATTATGGGAGATGGAGGACAGGTTTATCCTGGTCTATCAAAAGACATGGTTAAGGCCTATAGGGAAATGATAGGTTTGGCCGATCTTCTAGTTCCAAACTTTACTGAACTATCCCTTCTTTTAGAAGAGGAATATCCTGAAAGAATAGATGAAGCTACAATTGAAGGATGGTTACATAGATTAAGAGATATTGGGGCCAAGAGGGTGGCTATAACAAGTGTAAACCTGGATGGGGACCACTATGTTTACGGTTTTGATGAAGACCAAAAAATATTTAGAGTTTCCTATAGACACATACCTATTATGATGGGGGGAACAGGAGATGTATTTTCATCCCTTCTTATAGGAAAACTTCAAAGAGATGCCAGTTTAAAAGAGGCCATAGAATATGCTACCAAGATCCTAAGTGATATTATTGAAAAAGAATATGATAGGGGCATAGGCGACTGGGCCATGGAAGTAGAAATACAAAGATACTTACAAGACATCTATAAATCACTATAAGACCAGTAATGGTCTTATTTTGTTAAAATTATACTAGAAAATACCAAAAAAGTATAAGCTGATATACTTGGATTTATAAAGTTATACAATCAAGAAAAACTAAGGAGGAAGAAAATGAAAGCTTATTATTTTCCCATAAAGGCGGCTATTATAACTTTTCCTTTTATCGCCCTTCTTTTATCTTTGCCGCTTTTAGTAATAGAATACAGAAGGTATGGAAGGCTTAATATCCTAAGGGCCTTTATTTTATATAGTTTTATATTTTATTTACTAACAGCATATTATTTAGTTATTTTACCGCTTCCACCAAAGGAGGAAGTAGTCAACTACACTGGTAAAATAATTGAATTTAGGCCATTTTATACTGTAGTAAGATTTTTAGATAGGACAGTATTAGATCTAAAAAACCCTGCAACTTATAGACCAGCTATGAAGCAAATAGTTTTTTTGGAGCCTATTTTTAATATACTTTTATTGTTTCCCTTTGGAGTATATCTTAGGTATTACTTTAACCTATCTTTAAAAAAAACTGTTTTATTTTCCTTTGGACTATCTTTATTTTTTGAGTTAACCCAACTGACAGGACTTTATTTTATTTATCCTAGACCCTATAGATTAGCCGATGTTAATGATTTGATAAATAATAGTTTAGGAGGGTATTTAGGCTATAAATTAGCTCCTATTTTCAGTTTTTTCTTACCCGATAAAGAATATATTGATAGGCTAGACCAGGAAAGGATTGAAGAGATAAGTTTTATAAGGAGAGGACTAGCCTTGTTTATTGACTGGATTTTTATAAGCTTTGCAAGTAAAATCTACCTAATTACAAGAGTTGGGAATACAAGTGAAAATATTTTATTCAAACTAAGCAAGGTTTTTATATATTTTGTTTTAATACAGTTTATTTTTAAAGGATTTAGTTTAGGGAAAGCCTTGGTAGGTATAAGAGTTGTTGATCTGGATGGCAAGAGACCAAGGATTTACAAGCTGGTTAAAAGATACTGTTTACTTTACCTACCACCAATATTTGCCAGGTCCTATATGGACTATTTTTCGAAACTATTTTCCCAAGGCCAGGGATTGAAGATATCAACTAATGTGGCCTATATTTATTTAGGCTTATATTTTATCTTTTTAGCTATTTATTTTTTCTGGGCCCTGTCTCTTTTAATTAATATTATGAAAAAAAATAGAATTTTATCATATGAGAAGATGAGTAAGACTAAAATAGTTACAAGCAAAAAGAATCTTACAAAAAATTTATAATCTTTACATAAATTCCAGTTATAATATATAATGGAGTCTTAAGTAATATACATCAGATGATGTATATTTTCTTTTACCATGAAAAATAGGAGTGATAAGTTGGAAAAAGATTATCTGGCTCAGGCCATAGATTTAATAGAGATAGAAAGGTCTATACAAAAAAAGTATAGGAAGGATACCTATGCCAGGTTTATGAAGGCCATAAGCGAATATGAACTCATAGAAGAGGGAGACAGGATAGCTGTTGGCATATCAGGAGGCAAGGACAGTCTGATCTTGGCCAAGATGCTTCAGGCCCTACAAAAATATAGTAAGGTTAACTTTACTGTAGAATATGTGGCCATGGACCCAGGCTATAGTCCTGAAAATAGAAAGAAATTAGAAGATATTTGTTCCTACCTGGACCTACCAGTCAAGATATTTGACTCAGATGTCTTTGAAGTAACAGAGAGAATAGCCAAGGAGAATCCCTGCTATATGTGTGCTAGGATGAGAAGAGGGTTTTTATACTCTAAGGTGGAAGAGTTGGGATGTAATAAGCTGGCCCTGGGCCATCACTATAATGACGTTATAGAAACAACTCTTTTAAATGTTTTGTGGGCCGGTAATTACAAGGCCATGATGCCTAAGCTAAAGAGTAGAAACTTTGAAGGGCTGGAACTAATAAGACCCCTTTATTTGGTAGAGGAAGACCATATTATAAGGTGGATGAACAATACGGGAATTATACCCCTAGATTGTGCCTGTCCCATCAGTAAGAAAAAAAATGACAGTCAAAGAAAAAATATTAAAAAGCTAATAAGTGAGCTTAAAGAGGACAATCCTAACATAGAACACAACATATTTAGATCTGCAGAAAATGTTGCAGTGGATGCTATTTTAGGCTATACAATTGATGGTGAAAAACACAGCTTTTTAGAAGAGTATTGAGGAGATTAGTATGTTGGAAATATTAAAAGTAATTATTTTAGGAATAGTTGAGGGCCTGACTGAATTTTTACCAGTTAGCTCAACAGGACATCTTATTCTGGTAAATGAATTTGTAAAGCTACAACCAGAACACTTTGCCAATGCCTTTAACGTGATAATCCAGTTGGGAGCTATCCTGGCAGTTGTGGTGATTTATTTTGAAAGACTTAACCCCTTTCCCAAGAGTAAATTAGACCATGGCAAGTACCCTAGACAGTTGGAAGAAAAAGGTATTAAGTTTAGGCATTTGAAGAAATTCTACTATTGGTTAACCCACAATGAAACGGTAACCCTATGGTTGAAGATTGTAGTAGCCATAATTCCTTCAGGTATAATTGGTGTTTTATTTGATGACAAGATAGACGAAAAGCTTATGAACCCGATAACTGTTGCCATAGCCCTTGTATTTTATGGTGTAATTATTATTTTAATGGAAAACAAGAATAGAAATAGGACTAGCTACAAGTATGAATCAGCAGCTGATATTCCTTTTTCAACAGCCTTGGGCATAGGATTTTTCCAATGTTTGGCCCTAGTTCCAGGAACGTCCAGATCAGCTTCTACCATAATAGGAGCCATGGTACTTGGCTTAAATAGGACTGCAGCGGCAGACTTTTCCTTCTTTTTAGCTATACCAACCATGGTTGGAGCAACCCTGGTAAAGATAGTTAAAGCCAAGGGACTTAGCCTTAACCAATGGGGATTAATCCTACTAGGCTTTATAGTTTCCTACATAGTAGCCTATGTGGTTATTAAGAAATTCCTTGGTTACATCAAGAATAACGACTTTAAGGTCTTTGGTTATTACAGGGTAATACTAGGTATTTTAGTACTTTTATACTTTAGTTTAGTAAAGTAGGTAAAACAAGTAAACTACTCATTTGAGTAGTTTTTTTTATTGCCTCTTATGATATAATCTATAAAAGGGGGATGTTATGGAAAAAATAGACCAACTGAATAAAAAGAGAGTGGACCTAGTTGAAATAATTGACCAGGGTAGGGACCTAATTGAGGAAATAAAGGAGAATCTCAGGAAGAAAAACTCCAAGATAGATATGTTAAACTATAAAAAACTTAATAAGAAGGCCTCCTTGGCAGACAATATAATTCTATCCAAGTCCAATATGGACGACCGGAGGATAAATAATCTTTACAATAATTACCTAGAAGAAGCTAGAAACTATCTGGATTTAAACAAGGTTTTAACTGGTGGAATGAATCATTCCAGCCTTATAAGAAAACCCAAGTACAGGATAAACCTAGATCTTAAAATGAGGGGGCAAAAGTTTAGCCAACAAAGACAGATAAGAGATATTCAAAGGATAAATAGATACCTATATCTGGAGGCTGAAAAAATAAAAGGCCAGATAGAGTTAATTGAAATAGACAATAAAATGCCAAGATAAGTAGGATGGAGCGCCATCCTATTATTTATAGTGCAAATAAAATATAAGGGTAAGTAGTATGGAAGAAAAGAGAAAAAGAAAAGTAAGAAAAAAAGACTTTAAAAAATCAGGATCAAGGATTTTTATTATAGGCCTTGCTATCCTTCTTATATTTTTGGCTTATAGGACCTACAGGAGTAAAAACCCCAAGTCCTATGACATAGCCATGGACATTAATATAGACAAGAAGGCCAGAGACTTTGGGATAGATCAGGGAAGACCTATTGTAAGGGAAAAAAACCAATTAATAAGCTATAATAAGCAGGGCAAGGAATCCTTTGTAAGAAAGCTAAAGGAAGATGAAATAGTTCACTTTTATGAAGATGGCAAGGCCTATACATCCATAAAAAACAGGATAAACATATACAGCCTGGACAGTGACAAGACCCTAGATACCTTCAATGCCAAGGCCAAGATTAAGAAGGTGGAAAGACTGGGTAAAAACTATCTAATCTATACTAGTAGGATAGTTTATATCTATGACAAGGATTTTAAGCTTTTAGAAGAATTTGAGATTGATGAAAACCTATTGGCCTATGATAGGCTTAACAACTTGACCAGTATAATAGGCATGGACATGAACTCAGGTATTTTAACTTCATCTTTTTATTTATTTGATGAAAACACCAATTACTATAGGTTAAAATCAGCTGATGAATTATTTATTAAGTCCCACTATATGGGAGAAAATAAAAATGTCCTTATAAGTAACCGCTATATTTACCTTTTAGACAGGGATAATATAGTAAATAAAAAACTTATACATAATTTTAAAGCAGTGGATATTAAGGATGACAGGATTTGCCTGGTAGATGGAAATAGTCTTTTAATCTTTGATAATAACTTGGAATTAATCAAGGAAGTTAGGGTGGACTTTGACGTGAAAGCCCTTAGTATAAGAAAAAACTCCACAGTCCTAGTGGGAGATAAGAAAATTGGAATTTATGAAAATGACAATATTTTAGAGCAGGATGTTTCAAAGATTCTATCAAGCGTTATAGATGAATCAGGAGTGTATCTCTTCTTTGAAACAGGTGTAGAAAGGATGAGTAGATGAGTAAATTTAGCGAAATCTTAATAAACTTTCCCTGGTTGGGCAAGTTAATATTTATAGGAATAACCATAGTTATAGCCAAGATTCTAGTAACCATGTTAAATAGGATCTTTAGCGATAAGATAGTTAATAAGTTTCCAGAAACAACCAATAAGTCTAAGGCTAAGACCATAATAAGCCTAACTAGAAACCTTATGAGGATAGTTATTTACTTTATAGCAGCGACTATGATTCTAGATAAGCTGGGAGTAAATACTTCTTCCATTATAGCGGCAGCAGGAGTTGGTGGTATCGCCATAGCCTTTGCAGCCCAATCCCTGGTTAAGGACGTGATAAATGGAACCTTTATCCTTTTGGAAAACCAATTTGATATAGGAGATTTGGTAACTATAGCTGGTTCTACAGGAAATGTAGCAGATATAAATCTTAGGACCACTACCCTAAAAGAATTTACAGGGTCGGTTCATATAATCCCCAATGGAGTTATAGACAAGGTAATTAACCACTCTAAAAATCCTATGAGATCAGATGTGGTCTTTACTGTGGGGAATAATGTGAATTATGGAGACTTGGAAAAACTTTTAAATAAAATTTATGATCAGGCTGTAATAGACAAGGATTTCTATGTTGAAAAACCAGTTACAGTTGGAGTGGATAATCTGGGAGAGTTTAGTTATACGGTAACAGTTGCAGGCTATACTCAGCCAGGTAGTCAGGTAGAAGGCCAAAGATATTTAAGGTCAAAAATTCTTAAACTTTTACAAGAAAATAATATAAAAACCAATATATTAGGAGTAAAAAATGAAGAAGTATCAGGTAAATGATCTAGTTAAATTAAAAAAGGGCCACCCTTGTGGAGAAAACAAGTGGAAGATTTTAAGGACTGGGGTGGATGTGAAACTTCAGTGTATGGGCTGTGATAGACAGGTTTGGCTAACCAGGCTGGACTTTGATAAGAGACTGAGGAAAATACAAAACAAGGATGGAAAGTTTGTATCCATTGTAAATTATGAAAGAGAAGATGATGATAGGGAAGTTTAAAAAAGACTATGGCAAGGTTATACTTATAAGCTTATTATATGGTTTAGTCAACCTGCTAATATTTTTTTCCTACTTTGATTTTCTAGCCCTATGGTTGGATTGGAATCTTTTTCTAGCAGGACTACCCCTAGTTTTTATCAGCCTTTACAAGGCTAGTGAAAAAAAGTGGGCCAGACTGATATATCTTCTTTTATGGCTTTTCTTCTTCCCCAATGCCATCTATATGGTGACAGATTTTATCCATCTGGGAGGGGAAGTCTTTTATGAGAGCCAGGCCTATCAAACTGTATATAGTAAGGATATGGAAGCCTGGTTAAGGCTTATATCCATAGCCTTTGGCTTTGTTTTATCCAACTACTATGGTCTAGAGTCTTTTTATATTTTCTATGAAGAGGTTAGAGAAGATGACAAGAAGAAGGCCTATCTTTTATTTATAGTAGTAGGGCTTCTAACCGGTCTTGCCATTTATATAGGACGGTTTTTACGCTTTAATTCTTGGGATATTTTAAGGCCTTTGCTTTTACTCAGTAAGCTTTGGTCCTCTCTAGATGGATTTGCCTATAGCTTTATAGGACTTATGACCCTTTATTCCTGGGGGCTTTTCGGACTTTTTATAGGTTTTAGGAAGAAGAAATAAAGAGAGATAAATAGACATAAGAAAAGATAGGGTTCACATCAGTGGCCCTATCTTATTTTTTTAACTATGGTTTTTTCATAAATTTCTTCAATTTCGTCCTTGGTTGCAATATCTTCAACAAAGGCTGTGGCAGAAGCTGATGCTGAAGCCATCTTAAAGGCTGATACAGGATCATTTTGCTTCATATATAGGCCGATAAAGGCACCTATCATGGCATCTCTTGATGAAAAGGTATTTACAACATTTCCCTTTACTCCATAGGACCTGTAGACAGAACCGTCCTTGGTAAATAGGTAGGATCCTTCTTCTCCCAGGGAAACTATAGCATTGGTCGCTCCAATATTGATACATTTTAAGCCGTGTTCAATAATATCTTCTTCGTCTTTAAAGCCTTCCTTATCAAACATTTTAGCCAAATCATCTATATTAGGCTTGATTAAAAGGGGACCAAATTTAAGGGCATCCAAGGTTTGTTTTGGAGGGATGTCTATTACAAAGTGGGCCTTGTTGGCCTGGCAAATTTCAATTATCCTCCTGTAGATATCACTGGGTACAGAATCAGGAATAGATCCTCCCATAACTATAATATCACCTTCCCTAACCCTGGAAAGAAAGTAAAGTAGGTCATCCACATCATCTTTTGGCACATGGGGTGAAACACCTCTTAAAATAGTTTCTTCTTTTTGGGACTTAACCTTGATATTGGTTCTAGAATCCTCTTCAACTGTGATAAAATAATGTTCCAGATTTCTCTCTTCAAACCAGTCGTAGATGAACTTACCTGGATATCCACCTAGAAAGCCAGTAGAAACGCTGGGAATATTTAGATTATGTAAGGTCCTAGATACGTTAATTGCCTTACCACCAGGATACTTATGGCTGGCCTTTACCTGTAGTAAACTGCCAGGATTTAAGTCATCAAGATAGACAATCATATCTAAAGTCGGGTTTAATGTAACTGTATAAATCATAATTAGCCTCCTTATCTTTAATATTGATATATTATCATTAATATATTATAAATACAATTAAAAAACAGCCCGAAGGCTGTTAATTAGCTTAATCATTAGAAGTCTCATCAGCTTGGTCAAGACCTTCTTGGACCTGGCCTTCATCTTCTTTATCTTCAACTACTTGATCAGTTTTTTTATCTGTAATCTCATACTTGTTATCTAGGATATCCATAAATTCTTCTCCACTGATAGTTTCTTTTTCCAGTAGGTATCTGGAAATCTCATGAAGCTTATCAATATTTTCCTTTAGAATATCTATGGCCTTAGTGTGGGCTGATGAAATTATTTCCCTTACCTTATTATCTATTTGCTCAGCAGTTCCACCTGATGCCTGTAGTTGGGAATCCCCTCCTAAGTATTGGTTGGTCACTGTTTCCAAGGCTATAAAGTCAAATTCATCAGTCATACCAAATCTAGTTACCATGGCTCTGGCCAACTTGGTTGCCCTTTCAATATCGTTTGAGGCACCTGTAGTCTTGGTATTAAAGATTAACTCTTCAGCTGAACGGCCACCTGTAAGAGTGGTGATTTCATTAAAGAGATCTTCCTTACTCATAAGAACCTTCTCCTCTTGGTCAACCTGCATGGTGTAGCCTAGGGCTCCAGAGGTACGAGGTATGATGGTTATCTTGGTAACTGGAGCTGAGTGGGTTTGCATAGCCGCAACTAGGGCATGTCCAACCTCGTGGTAGGCTATCATTTCTTTTTCTTTTTCTGAAATAACAGCATTCTTTCTCTTTTGTCCAGCTATAACAACTTCTACGGATTCTTGTAGGTCGGCTTCTGTAACTTCATTTCTGCCTTCCCTTACAGCCCTAAGGGCTCCTTCGTTTATAATATTTGCCAGGTCAGCTCCTGATGAACCAGCTGTCATTCTGGCTATGTTTTTAAAGTTCATATCATCAACGTGTTTAATCTTCTTGGCATGGACTTTTAAAACCGCTTCTCTACCTGCTAAATCTGGAAGCTCTACCCTAACCTGTCTGTCAAACCTTCCTGGTCTGGTCAAGGCTGGGTCTAGGATTTCTGGTCTATTGGTTGCTGCTAGAATAATAACTCCGCTAGAACCATCAAAACCGTCCATTTCATTTAATAACTGGTTAAGGGTTTGTTCTCTTTCGTCATTGCCTCCAACACCAGCAGTATCCCTCTTCTTACCTATGGCGTCTATCTCGTCTATAAAGACAATACAAGGCGCTTTTTCATTGGCCTGTTTGAAAAGGTCCCTAACCTTAAGGGCTCCTAGTCCGACAAACATCTCTACGAATTCAGAACCGGATATAGAGAAGAAGGGAACATTAGATTCACCTGCAACTGCCTTGGCTAGAAGGGTCTTACCTGTTCCTGGAGGTCCTACTAGAAGGACTCCCTTTGGAGAAACAGCCCCTATTTCTGCATATTTTTTAGGATTGTGTAGAAAGTCTACAACTTCCATTAAACTCTCTTTTGCTTCATCTTGTCCTGCCACGTCCTTGAAGGTCTTGCCTGTTTGGGCCTTTACATAGACCTTGGCATTGGCCTTGCCAAAGCTCATAGCATTGGAACCTCCACCCATCATTTGCTTGGTAAGTAGTCTACCAAATCCAAAGATGATTACAAGTGGTAGAATCCAAGTAAGTAGGAACAAGATAATTGGGTTGGTCGGCTTGGTGATTACCGTGCCGAAGTTGGCTCCAGAATCTACTAGTTTTTCAGTAATATCTGGGTCTCTCCATTTACCTACCTTGTATAACTTTTCTTTTCCATCTTTATCTTTAGCTGTAAATTTATACTCATAAGTGTCTTCCTGTACTTTTATTACTTCTTTTTTATCAAGCATCTCTATAAATTTATTGTAGTTAACCTCTGTAACTGGATCAGTTATTAAAAGTGGTTTAACTATAGAATTTAACAAAATTAATAGGATTAAACCAATAATATAGTAGTAATATAGTGGTTTCTTTTCATTACTTCCATTTGATTTCATAAAATCACCTCATTTTCTGTCATCTGTTATGAAATAGTATATCATAATTACTCTCTTATAGTATATAATGGAATTGCGTTTAAATAATGTATGATATATATTAAATATTAGATGTTTGTAATATACCCTGGCTGGGTATATAAAACACGAAGAAATGATAAATAATAAGAGAAAACTTAGGGGGAAAATATGAAAGTATTAAATGAAATCGAATTTGTTGAACAAGTAGAAAAAAGTGAAGATTTAGTTTTGGTAGATTTCTACGCTGAATGGTGTGGACCTTGTAAGATGATGTCACCGATCCTAGACCAAATATCTGAAGAAGTTAAGGACTTTGCCAAGGTATATAAGGTAGACATTGACGAGAGTCAAAACCTAGCTGTTAAGTACAGTATTATGGCAGTTCCAACAATGAAGATATTCAAAAATGGAGAAATAGTAGACGAGATAGTAGGTTTCCAACCTAAAGATGGAATAATAAGCAAGTTAGAAGCTCATAAGTAGGAGAGACAAATGTTAGATGTGGCAATAATTGGTTCTGGTCCAGCAGGTTTATCAGCAGCAATTAATGCAAAGACCAGAAATAAGGAAGTTCTTGTGTTTGGTAAAAAAGATGGAAGCAATAAGATTAAAAGAGCTGAAGTCATAGACAATTACTTGGGTTTTTCCCAGGTGACAGGCCAAGACCTAATGGATAATTTCTTAGACCATGCCGACAAGAGAGGCATAGAGATAAAAGATGAAAAGATTCAAAGGGTTTACTCTATGGGCGACTTTTTTGCCCTAGAGCTTAAAACAGGGGATATGATCCAGGCCAAGTCAGTTATAGTGGCCAGTGGTGTGGAAGTTAAAAAACCTTTGAAAAAGGAAATGGACTTTATCGGCGCTGGAGTTAGCTATTGTGCTACCTGTGACGCTGCCCTATACAGGGGTAAAAAAGTAGTGGTTATAGGCATGAATGAAGAGGCTATAGAAGAGGCTAACTTTATAAGTGAGATAGCTGAAACTACAATTTTTATTAATCTTTACAAGGATGATATAAAATTAAATGAAAATATAACTGTTATTGACGACCAACCTTTAGGATTTGAAGGTAGGGACAAGGTCAGTAAGCTAGTTTGTAAAAATTCAGAAATATTTGCAGATGGATTTTTTATAATAAAGGACTCCAAAAGTGCAGACCAGTTAGTTCCAGGTATTGAACTTGATGGTAACCACATTAAAGTTGATGCCAATATGGAAACTAATATTAAGGGACTCTTTGCCTGTGGCGATGTGGTAGGTTTACCCTATCAGATAGGAAAGGCAGTTGGAGAGGGCAATATAGCCGGTTTAAAGGCTGCAAGTTATGCCAATAAATAATAAAGGGGAAACCCTTTATTTTTTTTGCTTTAATTGAAGATACAAAAACAATATGATAAAGTATAGTTAACTAAGTATGCGCGATATTATAGGAGGCATTATGAATAAAAACACTTTAGCAATAAATACAATTAGAGTATTGTCGTCAGAAATGATAGACAGTGCCAACTCAGGCCACCCAGGCTTACCCCTAGGTGCAGCACCTATGGCCTATACTCTTTTTGACCAGGTTATGAAGCACAATCCTAAGAATCCTAACTGGATAAATAGGGATAGGTTTATCCTGTCAGCAGGACATGGATCAGCACTATTATACTCACTACTTCACCTATATGACTACGGTTTAACTATAGAAGACCTAAAGGGCTTTAGACAATTTAACAGTCTTACACCAGGCCATCCAGAATACGGTCACACAGTTGGAGTAGAAGCTACTACA
>JASLJE010000041.1 GCA_030152565.1 Peptoniphilaceae bacterium
ATTGTCAAGTATATTTGACTTTTTAGGACAAAAGAAAAAAGCGCTTAAACCTGTAAGTTTAGCGCTTTGCTTGGTGCTCCGTCAGGGATTCGAACCCTGGACCCACTGATTAAGAGTCAGTTGCTCTACCACCTGAGCTAACGGAACTTGTCTCATCAACAATATTGATTATACTACTATAAAAAATAAATGTCAACTAATTTTATAAGAAAGTTTAGGAAATTAATCCTAAACTTTTCTTACCTATTTATAGTCGACTATAAAGCCCCCGCCAACTACTATGTCTCCATCATAAAATACTGCTGATTGTCCCTTTGCCGGTCCTCTTACAGGAGAGTCAAATTTAATTTCAATAGTATCCTCATCTAACATTTTTATCTTTGCTGGATATTCTATCATGCTGTGCCTAATTTTTGTAGTAACTTCCATTTCCCCTTCAAAACTATCAAAAGGTATTAGGTTTAGATCCTTAACTATAACAGTCGTCTTCATTATAGAATCGACGTCAGAGACAGTTATTTCATTGTTCTTAGGGTTTATGTTGGATACAAAGACCCTTTCCCCTGTAGCGATTCCTAGGCCTCTTCTTTGGCCTACTGTATAGTGGATGATCCCCTTGTGTTGGCCCAATACATTTCCTTCTTCATCAACAAAGTTTCCTGGTGATGCAGCATCTGGGTTCATTCTTAAGATAAATGATCCATGGTCTTCATGTTGAACAAAACAAATTTCTTCTGAGTCCTTCTTACCTGCAATCTCCAACTTCATTTCTTTACCTATTTCCCTTACTTGATCCTTAGTATAATAACCTAAAGGCATTAGGGCTCTAGATAGGGCATCTTGATTTAATCTATATAAGAAATAAGTTTGGTCCTTCTTATTATCTACTGCTCTTTTTAATAAGTATCTTCCAGTTTCTTCATCCTTTTCTATCTTGGCATAGTGACCTGTTGCAACATAATCACAACCTTCATCAATAGCTAGATCTAAAAACTTTCCAAACTTAATTTGTTTATTACATACAATACAAGGATTTGGTGTAGTTCCTTGTTCATAGGCCTCAACAAAGTAGGATATGATTTGTCTATTAAACTCATCTTTAAAATCCACTTCCATATGGTCTATATTAAAAGCATTGGCTACCTTCTTTGCATCAGAAATAGATTCTGGCAAATGATTGTGCTTTACTATCTTGTCATCTGTCAATTTCATTGTAGCACCCAATACGTCATAGCCTTCATCTTGTAAAAGCTTTACTGCTATCGAGCTGTCTACTCCCCCGCTCATTCCTAATAATACTTTTTTTGTCATTTATTTATCCTCTTTCAAAATCCTTTCAAACTTTTCTAGTTTTTTTATTTGTTCATCATCTAACTGAACAATGTTTTTATTTCTTTTGGAATATTGTTTTTTATTCCTTCTTAACGTGGAGGATTTTTTCTGATTATATTCTAACAATAATTCATTTGCAGAAATTCTAGTGGCACCTCTGCCTAAAATTATGCTCTGTATTATTGAATCCGAAGAAGCTACCCTGTATTCCTGATATTTTTTCTTATTGGATACGAGTTTTTCAATATAGTTATCGGCTAGTTCATCCTCTTCAGTATAAACTACCTCTATACCCTTCCTCTTAATGATCGTTCTTACCGACCCCTCTTTTTTGTACGAGTCAAATACAACTATTATTTTTTCATCGGACAAGCTCCTAAACTCAGACATATAGTCTATTAGTTTCTCCCTAGCATCATCCAATGATAAATTCTTTAGCTCATTTAAATCGTCCCAGCTGTTTATTATATTGTAGCCGTCTACTACTAAATACTTCTCTTTATAGTTTGACATTTCTACTTCTTAATACTTCATATATTAAGATAGCAGCTGAAGTTGAAGCATTTAATGATTCGGTCTTGCCCAGCATAGGTATGGTAACCAGCTGGTCACAATTCTTTTTAACAAGACTAGATATGCCCTGGCCTTCATTACCAATAACTAGGCCTACAGGTCCACTATAGTCTATATCTGTATATTTTTGACTAGACCTTCCATCTGCTCCATAAATCCAATAGCCTTCTGACTTTAATCTCTCAATACTCTGATTGATATTAGTCACCTTACAAACCTTCATATAGCTTGTAGCACCTGCTGATGTTTTATGGACTGTTGCATTTACAGTTGCAGATCTTCTCTTAGGTATAATTACCCCGTCTGCTCCTGCTGCTTCAGCTGTTCTAATAATTGCTCCTAAATTATGAGGGTCCGTAATTTGGTCTAAGATAATTATTAGGGGATCAGTTTTTCCTTTTGCCTTATCTATTATTTCATCCAGGGAATAATAGCTGTATTCACTGGCTAAAAGGCAGACTCCTTGATGATTTCTTCCTTCAGACATCTCGTCTAATTTTCTCTTATCTACTTCAACAACCACTAGTTTTTGTTGACTAGCCATGGCTAGTATCTTTTTTATGGATCCCTTTAGGTCTCCTTTTTGCACATATAACTTGTCTACTTCCTTATCAGTAGACAGGTATTCTATGACTGCATTTCTTCCAACTATATATTCTGACATAATAACCTCCATACTAAAGGTTGTTATTTAACTCGATTCCAAACAACGCCAGTTGAAGTATCCTTTAGCTCTATACCTTTTTCCTTTAATAAATCTCTTATTTCATCGGCTCTTTGCCAATTTTTATCTTTTCTTGCCTGTGTTCTTTCTTCTATTAATCTTTCTATTTCTTCATCTACTATTTCATCGTCCTTATAGGCGATTCCTAAAATATCTGAAAGAAGTAAAAATTCCTTAAGACTTTCTTCTAAAACCCTCTTGGATGTCTTCTCGCTTATGCTTGAATTAAGTAGCCTCGACATATCAAATATATAGGCTAAAGCCTTAGCTGTATTTAAATCGTCATCCATGGCCTCTTCAAACTTAGGCCTAAAGGACCTAATCTCTTCTAGAAGCTTTTCATCTTCCTCGCTCATCTCATCCACACTTGAGTTTTCTATTAGTCTTTCCATTAATTTTCTAACATTGTTCAACCTGTCATAGGCCCTTTGCATTTGCTCCATAGCCTCTACAGAAAAATCGATTTGACTTCTATAGTGGGCTGATATCAACCACATTCTCACTATCATAAGATCAAATTTCTTTTCTATATCATGTAGGGTAAAGAAATTACCCTTGGATTTGGCCATTTTTTCCCTGTTTACAGTTATCATGGCATTGTGCATCCAATAGTTGGCAAAGGACTTGTCGTGAAGCGTTTCTGATTGGGCTATCTCATTTTCATGGTGGGGAAATTGTAAGTCTTCTCCTCCCCCATGAATGTCTATAGTTTCTCCCAAGGTACACTTGGCCATAACTGAACACTCTATGTGCCAACCTGGTCTTCCTTTGCCCCAAGGACTATCCCAAGCAGGTTCATCAGGTGACTTTTGCTTTTTCCAAAGGGCAAAGTCCATAGGATCCTTCTTGTTGTCATTGACATCAACTCTAGAACCTACCTCCAAGTCCTCAATTGACTTTCTAGATAGTTTTCCATAGTTTTTAGCCTTGGATATATTAAAGTATACTGAATCTGAAGAATCATAGGCAGCACTCTTGTCTTCAAGGTCTGCTATAAAGGAAATCATATCCTCTATATGCTCAGTTGCCTTAGGGTGGTGGATGGCCTTGTCATCCACATTTAATCCCCTGGCATTTTCCCTGAAAGCCCCTATATATTTTTCAGATATTTCTTTAAAATCAACATTTTCCTTTTGGGCACGGTTGATAATCTTATCGTCAATATCTGTAAAGTTCATGACAAAATCTACTTGGTTTCCCTTGTATTCCAGGTATCTTCTAAAAGTATCAAATACAACTAATGGTCTGGCATTTCCTATATGAATATAGTCATATACAGTTGGACCACAAACATACATTTTTACCTTGTTTTTTTCTATGGTTTTAAAATCTTCTTTTTTTCTCGTTAGCGTATTATAAACTTTCATATCTCACCTAAAAATTTTCTAATACATAGTTTATTCTATTAAGCATTTCATCCTTACCTAATAAAACAAATGTATTCTTAAGGTCTGGACCATGAACAGCTCCTGTCAAGGCTGATCTAACTGCAAACCATAATGGTTTACCCTTGATGCCTGATGATTTTTGAACAGTTTTCATAATTGTTTGAGCAAGCTCATCGTCTATACCATTTTCTTCAATTTCTTTTTTGAATGCTTCTAGAACAAGTTTTGATTCTTCTGCTTTTAAAGCTTCCTTAGCTTCTTCTTCAAAGAATCCTTCTTCAGAAACATCCCTATATAATAATTTTGCTTCTTCAACTATTTCTGAGTATTTGTCTATAGCAGTCTTAAAAGTTTCAGCTAGTTTTAACATGTAGTCTTCACTTACGTCTTCTTTAATATAGCCTGCTTCAACTAGGAAAGGTTTAATTTCCTTAGCTATTTCTTCATCAGCTAATTCTCTTAAATAGTGACCATTTACCCAGTCAAGTTTTTTAACGTCAAAGGTTCCACCTGTTTTTGAAACCCTGTCAAAGCTAAATTGTTCTATTAAGTCTTCTTTTGATAATATTTCTTCATTTGTAGCTGGTGACCAACCTACTAGTGCTATATAGTTGATTAGAGCATCCTTTATATATCCTTTTTGTACAAAGTCCTCTACAGCAACGTCAGCCTTTCTCTTTGATAACTTCTTACCATCTTCACCTAAAACTGTTGGTAGGTGAACATAGGTAGGTGCTTGCCAACCAAATGCTTCATATAAATAAACGTGTTTTGGAGTAGATGATATCCATTCGTCTCCTCTTACAACGTGAGTTATTCCCATTAAGTGGTCATCCACAACTACAGCAAAGTGGTAGGTTGGGAAACCATCTGATTTGATTAAAACTTGGTCATCCATGTCATTAGTATTTATAGAGATTTTACCCTTGATTAAATCATTAAACTCAATGTCCTTATTAGCAGGTAACTTTAGTCTAACAACATATTTTTCTCCATTGGCAATTCTTGTTTTAGCGTCTTCAGTTGTAAGCCCCCTACATAAACCATCATACTTAGGCATTAAACCATCAGCTTTTTGTTGTTCTCTCAAATTGTCAATTCTATCTTGACTACAGAAACAGTAATAAGCCTTTCCTTCTTCGATTAGTTGATCTATATATTTATCATATATACCAGCCTCAACCCTATCTGATTGGATATAAGGTCCAAAATCACCTTTTTCTACGATTTTTCCGTCTTCTACATAAACTCCCTCATCGTATTCTAGGCCTGCCCAGTTCATTACATTTATTAGGTTCTCTAAAGCCCCATCCACAAGTCTTGTTCTATCTGTATCTTCTATTCTCAAGATAAATTTACCCTTGTTGTTTCTGGCAAATAAATAGTTGTATAGGGCAGTTCTCAAACCACCTATATGAACATATCCTGTTGGACTTGGTGCAAATCTTACTCTTACTTCTGACATAATTCCCTCCGTTATTTTTCTATTATCTTCAATCTGATGTCTTCCACATTCACAACCCTTATCTTATCACTTTTTACGCTAGGTGTTAATGTGTAGTCACCAGGAATTTTATTTTTCATATCCACTGATACACTAAGGTCTGATATCTTTAGGTTTTTTATATCCTCTTCATAGCCCTTTAGTCTTACCTTAAACTTATCCTTGGTTATAAATTCTACCTTGCTTTCTTCGCTTAGATTTTTCATGATAATACTAGATAGGGGGATTTCCATCTCCTTATCTTCCATCTTATCTATTTCGATGTTCGCCTTAATGTCTATCTTATCACTGGCTAGTAGTATATTATCAGGTAATTTAAGCTTAATGTCAATTATTTTATTTTCCTTGATTTTACTTAAATCAATATTTTCTGTTTCTAAAAATTCTACCTTGTCAACTTCCTTAACATTTCCCTTTATATAAACCTTGTTTGGAATAATAGATATATTCTTTAATCTTATATCCTCATCCAGGTCATTTACTGTGGCCGGTTTAATGTCTACTTCCTTCATCTCTAAAACAGTAGCATTTAGGTTTACAAAGTTTTGTCCCAAGTCTAAATCATTTACAAACTTATTGTTTTTATCCACCGGGTAAACATTAACATTTGTAACTATACTATTGTTAAGTCCCTCCAGGTCAAATTCTGCCACAATTTTTTCCACGCTTTCCATGATAGACCTTGGTCCTATAGCAGTTATCTTTTCAGGTGAAGAAACTATGCTTTCTAAAATATAGTTTTCTCCCAACTCACCCTTGTTTTCTATAATTACAGGGAAATCCTTTTTAATTATTTTTTGTATATCCAAATCCATGGTCATAGGAGCATTGGCCAGGCTTACTCCATCTGGAAATTCATATTTCATCTTTACCAGGTGGGTTCCCTCATTAAAATTATCCACATCAGCTATTACCCTAATATGGGATGAGGTTATATTAAGTATCTGGTTTCTCTTGCCCTTAACCGTTACATCTGTATATTTTTTATAGTCATTCATCAATACCAGGCCTCTATCATCTAGCTTTTCTGAATTCTCTATGGTGATAGGTACATTGTATAGGGTTGTTTTAATAGTTGGATTCTCACTTCCAATTACAAAGGACCAAAGAATAATGGCCAATATCAATGAAACTAGTTTGGCAGCCCAATTATTTTTTAATTGCTTCATTTAATCCTCCATCTATTTCATCTTTTCTATCCTCTTCTCCTAAAAAGACCTTGTAAAGCATGCCCCTAAGGGTTTCTGTATCCACATGCCTTGATATATTACTGTTTTGAGCTGTGGAAATTATACCTGTCTCTTCAGATACAATGATTACAAAAGCATCACTTTTTTCCGTTATACCTATGGCAGCCCTATGTCTGGTTCCCAACTCCTTTGAAAGGTTCATATTGGATGTAAGGGGTAAAAAGCAGCCAGCAGCCACTATCTTATCGTCCTTGATAATAACAGCTCCATCGTGAAGAGGGGTATTGGGTATAAATAAGTTTATCAATAACTCACTGGATACCAAACCGTTAATATAGGTACCTGTCTCAGCTATATCTGAAAGTCCAACATTCCTTTCCACCACAATTAGGGCTCCTATTTTCTGCCTTGCAAGAGAAGCCACCGCATTGGTTATTTCATCAGCCTTATATGTAGACTGTTCGCCCTTAATTTTTACAATATTAGTCAACCATTTATTAGATCTACCTAGTTTTTCAAAAGCCCTTCTTAGCTCTGGTTGGAAAACTACAATAACCAACACAATACCTACTGTAAATAAATTGTTAATAACCCAATTTAAGGTATAGAGATTAAAGGCAGAACTTATCTTTGAAAATATCAATATTATAAATAGTCCCTTTAATAATTGTTCAGCCCTGGTCTCCTTAACCAGCATTATCAATTTATAAATAATAAAGGTTATGGCCAGAATATCAACAATATCAGCTATCCTTATGGTAGATATTAGAGTGGTTAGTTCATTCCAAAATTTCACCTAATCACCTTCTTCCTATCATCTCATTTTAACATATTTTATTAAAATAAAAAAATAAAGCTGGTTAACCAGCTTATAATTTTAATATTCTTTTAATTTGTTAGTAATTATATCAATAAGGGCATTAACTGCTTCTTCTTCGTCATCTCCATAGGCTTTAATAGTAATCTCTTCCCCTTTAGATGCTCCCATGCTAAGAATCCCCATTATTGATTTTCCATTATATGTTTTGTTATCTTTAATAACTTCTATATCAGAAGAATATTTAACTGCTTCTTGAATAAACAACGAGGCAGGTCTTGCATGTAAACCTACTTCATTAGTTAATTTTACTTTAGCTTCATACATGATTTTTCATCTCCCTTCACTAATCTATGTGTATATGTTAATTATATCATAATGTACTGCTTATTCCAATGAAAAGGTTTTCTTGGTCATAAAAAAAAGGGGTTGCCCCCTTCTCTTATTCTACTGGATTCATTGGAGTTGGTTGTGGTCTTGCTCCCAGCTCTGCATCTAGCATATATAGACCGTGCCAATTTCCATCAATTCTCTCTAATTTTGTAACTAATTTTGTAAATGTATCTTCTTCTTCAATTTGTTCTTGGATATAGGTTTGTAAAAATATTTCTGCCCTCCTATCATTAATTTCCTTAGCTTGGTCATAAAGTCTATTAATATTAGAAGTAACTAGCTTTTCATGTTCTAAGGCTGACTTGAATACATCTATAACATCCTTGTATTCACCTTCACCTGGATCTAAAGGTCTATATTTTACATCATAGCCCAAGTCTTGTAAAAATACTTTGAAATCATCTCCATGGATAATCTCTTCTTCTACTTGCATGTCCATAAAATGAACCATACCATCCAAATCAAGTCTAGCTAAATAAGCTGACATAGCCTTATAAATATAAGCTGATTCGAATTCAAAGTTCATTTGTTCATTCATTGCATCTAAAAATTCCTTGTTCATAAAATCCTCCAAAATATTATTTTATTGATTATCATACAATACATAAATACCATATACATCAATATCCCTGGTAACCAGTGACTTTAATATGGTAGGTATTTCCTTGATCTCCATTTCCATTTGTATCCCATTGTATTTAACGGTCACATTATCAACAGAAAGGCTATTTTCTTGAAATATGGCATCCAAGACATATCTAACCCTATTCTCGTCGTCCATACCATTTATTATAAAGTTTACCTTTTGTAAATTATCATAGTCCTTTTCAGGTTTTATATTTTTAATTAGAAATACATCATTCATGCCAAACTCCCAAATTTTTTATAATCTATTCTCGCGCATGATATATGTACCCAATAAGCCTATAATATAATCATTATTCGAAAGCTGTTAGGGTTGATACAAGATTTTCTGCATAGTGCATCCCCTTGTATTCCCAGGCAATCTTAATTATTAAGTATCTTCTAATGTCTAAATCCCTATACTTCTTAGGGTCATCCATAACAATAAAGCTATAGCCTAAATTCCTATCGTCTTCCTCATAAACCTCAAAGGTATCATAGGGAAGAAAATAATCAGTGTCATTTAGGTAGGCAAACTTCTTTTTGTTCTCCTCTAAATTTGCATTTAGTTTTTCTGTATTAAAAGCCCCCATGCCCAGAACTATAGAATCTTCTCTTTTTAAAAGATTATACATGTGTTCACTTCCTGGTCCTATGTCAAAGCTTCCCTTGTCAACTAGACAGTTGATTTCTTCACCAACCTCATAGTCTTTTAAATCTATCCAGATTTCCAGGTTTTCTTCTGGGAAAACCTCAACCTCCATCCCCTTGGCATTAAGGGCCATATATTTATTGGCCTGAGGTCTAATAATCTCAAAGTCAATCTCTTCATTATTTCTATAGACCTTAATCTTGCCGCTTGGGCTAACTATCTCTCTTACCATACCATTCCTCCTAGTCAAATAATCCATCCTTTTTAAAGTCTTCTATCTCCTCTTCATTATAGCCTAAATCCTCCATAATTGATAAGGTATCTTGGCCTAGTTTCTTGCCGATAAACTTATATTGGGGCTTGGTCTTTGAAAACTTTATAGGCATGGCAAACTGTCTTACCCTAGTATCTTGGTCTACTTCCATCTCTATTACCAACTCTCTATCCTTAATGTGTTGGTCTTCATTTAATAGTTCATCCAGGCCTAGGACTGGTTCTATACATAAATCCTCTTGGTCAAAGATAGCCTGCCACTCGCTTTTGGTCTTAGACTTAATTATCTTTCTCAAGTCTTCTTTTCTCTCTTCTAGATTTTTAGGAGCCATGCCCTCTTCTATCCAGTCCTTCCTATCGATAAGCTCACATAGGCCTTTAAAGAACTTTGGCTCTAAGGACCCTATGGATAAATATCCTCCATCCTTGGTTTCATAGTAGTCATAAAGGCTGCCCCCATTTAAAAGCTCTCCCTCTCTTTTAGGTTCTTGTCCTGAAACTAGGAAGTTACTTCCATCTAGAGAGTTAAAAGGCACAAGACCATCACTCATACTAACATCTATATACTGGCCTTGGCCTGTCATATTTCTATAGTTTACAGCAGCTAAAATTCCTATAATAGAATTCATAGAACCTACTGCCAAATCTCCTATTTGCATGCCTGTAAGGCTAGGTCCCCCATCCTTTCTACCTGAATGGGCCATTATACCGCTTCTGGCTACAAAGTTTATATCGTGGCCTGCCTTATGGCTCATCTCACCATACTGGCCATAGCCTGTAATAGAACAGTAGATGATATTAGGATTAATCTCTTTAAGATCATCATAGCCAAGACCTAGTCTTTCCATAACTCCTGGCCTAAATTGCTCTATAATAATGTCATATTTTTCTTCTACTATTAGCCTTTCTATAACTTCCTTGGCCCTTTCATTTTTCAAGTTTAAGAACATGGTATCCTTGTTCCTATTAAGCCAGGCCTGATTGGCCGTAATGTCTTTATCCTTTAGTTTAGGTCCATTATCCAAAACCAAGTCCCTTCTGGTCCCAGATGATATCTTTAGGACCTGGGCCCCCATATCTGCCAGGTTTAAACTGGCATAGGGTCCTGGTAACAGGGTTGTAAAATCCAATATTTTTAAATTACTTAACGCTTGCATACTTCCTCCCAATACTCTTTAACTATTTCTATAAAGCCCCAGGTCATCTTTGCCGTAAATCCCCAGATGGTATAGTCTTCATATTGATAAAATATTATTTCGTGCTTGCCCTTGGCAAAATCATATTCTTTACCATTGGGAATTAAATAGTAGGGAAAATCATCTACTAGTTCTATTTTCATAGGCAGAGAATAAACCAAGGGATCTGTCTTTATAAAAAAGTCCAGAGGAACCTTGAAAATATGATCTACCTCATCCTGGCTAGGCCTTATATCTTTAAAGTCTATATCCTTAATCTGGCCTAAAAAGCACTTGACTATTAAATTTTCACTAGACACTATATAGTCTAGTTCTCCTAGGACTTCTATATGGTCCTGGGCCAAGTCTAATTCTTCCATGGTCTCACGGACAGCTGCTTCTTGAAAACTCTCATTTTTCTCCAGCTGGCCTCCTGGAAAGGAAATTTCTCCAGGTTGTTTTCTAAGAGACATGGCCCTTCTCTCATATATAATATACCACTTGTCCTCAGCTTCTTCATAATAAAGAGGAAGCAGAACTGCAAATTTTGACTTTACTCCCAGGGGGCTAGATTCTCTTTGGTCTAAAATATTTTTAATCCTATCTATTTCCATACTATCTCCTTAAAAAAAGCCTCCTAATGGAGGCTTAGCTTAAAATAAAAAATCCTTAGAATTTGCTAGACTTTCTTTTGCTTCTTTATATTCTCTAACCATTTGTTCAAATATTTCATCTACAGTTTGAACTTCATCTAGGATTCCCACTATTTGTCCTGCCATCATTGAACCAGTTTTTATATCTCCGTCAAAAATAGCTCTGGCCAAGGATCCCTTAACTAGGTCTGTTAACTCTTTTGGATCCGCCCCTTCAAATTCCTTCTTTATATAAGCCTTGGTCATATCGTTGGACAACTGTCTTACAGGTTCATTTTTTGTAACTCCTGTAATGTCTGTCTCATAGTCCTTAGCATCTATTAGGGCCTGTTTAAAGTTTTCGTGGATTTCAGTTTCTTCTGCCACTAAAAATCTTGTTCCCATTTGAACTCCACCAGCTCCCATAGCTTGAGCAGCCAATACCTGAGCTCCGTGACCAATTCCACCAGCTGCTATAACTGGTATTGATACCGCTTGGGATACTTGAAGAATTGAAGCCATTGAACCCATCTTACCCAGGTGGCCTCCAGCTTCCATACCTTCTATAATACAAGCTTGAGCTCCTAGAGTTTCAACCTTCTTAGCCATCTTAGTATTGCCTACAACAGGTATAACTACCAGGCCTGCTTCCAATAGGTGAGGCATGTAAGGTGCTGGGTTTCCTGCTCCCATAGTAACTACAGGAACTTTTTCTTCTATGGTTATAGCTATCTTTTCCTCTATATCCTTTTCAATTAAAACCAGGTTAACTCCAAAGATCTTACCTTCTTCTATATTTTCCTTGGCTATGGCTAATTCTTTCTTAAATTCATCAACAGTAAATCCTCCTGTACCTACCAGGCCTAAACCACCTGCATTAGATACTGCTGCTGCCAATTTTCCTCTTGCTATCCTAGCCATTCCTCCCTGAATAACCGGGTATTTAATATTTAGTAATTCACTTAAGTTCATATTCTCCTCCTATTTTCCATCCTAATCTTTATTGAAAAAAAGCCATTTATCCAATGGCTTTATTCTGTTAATTTTTCTTTGATCAATTTATACCTTGTTCTTTTCCTTCTTCACATAAAATAGAGTAAATACTATTCCTACTAGGGCCATGGTTATGGCAATAGTAAAGGCTCTCGCATAGTCTCCACTAGCTTCAACTATCTTGGCTGCAATTACCGGTCCAAGAATAGCTGCCACTCCATAGGCTGTGAATAACCAGCCATAGTTGGAACTTGCATTTTTAATTCCCCAGTTTTCCGCTGTAATTCCAGGGAAAATTCCTAGGAAGCCACCGAAGGATAGGGCTACTAGAACAATTCCTAAAATAGCCATAGTATTTCCCACTACATCATATTTACCCAATAATAGTAATCCTATAGATGAAGCTATAAACATTAAGACAATGGTCATATATCTTCCCATCTTGTCAGATATAGTCCCCCATACAATCCTTCCCATCGTATTGGCAAGACCAACTATACTAACTATTATTGCTGGATTTGCTGCCAGACTATAGGTTTCTGCTATCGGCTTAGCATTGGATATTATCATCATGCCTGCTACAGCTCCCATAGTATAGATAATCCACAAGATCCAGAAATTACTTGTCTTAAGCATTTCCTTATAGGTAACGTCATTAGAGTTAGAGTTACTAGTCGTCTCTGGACTAGGTGGTTTAGCCATGAAAAATGACGATAAAACCACTATAACTAATAAAATTATTCCTAAATAATTAAAGGTCTTAGAAACTCCAATACTCTTAATCATGTTATTGGCAATAGGCGCTAGTATTATAGCTCCCGACCCAAAGCCAGCCGCTGTTAAACCACCAGCCAAGCCCTTCTTATCAGGGAACCACTTTACAGTTGATGAAGTCGTAGCTCCATAACCTGTTCCTATTCCCAAACCTACTAGTAAACCATAAGTTAAATATAACATAGGTATAGTTTTGGCAAAACCTGTTAAAAACATACCTGCACCAAATAAGATTCCCCCTAAAAGTACATACTTTCTAGGTCCATTCTTATCCACCTTAGGTCCAAAAATAATCATTGCTACGGGTACCATAGCAAATGAAATGCTAAATGCGAGTGCTGCTTGAGAACTCATCCATCCATACTTTTCCACAAGTGGTCCTTGAAACACTGACCACGCATAACCTGCCCCCAATGACAAATTTGTCAAGATGGCAGCAATCAACACCAACCAACGATTTTTCTGTCTCATATTATTCTCCTAATATTCTCCTAAATAATATTTAATCAAGAAAAATTAACATTAATAATGCAAAGGTTTGCCTTATTATGCCTATTATAACATTAAAATATTATACAACAATAATAATTAATTTTTTGACCAATGAAAGGCTATCCTCTTACTCTTATCTTTTACCCTAATATAGCCACATTCAACAAAATTATTCTTTTTTAAAATATGTTTCATTATTGTATTATCTTCATGGGTATCTATCCTAATGTTGTCAAAAGCTTCCTGGGACCAGGATAATATTTCATCTAGAAGATTTTTTCTTCTCCCCCTGGATGCAATTCTGTGGATGGTCACATAGGGCTTATTATTTAACCAGCTTCCCCCATAGATTTCCCTATAGGTTGGATCTTCTCCTTCTATTAAGCTAAAGACTGCCTCTATTTCTCCATCAAAGGTAAGCTTATAAAGGCTGTTCCTTTTCATGTCTTCTCTAACGTCTTTTAGGCCTGGATAAGTGTCTGTCCACTGGCTTTTATTGCCCTGGTCTTCCATGGTCTGTCTTCCCTTTTGTAAAATATCTAAAACTACTTGTTCGTCTTTTTCTACTGCTCTTTCAATTTTCATTTTCCACCTCTTATTGACTATATAGCTTATATTATATAGAATTATCTCAAATAACAAAATAAGAGGAGCAAGATGAAATATTATTTATTAGTTCTATTAATGGGCTACTTTATAGGCCATATTCAATTCGCCTATATTATTGGAAGACTGTGGAAAAAACAAGATATTAGAAAATTGGGAAGTGGAAATTCAGGTGCTTCTAACTTTGTTCAGCACTTGGGAGTAAAGACTGGAATCCTAATAGGACTTCTAGATATATTAAAGGCCTTTATATCCATACTTATAATGAAAAAAATATTCCCTGCCTTTGGGAATGACTATACAGCCATCTATTTAAATGGCTTTGGGGTAATTATGGGACATAACTTCCCCCTATTTATGAAATTTAAGGGAGGCAAGGGAACAGCTTCCAGCCTGGGTATGATTTTTGGTATCAATCCTATCTATGGCCTGGTTTCTTTTTTTATAGTCCTTGCCATAACCCTGATAACCAATTACATAGCAATTGGAGCCATGGCCCTTCCAATAATCTTATTGGTCCTAGCCCTGGTAAATAATTATGGTCTAGTGCCCATTATAATATCCCTTATTCTCCTGGCTATAGGTCTATCTCTTCATATAAAAAACTTTAAGAGAATAAAAAATCATGAGGAAAAGGGACTAAGGCAAACCAGCTTTAGAAAAAAAGACTAAACAAGTAAATAACTAGCAAATGCAAGGGGTAGAAAATATAGTTAAAAGCTTTATTTTGTCTACCCCTTTGTCCATTGTAGCCATAAAGTGAAAGAAATATACCCACGATGGCCAAGGGGGTCGTTATAAAAAGAAGAGAAGTGGTAACAAACTTATCCACCCTATGGTCTAAAAGATAGATAAGAGCTATATAGATAATACCCGTTAGACTATAGTCGCTTTTAAGAAGAACAGCCAAAAATCCAAAAAATCCTATTATTAAATATCTAATGTAGGTTTTTTTACCATAGCGGTCCAAAAAGGCTAGCATGGCCAGGCCCAGGGCCAGGGTAAAATAAACATTTTGATGGTCAGGATAAAAAATGCTGGAATTTACCATCAGATTAAAGGGAATCTCAGATAAGAAGGCAAATAAAACTAGCCTAAAAAAATATTTTTTTAGGTTGTTGGTATTTTTAAATCCTTCTACTATAAAAAAGGCAAATATTGGAAAGGCCAGTCGGCCTAGATTTCTAAAAACAATATAGGTGAAAGATGTCTCCAGGAGTAGGCTGTGGGCAAAATGGTCTAAAAACATGCTAGCCATGGCCAGATACTTTAGGCTTGACTCTTTAATTGATATTTTCATATTTAAATAATAAGAAAGAAGTTAGTTTAACTAACTTCTTTTTTTCTTAAGCTAATAAATCCTTTAAGTCTGGATTTTTTTCAAAGTATCTTACTGAATAAGAACAAACTGGCTTAACCTTGTATTCATTTTCTTTAGCATGTTCTATAACTGCCTTAGTAAGTTCTGCAGCATAGCCTCTTCCACCAAATTCTTTTTTTACAACTGTTGAGTCCATACTGATTACTCCATCAACTAAACTTGTTTTTAAGTATCCATCTGGATCAGCATAGTCCCCTATATAAAATAAATTGTCTTTATAATTAATTACCATATTCATCCTCCTAGTATTGTGATACTTATTTATTACCCCTTATATTAGATTATAATCATATAGCCTATAAAGTAAGAAGCAATAAAATTATCACGCCTGGTATACCAAAAAATCCAGCTACCAAGGAATTAATAAAATTAATTTCCAAAGTAGTTGAAAAAATACTTCCTACCAGGTTGAAAACTAATAATAAGATTATACCGGAAATACTATTTATCACTAGCTTGCTAATTACCTTAACTGATACAGAAAGTATCTTTAGTAGGCCAACTAATAATAAGATTCCTAAAAGTCCTGCTATAATTATCATAAACAACTCCTTCTCTATTTTTCTTAATTATATAGCATAAGAGCCTATAATTAAATTAAACTACAAAATAGTTAGAATTGTACATGTTTTTCAATTAAATCATTTCTAGACCTTAATTTATCTTCTAGTTTTTTCTTAAGTCTTATAATTTCCTTGTTTACCTTAATGTATTCCTCTACAAAGTGTTCCTGGTCAAGAGGGCTTAGCTTAGGTATTCTTAGGGTCTTTAAGTCCTTCATACTAATATTTTTTATAGACGATCCCTTGGATAACTCTTCCAACCTTACCTGGCCTTCATGGCTTTCCAAATAGGCCTTAATAAAGTGTGGGCTAACCTTGGTCTCATCAACCTTAATTATATAAAGGTTTCCATTGGCTAAAATCTTCTTACCCTTTAAATCCTCTCCTATGGCCACCTTAAAAGGACTACCATTTTTAGATAAAAGAATATCATTTTCTTCTATGATAAACTTCTCATACTCTTCGTCTATTCTCATCAGGTTCAATAGCTTATTGTCTATTAGACCATCATTTATATTTTGAATCATAAGGTACTTGTATTTACTCTCCTTGGCAGTTGATAGTTCATCTATCTCTCTGGAAGTTATAGATGCCCCTCTCTTGATAGAACTTATAAGACTATCAAATCTTATGTCATTTTCCCTTGGAACAACTTGATTTAAGTAGGCTCTAGGAGATAAATTATAGTCCTCATCTATTTGGTCATAGTTTACAAAACATCCTATACTGGTATCATTGTGGTAGTTAAATATAATCTCTTCCACATCCTTATTATTTAGGACATTAAGCCTTCTTTGGGCCGTATAAATTTCTCCCGCATCAAGAAGCCTTATCTTATCATTGCCATGACTTAATATTAAAAGACTCACTGGCATATTGTACATACTGTAAAGCTTTTCTGGCAGGGTTACTACCCCTTCTATAAAGCCATTTTCTATAAAGTATTGTCTAACCTCTATATCGGAATCGTTCCATATACCTGAATTTGACATGACCACTATGGCCCTACCACCTTCAGCCAAGGCATCCATAACAGCCAGATTATAAATCCAGTCTGCTGAAACATTTCTCTTTTGATTTAAGAGTATCTTATACCTATCCTTTCTCCTGTTAACCTGGGAATATACTTGAGTATAATTTCCATTTAAAGGATAATTGGCAAAAATTTTATCATATTTTTGATTATAGGCCAACTTAAGAGGGTCGTCTAAAAGATAATCAACCTCCATGTTTAAAACATACTTTCTTAAACTAGCTATAATATAATTATTTTTCTCACTTTCTACTCCATAATAGCTATTGCTAGAAGAACTATCATAAACTTCTAAAATAAAGTCTCCTAGTCCAGAGTATAAATTCATTATTCTATCATTTTCTTCTATATCTAATAGTTCAACTACTAAGTCGATAATTCCTAGTGGTGTGGTGTTTTCATGAACTTTTGAAAAAACTGTATCATAGCCAAAAAACAAGTAGGACTTAATTTCTTCAATACTATACTTATTTATTAATTTATTGATTTCCCTGTCGTATTTTTCAATACCTTCGAGAAGCTTTTCCTTGGTAATCTCCTCCATTTCCCTATCCATAACATAGCTGTAAAGTTGGTCGAGATTATCAAAGTCATATTTTTTCATAGTGTGCATAAGAACAGAAATTATTAGAGAACGGTGATAAACATGATCGTGATTATATTTTTTTATTTCCCTAAATAAATCTTCCTTGTATTCAATGTGACTCATCTTCTTTAATTTAATAAAATCAATTCTATCCATAAAATCCTCCATCCTATAAAGTTATTGTAAACCTTTTCCCTAAATAATTCATTATTTATTCATTATTTTTATAGTTTTATTACATATAATTAAAATTTGTAATATTTCCCCATATATTATAGAATCTTATTATATTTTAGAGGTGATATATGAAAACAAAATTTAGAGACGACTTAAGTGAAAATACTAAAGAACTATTAAACCAGGTTAGCAAAACTCTTTGCATGAATAGCCTAGAGATTGTCGAAGCTGGCAAGGGATATATCCTAGCCAGAACTAAGGTAAATGAGTTATCAAAAAACCCCCATGGAAATATACATGGAGGAATTATTTTTACCCTAATGGATACCTGTGCTGGTACTGCCGCATCCACCTTTGGATATAAGGTTGTTACCTTAAACTCTAGCATTAACTTTATCAAGGGTCTATCCAGAGGCTATCTATATGCCAGACCTGAAATTATCCACCATGGCAGAACTACCATAGTGGTAAATGTTAAGGCTACTGATGAAGATGATAATCTTATAGCAACTGGTAGTTTTACCATGTTTGTCCTAGAAAAAAGAGAAGACTAGGCATGGTAATCTATAAGATTAAACTTAAACCAGAGATATCTTATCTCTGGTTTTTCTTAGCTCTTATTTAACTTACTTTATAGTTTCTACTTTATCTTTACTATGGAAACTCCTATACTATCAGGTCCTGCATGGACTCCCAAAACTGATGTTAATTGTTCTTCCATATAAATATCAGCCCTATCTACATAGGATCCTAGTTCATTTTTTAATTTTTCACAGGCCTCAGCATTATTACTATGGTAAAGACCTATACAGTAGTGACTATCTCCAATTGCTTCTAAATCTTCTATTATCCTTGCTAAAAAGGCCTTTCTAGCTCTTGCTGTTCCCCTTTCCTTGGAAACCACATTTAAGCTTCCATCATCCTTTACTTCTAAAAGAGGCTTCACCCTAATAAATCCACCTAGGGCTGCATTTAACTTGCTGATCCTTCCCCCCTTCATCAGGTAGTGTAGGGTATCTAGTAGGACATAACTCTTGGTATCTTTCAAAAGACTATTTACATAGTTTATTATTTCCTCACTTGTTTTTCCCTCTTCAACCATTTCCTTGGCCTTTAGGGCTAAAAATCCATTGGTCATACCAACTGCCCTACTATCAATAATATGTATTGGGGCATCAAATTCCTTGGCTACTAGATTAAGTAGGTTATACATACCACTAAGTTCATTGGCTACAGATATAAATATTATTTCGTCATGATCCTTTAATATATCCTTGAAAAAGTCTTCTACATAGCTAGGTGATGGTACACCTGTTCTTGGAAGGACCTTGTCCATGCCCTCATAGAGTTCCTTAGGACTAATTTCTATCAAATCTAAGAGACTTTCATCCCCCATATTTATGGCAAAGGGCAGTAGGTAAAGCCCACTTTCTTTAGCCTTTTCTAAGCTGATGTTAGATGCAGTATCAACTGCTATAGCTATCTTATTCATTTCTCCTCCTTAGTCTTCTATCATCATTTTTAATAGAAGTTTCCCCGCAATAGTTTTGCATAAAATTTCTATTGCTATATATTTAGTCTCAATGGTTTTCTCCTCAAAATAATAACTTTCTTTTCTCCTAACATTCATGTCGATTTCTAGAAAATTATCATGTAAGACCTCCACAAAGGCATTGTAGGCATTTTCCATGTCCCTATGGTCTAGTATTTGATTGATTCCCCTATCTATTTCTCCAATCTCTAAAACATACTTAGACAGGCTAATAACTATTAATCTAGCCAGGGCATCTTTTTTATATTTCTTGTTTATAGGCTTGTCTATAAAACCTTTTTTTACATAGTTTTGTATCATGTTCTTGGTTATTATGGTGGATTCTTTACAAATAGGATCTAGAACCTGTTTAATGTAACTTATGACCTGGTTCAAGTAGAGATCCATATCCGGTAAGTCCTCCCATCTAGGTAATTTATAAGTAAAATCCATTTAGGCTCCTTTCACATGGTTCTGAAAACCATTATACAGGTTTTTAAAGATTTTACAACTATAAAAAAAAGAGCATAAGCTCTTAATTTTCTCCTATAACCTTCATCAACCTAATATTTCCGTCTACTTGATAAAGCTCTAGTGCTATTTCATCATTTAATTTAATATTAAAATCTTCACTTACTTCAGTTATAACCTTGCCTACTACTCCTCTTTCTGTAAGGGCCATAGATCTTACCCAAAGTCCTTCTAGTTTTTTATTTTGGGCATCAAAAACATAGGCTTCTAGGTCATCACCATAGATAAAGTGTCTGAAGGGATCCAATTGGGTTTGGTATCTAACCGCTTCTAATTCTTCACTTATTAGATTTAGTTCATTTATTTGAACAGCCCTGTCAACATATCTTAACATGTCGTCTGGGTCAAGCTTTGGTATATCACCATTTAAGTTAAATAAATCATCCAATCTTAGGGTATGGTTTATATTTTTTTCCAAGGGACCATCATTAAAGCTTATCTTGCTTCTCTCATTTCCCTCTTCATCAATCTCATTACCTTGAAAATTAACCAAGGATAAAACATTAAAGCTCATTCCCTTGTCGTAATCCATATAGCCATAGCAAAGTAACCCATTCTCGTCACCCTTGGCCTTTACTCCATAGCCCTTGGTAAGAATTTCTAGGGTTTGCTTGTCCTCTATATATATTAAGTTTTTATAAAAATCTCTAAAATTAAATAGTTTTAGTGGTTTCATCTTCTACCTCCAATTATTATCTATTTATTATAACATAAATAATAATTTTTAAGAAAAGGACTCTCGTCCTAGTCAAAATCAATTAAGTTTATTCCGATTTCCTCGCTCATAGTCCTATTGGCATCACCCTTGATAACTTCTATAATAAATTCTCCTGTTACAGATATTATACAGGCATCCAGGTGGCCTCCTATTACCTTATTGTCTTTAGAAGCTAGATTAATATGAAGGTGGGTATAAACCTCCCCATCCTTTCTAGAAGCATTTCCTGTGACTGAGGTTATTTCAAAGCTATCAGTATATCTTCTAACATTATAGTTTTTAGATTTTTCATCAAAAAATCCTATTCTAACATTGTCCGTAGCTCCTATACCTGATATTTTTGCCAATTGTACCTCTTCTTTTTCCAAGACCTTGGCTAGGGATCTAACTACCCCATCTCCCTTGTCCATTCTAACTACAATATAATCATCAAATCTTCTATAATCCATAATTTCCTCCTATAGACGCTCCATTATTTCTACTAATTTCTTAAATGAAGTTTCTTCATATGGGCTGTGACCTGCCTGGTCTGTAATATATAACTCAACCTTCTTAAGCCTACTTGCTAATTCATAGGCTCCAACTGGTCTACAGTCAACATCATACCTGCCGTGAACTATATAGCTTGGTATATTTTCTATTTTTTCCACCCTATTTAAAATATAGTTGTCTTCTTCCCAGTGCATGTTATTGGCAAAGTAGTGGCACTCTAACATGGCCAAACTCACATCTGCATCTGTCACCTTCTTGTTTTCTATTTTCTTAGGAAGTAGGTTGACTATTGAGTTCTCCCAATCTGCCCATATTTTAGCTGCCTCATATTTTTTATCTCCAGGGCTGGTAAATATTTTATAGTAGCCAGCTACAAGGTCATTTCTTTCGTCCTCATCTATAAAGTCTCTAAACTTTTGAAAAACTTCCGGATAGAAATAGGATGCTCCATCTTGGTAAAGCCAACCTATGTCTTCTCTTCTTCCCAGGAAGATTCCCCTTAGAACCAGGGCCTCTACTCTTTCTGGATAATGAATGGCATAAACTAGAGCCAAGGTAGATCCATAGCTTCCACCAAAAACAACCCATTTATCTATTCCATATTCTTTTCTTATAACTTCCATATCTTCTACTGAATGAAAGACTGTATTGTTTTCTAGTGTGGCAAAGGGTTCACTCTGTCCACATCCTCTTTGGTCAAAGGCATAAACATCCCAATTATCCAGGTCAAAAAAGTCAAAGCTTCTATCACTTATAGAGCCACCAGGCCCACCGTGTAAAAATATTACCTTTCTACCTTGGGGGTTACCCCTTCTGTAAACTGCTAATTTTTGACCTTGTCCAACTTCAAGTAATTTATCTATTTTCATACTACTCCTAAAATCTTGTATATACTTTTATACCATTATAGTAACTGTCCATAATCCTTCTTATAGACTCTTCAGTAATATCTTCTCCCAAAATTTCTTCATTTATTTCATAACGATTTACCTTGTCTATCTTAACCCACTCCAGCCCTAGTCCAGGTGTATAGGATTTTAAGAATGTAAAGAGGTTTTTCTCTGTAGATATTATATTTTCAACAAATATATCTTCATCTTCCATTCTTATTTTAAGGTCCCTACCGAATTCGTCTACACATACTTGGGCCATCATATTAGAGGATACCTTGATAGATGCCATTATAAACTTATCATCAGGTATCATATAGGAATATATCCTCTTATAGGTTATAGGGCAGAACCTAGTTATTTGTTCTATGTTTTCCTGCCACTTACCATAGGTCTTCAACTTGGATAACTTTTCCATTAATTCTTCACTATAATCGTCTATATCTCTTACATTTTTTACCAAGTCCATCCTAATATGATAGACTCTTATTTTATCGTAAATTTCATTGACTAAACTAACCTTATTAAGGCCTACTCCAACCACATAATATCTTCCCTTATTGGCTATATTATAGATGGGTAGAAAAACTATCCTCTCTGTTGCCTCTTCAAAATCTACCTGGGTATCTATCTGGCAAATAGTCCTTCTATTTAAAAACTTTTCCAGCTTATACATATTATTTTGTAAATTCATATCACTAGAAAAAGAATTTAATAGTTTTTCCAACTCCATATCTCTTTCATTTTTTATCTTAGGATCCAAGCTTATAAGATTGTTCTTGGTTAAGATACAATCTATCTTTTTCATAAGCTTACGCATATCTTCTGGGTTTACAAATTGATTGGTTAAAATACTGTTTTTTATTAAGATAGCCTCCCTATCGGTAATGGCTGTCTCTGAGTAAAATACCAACCTATTATCCTCTTCCTCAGCCTTGACAACAAAGCCGTGGTTGTAGAAGATTTGTTCACCTTCATACTCAATTCCCCTATAGCTGTCGATTCTTGAATAATAATCACTGCTGGTATCTCCTGACTTTTCATAGTAGATATTTTGAGTCATTTGATCCAGGTAGTTCATATACTCTATGTAGTCCAATAAGAAATTCTTAAGAGTATTCACATTCTTATGATAGGGTAGGTTAAATTGTATTAGGTAATTATTTATCTCTGTTACTGTTAATTTATTTTCCTTGGAAGAAAACATGCTTAAGACAAACAAGGAGTTAAAGTTTATAAATACCTTGTTTGTAGGAACTTCCAATTCTCTTTCTTCTATAATTTTTATCTTTATAAAATAAAATATTTCTTCTAAAGTATAGGGTTCCTTATCTATAATATCAAAAATATTTTGCCCCCTAAATCCAAACTTTACCTTGTAGAGTTTCTCTCCCTCACTTGAATCTAGACCGAATAAAATATCTTGAAAGTCTTCATCTTCCAATATTTCCATCACATCCACTTTGGAAATATTGTCATCTAAAACATCTTTAATATCAATAATATAAAGTCCTTCAAGGTACTTCTTTTTTATTTTCTCCAATAAATAGTCTCTCGCTGTCTGAGTCATAATTCCATCCTTCATCTAATTATTAATATTTCCTCATATTTCCCGTCATAGGTCATAATAATATTTCCATACGAGCAATTATAAAATCGAAATTAATTTTTCGCTTAATTTCTCACAATCATGTCTTATTAAGTTATGTTCATCTATAAATACCAGATCTTCTTTTACTATTTCAATATTGTTTTCCAATAAATATCTTATGTCTTCTTCTAAAAGCTCTACCTGCTTTTGATTTTCTTCCTGGTAATTTCTTAAGTATTTTTCATCTATTTCTTTATCATTTATTATAACTGTATCAACTATCTTATCACTGTGGTCCACAATGGCCCTCACGTGTTCTGCTACGCTATAGCCTTCTGTCTCTCCTACCTGAGTCATTATATTAGATACGTAAACCACCTTGGCTGGAGATTTTTTTATGGCATCTACTATGCCATCTACCAATAGATTGGGAATAACTGATGTGTAAAGACTGCCTGGCCCTAAGACAATCATGTCAGCCTGACTAATTTCTTCTAGTACATCTGGAAGTGGATAGGTAAGTTCTGGTTCCACCCATATTTCCTCTATTCTGGCCCTCCTCTTAAAGGCTTCCTCTGGTATCTTAGATTCTCCCTTAACTATAAAGCCATCTGATAGTCTGGCTACTAGATTCACATCTGCCAGAGTTACCGGTAGGACCTTACCAGTTATAGAAAGAACATTACTAAGTTCCTTAATAGACTTTTCAAAGCTGCCAGTTATTTCATGCATGGCTGTTATAAAGAGGTTACCAAAGCTATGGCCCTCCAATTGCCCCCTGTCAAACCTATACTTTAATAGGTCTTCCATTATGGGTTGGGTATTGGATAAGGCTATCAAGCAGGCCCTAATATCTCCAGGTGCAATTATTCCATATTCATTTCTCAGTTTGCCAGTGCTTCCTCCATCGTCAGCGACTGTTATAATAGCTGTTATATCTTCTGTTTGTTTTTTTAATCCATACAGGAGGTTTGAGACCCCAGTTCCCCCACCGATTACTACAATCTTGGGCTGTGGCCAAATTTTTGTTTTTATTTTTGTCATAATGCCCCCCTCATATTTATTATAATATATATCAAGGTATATTAAAAATAAAGGTTTTAATATAATTATACTATTAATTTTCTCCAATAAAAAAATAAACAGACCTAGCTGTTTATTTTATTGGAAAAAAGTATGCTTAGTTTTCCATTTTCTTAATTTAATTTGAACCCAAAAGCCATAAATTCCTAGAGTTATAATTGTGAAAAACCACCACTTGATCCAGTGACCGAATAATCCAACTGCTGTTCCATCAAAACGCAACCTTCTTCCCTCTATAACCGTATGACTGGCCTCCCACCTGTAAATGAGGCAATATGCCCATGGTAGAGCTAGGCCTAGTGTTAAGACTGTAATAAGTCCGCCCAATAATCTGTACAATAATAATTCCAATAAGCCACCATCAAAATATGAATCTTTCATATAACCTCCTTTAGTTACTTATATATATATTATACTTTAACCTTATATTTCTGCCCATCTTGTTTATTACTTTTTTTTAACAAAACCTGTCCTTACCCTAGTAAACCACTTTATAGCCTCTTATAGGACTCATTTATTATCATGCCATATACTATAGGAATTAGGAAAAGATCCTCCCTATTAAAGTTTAAGCCCTTATACCTATAGAATTGAGACATTATATAGATAACCAGGATAACAAAGGAAAAGAAGACATTTTTCACAATAAAATAATGAAATTCCTTCTTACTTTCCATGGCCCTTATTTCCCTAACTGTTCCATAGGTTCCCAAGGATAGATAAACTAGTCCAATAACTATTAAAAGACCGATAAATAAATAGTTAAATTCTTTCTCATAGGCTGTCTTTTCCAAGACTCCAGATATCTTAGATAGGGCCAAAACAGCCCATAAGCCTGCCATAATATTTAAAATCTTTTTTGTTTTTCTTATCATAATACCTCCACGCTCTTTTATAGGGTAATAAAAAAAAGGTTGACTTGCAACCTTTTTTAACATTTTCGTTCTTTCTTTTCTTATTTTATTTTTTTAGACCATAGTAGTCTCATTGAATTTATAACTGCCAACAAGGCAACTCCAACATCGGCAAAGACTGCCATCCACATATTGGCTATACCCATGGCACCTAGAATTAGGACAAATACCTTTACTCCAAAAGTTAAAGCTATATTTTCAATTACTATCTTTCTAGTGTATTTAGCCAAGCTCATGGTAGTTGAAATCTTACTGATATCATCATTCATGATTACAATATCTGAAGCTTCTATAGCTGCATCTGATCCAATATTTCCCATGGATATACCTACATCAGATAGGGCTAAAACTGGAGCATCATTTATACCATCTCCTACAAAGGCTGTAACCTTACCATCAGTTTTAGATAATTCTTTGAATTTATTTACCTTGTCTTCTGGCAATAATTGGGAATAAACCTTGCTTAGATGGAGTTTACTACCTACATAGTCTCCAATTTCCTTCTTGTCTCCTGTAAGCATGATTAATTCATCTATCCCTTGCTTGTTAAGTGATTCTACCAGGTTATAGGACTCGTCCTTAATCTCATCTGATAGAAGTAAACTTCCTACAAACTTTCCATTTAAGGCAACATAAACCTTGGTTCCTACACCTTCTAGTTCCTTATAAGAAACCTTATTATCTCTTAACAAAAGGTCATTTCCTACTAGGATTTCATCTTCTTCCCAAAGAACCCTAACTCCCTTACCAGGAATTTCTTGGTAGGAACCTACCTTCTTATCATCAATTTCTTTTCCATAATAAGTCTTGATTGCATTGGATATTGGGTGGTTGGAATGGGATTCACCAAAGGCTGCCCACTTTACCACATCATCCTTGGTAAAATCTTCTTCTTCTCTTATTTCAGTTACTGTAAATACTCCCTTTGTCAAGGTTCCGGTCTTATCAAATACCATTTGGTTAACATGATAGAAGGCTTCCAAGTGGTTACTTCCCTTAATTAAAATCCCTTCCTTAGATCCTCTACCAATTCCAGCAAAGTAGCTTAGAGGTATTGATATTAGGATGGCACAAGGACAAGATGCTACTAGAAATACTAAGGATCTATAAATCCAGTCTGTCATGGGTTCCTTAATTACTAGAGGAACCACCAGGCCTATAATTAGGGCCAAGCCTACCACTATAGGTGTATAGTATCTGGCAAATTTAGTAATAAAGTTTTCTGTATTTGACTTATGCTTATTAGATTTTTCCATAAGCTCTACAATCTTATAGACTGTTGAGTCTTCATAGTCTTTTTCTGTTTCTATATATAGGGAATTATTTTCATTTATAGATCCTGATAGGACCCTATCCCCTTCTTTTCTAAGTTCTGGAACAGATTCTCCTGTTAATTTAGAAGTGTCCAAGTAAGAACTTCCTTCAACAATAATTCCGTCTATAGGAACTTTTTCTCCTGGCTTAACTAGGATTTTAGAGCCAACTTCTACTTCTTCTGGCAATAAAACCTCTATTCCATTTTCAGTTACCAGATTAACATAATCAGGTCTAATATCCATTAATTGTAAGATTGACCTTCTAGAGTTATCTACAGCCCTATCTTGTAGGTATTCACCCACTGAATAAAATAGCATAACAGCTGCAGCTTCCCTATATTCTCCTATGGCTGTAGCACCAATAGTTGCTATAGTCATTAGGAAGTTTTCATCTAGGAAGTTTCCCTTAGATATGTTTCTTATGGAAATTAAAATAATCTTATAACCTACTAATAGATAGGAAGTTATCAAAAGTATTTCAGTTCCATAACCTGGCCAATTGAAGAAGGATACTCCAAATAGGATAAGAGATATTAATAAAAACACATTGTCCTTATTTATTTTCTTCTCCTTAACCTCTTGTCTTTGTTCCTTCTTATAGGCAGCCTTGGTCTTTACAACAACCTCTGGTTCCACACCTTGAATTAACTTATTCAGGTCATTTACATTTACCTTGCTATTCTTCAAGTAAAGAGTCTTGGATGCAAAATCCACATTAGCAGCTCCACTACCATACTTTTCATTCAAGGCATCTTCTATTTCAGCTGCACAATGGGCACAGTCTAAATTATCTAGAACATATTCTTTTTCCTTGGATTTTTTTCTTGATTTCACTTCAACTTCAGGCTCCACATCCTTTACTAGCTTGGCCAAGTCCTGGTCGCTAATAGTGGTGTCTGTTAAATAAAGAGTCTTGGATACAAAGTCCACATTGGCCTTGGATGATCCTAGCTTTTTATTTATAGCCTCTTCTATCTCTGCTGCACAGTGGGCACAGTCCAGATTATCTAAAGTAAATTCTCTTTCAGTTTTTTTCTTTTTTGCCCTTAAATCAACTTCCGGTTCCACGTCCTTGACTAATTTCTTTAGCTCATCATCACTTAGACTATCATCTGTCAAGTAAAGGGTCTTGGATACAAAGTCCACATTGGCCTTGGATCCTCCAAGCTTCTTATTAACAGCTTCTTCTATCTCTGCGGCACAATGGGCACAGTCTAAATTATCTAAAGTAAACTCTCTTTCTGAAACCTTATTATTTATAATCATTTCCTCAAAGGAAACATCTGGTTCTACTTTTCTTACAAGCTCTTTTATTTCATCCAACTCTCCATCTGAATAGTCAGCTTTAAATCTTACATAGAGAAACTTTGATAAAAAATCCATCTTTACTTCTTCTATATAAGGCAAATCATTTATTTTTTTTTCTATATCCCTTGCACAATCAGAACATTGTAGGTTTTCAAGTATATAGTTTTTTTCTCTTAATGCTCTTTCCATAATTTACCTCTCTCTAATGTGAGTTAATCCCACCTTCATAATAGACTTAATATGGTCGTCGTCTAATGAATAATAAATCATCTTCCCATCCCTTCTAGTCTTTACTAACCTATTGGTTTTCAAAACACTAAGCTGATGGGAGATAGCTGATTGCGTCATATTTAATAAATATGATATATCTCCTACACACAATTCTTCTATTTCTAAGGCTGCCAGTATTCTCATTCTTGTAGAATCTGCAAAGACCTTAAAAAAGTCTGCCAATTCATATAGATCCTCCTGGGATGAAATATTTTCATTAACATTTTTTACCCTGTCTAAATCTACTATATTTTGATTATCATCCATTTTTTTACCTCCATCATATGTACGATTGCTCATATGTTCATATATAATATTAAGCTCATTTCCTCTCTTTGTCAAGTTTAAAATGAAAAATCTCCGGCCTAAACCAGAGATTTTAATCTTTTTTATTTACTATTAAATTTATCCATATCCATATGGCCTTCCCACTTGTCAACAACAACTGCACTAACCATAGATCCGGTAACATTTAACATGGTCCTTCCCATATCTATAATAGGGTCTATTCCAAATACTGCCCCTATTCTATCAAAATATGAACCAAGTCCTATACCATTTAAGGTTACTGTTGCAGCAACTGTTGCAGTTCCTGGAACTCCAGCAATCCCTATAGATCCTATAGTAACTACTAGGACTACTAGAAGATAAAAGGAAAAGTCTATAGGAACACCAGCACTAGCTCCCACTATAACGGCAAGCATGGCTGGGAATACTCCTGCACAACCATTCATTCCAATTGTAGTAGCCAAGGTACCTATAAAGTTTGCCGACTGATTGGATACTCCCATCTTGTTTTCCAAGGTATCTAGAGTATAAGGAAGGGTTCCTACGCTAGATCTGGAAGAAAAGGCAAATATCATAGTTGGATAAGCCTTCTTATAGAAGGTTATAGGATTAATTCCTGCCAATAAAAGAATAAGCACATATACTATAAGCATAATGATTACTCCCAAATATAGGGCTAGGATAAATCCTATAACTCCCTTAATAGCTTCTATCCCATTAGATATTATAGTGTTGGCCACTAGGGCAACTATGGCATAGGGCATTAATTTAATTACATTTATTAATACACTATTGGTAACAGTCTTTAAAGACTCTAATAAGTCTATAAAAGGTTTTATTTTATCTGGTTTTTTAACAGCTAGAAACTTACTTGCCCTGGCAAATAAAACAGATATTATAACTACTGATACAATGGCACCATTGTTTGAAAAAGTTTGTCCAATATTTCTAGGTATTAAATCTCCAAAAAACTGTGGAAAACTTTGAGCAGCTATCTCTGTCAGTCTATCACCTTGGTTTTCAGATATGGCTCCAGCCAAACTACTATTGGTTAAGTTAAATAAGTTTACAACTAAAATCCCCACCATGGCAGAAATAGCTGTTGTTCCCAAAAGTAAAAGAAAAGTCTTCATGGTAAACTTTTTTACATTATCTACCTTTAAATCCATAACCACAAAGAAAATGGAAAGAAAGACTAGAGGAACTGCTAGAAGTTGGATTAATTTAACAAAACTTCCTCCTACCAAAGTCATCCAAACTGATATTTCAGACCTACCAAACTCTATATAGTTCGGATTTGATCCAAAGATTAGGTCTATTCCAACTCCAATTATCAGACCAAATACTAGCCCTAATAACATCCTGCTAGAAAAAGAGTATTTCTTCTTACTAGCCTTTAAAACGAATATGGATATTATTAAGATTGCTAGTGCTAATAAAGTTGGTAAAGTACTAATCTTTAAAAAATTATTTAAAAATGCATTTTCAATCATAATTTCCTCCCTCTATTTATTAATTATAATATTATACCCAATAAAACAAAAAAACACCTAATAAGGTGCTATATTTGTAAATATCTAGTAAAAATAATACTATATGGTTCTAAAAACACTTGATCTTCTATTTTCCCATCAGCCTCAATAAATTGAACCTTTCGCCTCGGTCTACTTACACTTTCAATATATTCCCTCTCGCTTGGATTCAAATATTTTCTATTTTCAAAGTCATTTAAATAAAATTCAGTCTCTCCATATCTTAGACTTAATTTGTTTTTTATAACCTTATACCTTCCCGTCATATTAGCAATTTCATAGCTTACGGTTCTCATATTTCTTTCCAGGTTATCAAAATTTATGATGGAAGCATATTTATAGTCCAGCATCAGATTGCCATAAACTAGAACATTTATGTCTTCTCCCTTTCTGGTCACTATCAATCCTTCTTTTCTAGATAGGACATCTCCTCCCATCTTTGATAAGAACTCCATTACATAGTAAATAGGCGTTAAAAAACCTTCCTTTCCTATAAGAAGGGTTTTATTTACCTTATCCTTATCAATTTCATTGTTTAACTTAACGCTCATAAGTTCATGAACTTGAATTTCTAATTTAGTAATTATATCTAAAATTATATAGGATAAGGTTAGATCCATATACCTTGAGTCACAAAACTCTACTTCTGCCTCACTTGATATTTCAGCTATCACCAACTCTGACTCACCTATTATAGTCCTAGCATTTTTCCTTTCCATCTTAAATAAATTTTCCCTATATCTTCTAAACAACAGCTCATAGGCACTAGTATCTTCCAGCCTAATCTTATCTGTATTTACTATTCCAAAATAAACTCTATTAGGATATTGTTCTGATATTTTATTGTTATCATAAAAAACCTGTGCCTCTTTAAGGGTCTTTATCTTGTGGGTTCCAAGATAGAAACTATAAATATAGTTTTTACCTAGTTTTTTCTCTATTATATTCTTTCTTATGTCTATGTACTCCATTATGTAGTCTATTCTTTGGTTCATTTTATCATCTACGAGATCTGACAAATCAATAATCCAATCAATTTTATTGGCCCTACTCTTTATTAAAAGATTTATTAGCTTAGTATAAAAATCATCAAGTCTTCTTATATAACTTCCCCTAGCTTTATCATCCTTTAGCAGCTTGGTTTTATCTACATTATAAACGTTAACTTGTATTCCTACTTTAGTTTTTTTATATCTTAGCTCTTCTAAAAACAAAAGTAACTCATAAAGACTTATGGATATCTTTAAATCATCTAGATAAACTCTATCTAGGTCTTCTAATAAAGTGAGTTTTAATACTAAAAAACCAATACTAATATTACCACTGATTCTTCTAAAATTATCAACATAATTATATCCAAGAGTATCCAGGTCATAAATTTCAAAAATTTTCTTATCTATAGTCTCTATTATATTATTTGCATCCAAACTATAAGTACTTATTATTCCCTCTTTATTATAGTAATCTTCATAACTAATAGACCTATATTTCTTTATAAAGTCTTTATAGGTCTGTGATTCTTTTAATTCTTTCTCACTGTATAAAGGAATATTCGACACCCCATATTCCTTCCTATATTGAGAGGGAGTCATATTTATGTATTTGTTGTAAACTCGGTTTAAACTCTTTATAGATTTAAAACCTGTTTCATAAGTTATGTCTTCTATAGTCATACTGGTTTTTTGAAGAATTTTAGATGACTCATAAAGTATTTTTTTCTGTTTGTAGTCTACAAATCCTATACCAGTCACTTCTTTAAATATTCTAGAAAAGTTTGCCTGGCTTAAAAAAACTTTTTTACTAATCGAATCTAGACTTATATCATCAAATTCCATTCCTTCTAAAAACTCTAAAGCCTTATTCACAATCCCTATCTTATCTTCAAAATTTATAATATCATTCTCTTTTTCCAAATCTCTTTTAATTAATTGATCAAAAATTTTGTTAATATAATAATAAATTAATTTTGAATCTCTTTTTCCATGATAGTTTTCATATATTTCAAATAGCCATTCAATTATTTTTTCTCTAGCTGTCCTATCCATAAGTAAATTGTTAAAGGTTAAGAAAGGAAGTAGAGAGTGACTATACTTAAAACCGGTTCCCACCCTCAATCTCAATAGGAAACCATCCATTTGATCTGGTATAAATAAAGCAATCTCATGGGGATTTAGAATAAATAAATCTCCTGGTCTTAGAATCATACATTTTTCTTTAATTTCTACTTTATAGATACCTTCTATTGGCACTAATATTTCATAGCCTGGGAAATTACATAATTTAAGTCCTTTTAACTCAATTAATTCTATATTTACTTCTGATAGCATATTTTTATCTCCTTATATGCTGATTATATCATACTTTAAAAAGCAAAAAGAGAGAATATCACCATTCTCTCTTATATATTAATAGTTAGTCTTCTTTCTCTTACCAATCACTAGTATACTTAAAGCAAGAAAAATTATACCAACATACATGAATATGCCTTGATCTCCTGTCTTAGGATTAGAAGTTTCTTTTCCCATGTAATTCGGATTATTAGCCCCTTCATTATCATTGGAAGGTTTTTCAATTTTTCCTAAAACATCTGTCTTTCCTGGAGTTTTTGGAGTTTCTGGTTTCTCTGGATTTTTTATAAATCCAAGCACCCCACTATCATTGTTTCCTGGTTTATTAGGCCTATCTGGTTGGATAGGTATTACGGGCACTTCCGGAATCTCTGGTACTTCCGGAGTCTCTGGTACTTCTGGAGTCTCTGGTACTTCTGGTTTCTCTGG
>JASLJE010000019.1 GCA_030152565.1 Peptoniphilaceae bacterium
AAGAGGTCTTAAAACTTAAAATAAGGTGGATAAATGAGGACTAAATTAGTATTTACTTCCTTGAGAAAGAGCTGGAATAATTTATAAAAAAAGACTTGCTTTTTTTCTTTAACCATGGTAATATATTATTTGTTGTTTGAGAAACCTTTCCTAGAGATAAAGTTTGTAACTTAAAAAGAATTGTAAAAAAGAGTTGACAAACAAAAATAAAGATGGTATTATTATTTATGTCGTCAGGACAAGGAAATGGAAATAAACAAACGATAATATAGTTTGGCGGTGTAGCTCAGGTGGCTAGAGCATGCGGTTCATACCCGCAGTGTCAGCAGTTCAAGTCTGTTCACCGCTACCAATGCGGAAGTGGCTCAGTGGTAGAGCATCGCCTTGCCAAGGCGAGGGTCGCGAGTTCGAATCTCGTCTTCCGCTCCATTTTTTTATTTAAATATAATGTGCCATTAGCTCAGCTGGATAGAGTGTCTGGCTACGAACCAGAAGGTCGGGGGTTCGACTCCTCCATGGCACGCCAGAAAATCAACTTTAAGTTGGTTTTTTTTATTTTAAATAAAAAGCTTTATAAGATATAGTATATATAAAAGAATTAGGAGGTAGGTATGTGTACCCATATTACATTGAAGGAAAACAATCATATTGTAGCTGCTAGAACCATGGATTTTTCTTTTCAGCTAGATCCAGAATTTGTATTTACGCCCAGAAAATATAACTTAAATTTTAAGTATCATAAAGAAAGTTTGGATGACCATAAGGCTTTTTTAGGCCTGGCTAAAAACTTGGGAAGCTATAAGATGGCAGATGGTATTAATGAAGATGGACTTTCATGTGCAGCCCTTTATTTTGAAGGCTATGCCTCATACAATGAAAAAGACTTAGAGGAGGCTATTAATTTAACACCTGATGAATTTTTACACTGGGTTCTAGCCTATAATTCATCTGTAGATGAGTTGATGGAGAGCCTGGATAGGATTAACCTAGTTGAGGCTAAGATAGAGCTTATAGGAAAGACTCCGCCTTTACATTGGGTGGTTGTAGATGGCCAGGGGAAATCTATTATTATTGAACCTATAGATAAGACGCTTAAAGTCTATGAAAACCAGGTAGGGGTTTTGACCAATAGTCCTGACTATGCTTGGCATGTGACTAATTTAAGAAATTATATAGGTATTGATATGAACCAGGTAGATAAAAGAAAAATTGGAAGCTTATTGCTAGAACCATTTGGTCAAGGTAGCGGTACTTTCGGTCTACCAGGAGACTATACTCCACCATCTCGCTTTGTCAGGGCCAGTTTTAATAGTTTGGCGGCAGTTTCTTGTAAGGATAAAAAGGATTTACTGTCCATGGCCCTGCATGTCTTAAATACGGTAAGTATTCCTAAGGGAAGTGTAATTACTCAAAGAAAGACCATTGATTATACCCAGTACACATCCTATATGGATTTGGCCAATAAAAGCTATTATTTTAAGACCTATGACAATCAAAACATATATAAGGAGAGTATGGCTTCCTATGGCTTGGATTCAGACAGGCTGGTAGTAAAAAAACTGAGAAAGACTACAGACTACTTAAGCTTGGACTAGCAAATAACAGGTTCTCTTAGAGGGCCTGTTTTTTTATCTCATGCATTAGATAATTATCTAATATTGACAAGGTGCTAATATTAGATTAAACTCTAAGAAGAGGTGGAATATGAAAATTATTATTGAAAGAAAACCAAATTATATATATGAGGTATCAAAATTACTGGGAAGAAGTATTTTTAATAAGGAAGCCTACCAGGACTTGGATGACCTTTTAAAAAAAATAGAGCTGGACTGTGAAGAATATAGTATTTTTTATAGGACCATGTTGGAGAATACAACGAGCATTTTAGAAAAAAACGCATCTATAAAAAATCTTCTACTAATTGGAAAGGAAATCTATCTAGAGGGACTTTTCCTAGACATGGTAAGTTACATTAATCCAACTAGTTTTAGAGACTTGGATAAGGATCAATTTTTAAAGGCTCTTTACATGGCCCTACTCTATAAGAATCAAAAGATTCAAATGTCAGGAGACATAGACGATGAAAACCTTCATGGCTATCTTGAGAAAATTAAGACCGACAAGTATGATGCTGGCTTTTACAATGAGGCTGTCCTAGATACTAATCTAACCAATGAGGACAAATTAAGTTTGATAGAGTTTTTTAACAACTATGATCAAGGTTTTGAGTCTTATAGAAAGTTGGCCTTAGATGTGGAAAAAATCTATAAAAAAGAGTTTACCCTAATAGAGGACTTTTACCAAAAGACCTTGGATGAAATAGATTTGGCTAAGTTTAATAAAAATATAAAAGCCCTAATAAACTTGGAGGAATGGTCCTATAGAAAGGAAGAAGATTTACACTTTTATCTATCACCTATAGGATATGGAAGTATGAGTTTTATTTTAACCCATGATTTGGACAATGAAATAAAGGTTTTTACAGGTCTAATTTTTGAAAAA
>JASLJE010000036.1 GCA_030152565.1 Peptoniphilaceae bacterium
TCAAACTAAGAAGGATCTTAAGAGCAAAGTATTCCTATAATTTAGGGGATGATATAAAGTTAGATTCTAGGGATGAGGACCTATTAAGGAAAAGTCAGGCAGACTTATTAAATAAAATAAATAATAATTAATAAAAATTAATAATATTGACAAGGTTTTCATCTTGTGATATCTTCATTTTAGTAGGTGGAAGGGATGGAGATAATAAAAAAGATTAACAATAATGTTGCCCTGGCAAGTATTGCGGGTAAAGATGCAATAGTGATGGGCAAGGGGATAGGCTTTCCTAAAACCCCCTATAAATTGGATGATAAAAACAAGGTGGAGAGAATTTTCTATAACCTAGATCCACTTTACTATGACCTTTTTAATGAACTGGCCTATGACTTAATAATTTTATCCCAGGAAATATACTTGATGGCAAGAGATAGACTCGACTATAGAATTAGTAACAAGGTAGTTTTATCCTTAGCGGATCACATATCTTTTTCCTTGGAGAGGATAGAAGAAAATATTGACTTAAAAAATCCTTTGGAAAGAGAAATTAACTATTTTTATAAGGAAGAGGTCTTGATCGGTTATAAGGCAATAGATATGATTGAAGAAAGGTACAAACTTAGACTGCCAGATTCAGAAGCTGCTTCTATAGCCCTTCACTTTATAAATGCCAGCAATGGTGGGGCAAGTTTTGCTGATACCTATTTGATGACAGAAATATTAAGAGATGTCTTTCAAATTATAGAAGATTATTTCCAGCTAGACCTGGATAGTAATAGCTATGAGTATTCTAGATTTGTAACCCATCTAAGGTATTTCGTAATTAGGAAATTAAATGATAATATCTACAAGGAAGATAATATCTTTTTGTTTGATATATATAAGTTAAAATACAGGGAGGTCTATAAGGCAGCCCTCTTAATAGAAAAATACTTTTGGGATAGTTATTCCTGGAAGATTAGTAAGGATGAGTTATTATATTTAATGATTCATATTGGAAACTTAATACGATCTTAAGGATTGTTACCAGTAATGTGGGCATAACCAAACAAGCGCTATAAGTGCGTCTGTTTGGTTTTTTTATTATAAAAATATAAGGAGGATTTATGAAAGACTATAGTCAAGTGGCCAAGGAGATTATAAATCTAGTTGGCGGAGAAGAAAATGTTAATAGAGTTACCCACTGTATGACCAGATTAAGATTTAATCTAAAGGACTCATCAAAGGTTGATAAAAAGGCCTTGGAGGACCTAGACCTTGTCGTTAAGGTAATAGACTCAGCAGGTCAAATACAGGTAGTTATAGGTCAACAAGTAGCAGATGTCTATAAGGCCATGGTAGGTGAAGGCTTAGAAAAGAAGGATAGTTCTAGTGATAAATCACCTGTCAAGGAAATAAGGGAAGCAGAAGAGAAAAAAGGACCAGGAGCTATTTTAATAGATAATATTTCTAACATCTTTGTACCAGTTATACCAATCATATCTGCGACAGGTTTGTTAAAGGGTATACTTGCCCTATTTGCTTATTTTGGACTTATGGCAGATGGAAATGCAACCTATGATATTTTATATGCAATTTCTGACTCAGTCTTTTACTATTTACCGGTTTTATTAGGATATTCAGCCTTTAAAAAGTTTGGTGGATCTCCTATGCTAGGAATTACTATGGGAGCTATTATGGTCTATCCATCAATAGTAGGTTTTAATGAGACCCATGAACTTTTATTTAATGTTTTTGAGGGAAGCATCTTACAATCCCCAGTACATGGTAAATTTTTAGGTATTCCTATGATCATGATGAATTATGCATCATCAGTAGTACCTATAGTAATAACATCATTTTTTGGTGCTAAATTGGAAAAAAAACTTAGGGAATTTATGCCTGATTCAATAAAAGGATTTATGGTTCCCCTAATAACCTTAGTAGTAATTATGCCTTTATCATTTTTAGTAATTGGACCGATAACAACTTGGTTGTCTAACTTACTAGGTTTTGGTATTAATGCAGTTTATGGAAAGTCAGCTATCTTAGCAGGTATCTTACTAGGTGCTTTATGGCAAGTTATGGTTATCTTTGGCCTTCATTGGACCATAGCAGTATTGACCTTTACCAACCTGGCAGCCCAAGGTTTTGATACCTTGTTCCCATTGGCCTATCCTGCATCCTTTGCTCAAATAGGTGTTGTGCTTGGAATCTTGTTAAAGACCAAGGACAAAAAGTTAAAGTCCATGTCCATTCCAGCCTTTATAACAGGTATTACTGGAGTTACTGAACCAGCAATTTATGGTATTACACTGCCAAGGAAAAAATTCTTTGGAGTATCCTGTGTGGGAGCAGCTCTAAGTGGGGCTATTATGGGACTTAATAAGGTAAAACTATATCAAATGAGTGGTATTGGTATTTTTGGTTTCCCAAGTTTTATAGATACAGTTACTAAGGACGCATCAGGAATAAAAATAGCAATCCTTGCATCAGTAGTAGGATTTATCTTTTCCTTTGTGGTGACCTATGTAATGTATAATGATAAAGATTTTGAACATTTAAGTTAAGAGAAAGGAGTTAATATGAGTAAATTTCCAGAAGGTTTTTTATGGGGAGGAGCAACAGCTGCCAATCAAATAGAAGGAGCCTATAATGTGGATGGTAGAGGCCTGGCCAATGTTGATATAATCCCCCATGGAGAGGATAGATTAGATATAGTAAGAGGTAGGAAAATTGTAGATGACTTTATGGATGGCTATTACTATCCAGCCAAGGATGGTATTAAGTTTTATGAAAACTATAAGGAAGACATAAAGTTATTTGCTGAGATGGGATTTAAGACCTTTAGAATGTCCATAGCCTGGTCTAGAATATTTCCTAAGGGAGATGAGAAAGAGCCCAATGAGAAGGGCCTTGAGTTTTATGAAAATGTTTTTAAAGAGTTAAAAAAATATAATATAGAGCCCTTGGTAACCATAACCCACTTTGATATACCTATGCACTTGATAAGAGAGTATGGAGGCTGGAAAAACCGTAAGTTGGTAGGCTTTTATGAAAGGCTAGTTAGGGTACTTTTCACTAGGTATAAGGGGCTAGTAAAGTATTGGATTACGTTTAATGAAATAAACATGGTTCTTCATGGGCCTTTCATGGGGGCAGGTTTAAGGATGGAAGATCCAAAAAACTTTACCAATGACTTGTATCAGGCCATCCATCACGAGCTTTTAGCATCGGCCTTAACTACTAAGATAGCCCATGAAATAGATCCAGAAAATAAGGTGGGCTGTATGATGTTGGGAGGAGTTACCTATCCTTACTCATCCAGACCTGAAGATGTTTGGAAGGCCTTAAACCTGGACAGGTCCAACTTGTTTTTTATTGATGTTCAGGCTAGAGGAGCCTATCCAGCCTATATACTTAAAAAGTTTGAGAAAGAGAAAATAGAGATTTCATATGAAAAAGAAGATCTCGAAATATTAAAAAACAATACTGTAGACTTTATATCTTTTTCCTATTATTCCAGTATGGTTGCCAGCAGTGACCCGGAAATAAATAAAAATATAGGTGAAAACAATATGGTTTTTGGTCTAAAAAATCCTTATTTAGAAGAGAGTGAATGGGGTTGGCAGATAGATCCACTAGGATTTAGGATAGTTTTAAATACCTTATATGATAGATATCAAAAGCCTTTGTTTGTAGTTGAAAATGGACTGGGAGCGATAGATTTTCCTGATGAAGACGGCTATGTTGAAGATGACTATAGGATTGATTATCTAAGAAGGCATATTGAAGCTATGAGGGATGCTGTAAATGAAGATGGAGTAGAACTTTTAGGCTATACTACCTGGGGACCTATAGATTTAGTGTCTGCAGGGACAGGAGAAATGTCTAAAAGATATGGTTTTATTTATGTAGATAGGGATGACAGGGGAAGAGGAAGTTATAAGAGAACTAGGAAAAAATCCTTTTTCTGGTATCAAAAAGTCATAGAAAGTAATGGAGAAGATTTAGCATAGAGAAGGGGCCTAGGGCCCTTTCTTCGTTAATAAATAAACTAATCTTTATCTTTATTAATATATCTTAATTATTATAATAATTATTGGCCTTATAATAGCAAGTAGGATTTCCTTATAATATACTAGTTTAAAGGAGTGAGGGCATGGAAATAATTAAACTAGATGAGAAGAAGGGAGAATGTCCATCTGCTATAAATTTAGATTATATTAATCTTATAGAAAAATATAATCT
>JASLJE010000039.1 GCA_030152565.1 Peptoniphilaceae bacterium
AGAGGATAAGGCGGAAATCTACAACCAGGTGACAACGACTATAAAAGTTCATAAGATTTACCTGGAAAGAGAAAATCTTCTAGGTCACAATCAAAAGACAGAAAAAGATAAGGATGGAAATATTTACATTGAAAATAAGGATGGTAAATATGGTTATCTGGATGACAAAGGAAAGCTTAATAAAGAAAAGGCTAAAGAAATAGGTTTGGAAGGGGATTCGTCCAACAAGGAAGATAACTATTTTGGTAAGCACGATAAGCTAGAAGGCGTCCTCTTTAGATTGGAGGATCAGAAGGGGAAGATATTAGCTGAGAAAAGAACCAATGAGAAGGGAGAGGCTATCTTTACATTGGACAATAGTGAGCACCCTTCCAAGGTAAGGATTGTGGAAGTTAGGGAGGAGTCTAATGATGACTACTATACCAGGGTTAGGACAGGAGAAAAAATCAAGAGAAACCTGGTAGGTAGGGCTGATGACTTGGAGATAACCCACCCTATATATAATGATGACCCTGATGGAATAAATCCTGTAGAAAAAATTGATCTATATCCTAAAAACACTCTAGATGAATCCCTTATTAGGAAGCGTTTAATGGATAAGAATCCAGAAGGAGAGTATTCCTATAGAAGTGATAACAATTATGATATGGGAGAAAACATTTATTGGTCTCTAGAAGCCTTGATACCAAGAGGCTTTAACTTGAATTGGGCCCAGATAATAGACAGGCCAGGAAATGGTCTTATGATAGAAGAAATTGAAAAAGTTATGGTAAATGGTAAAGTGCTTGATAAGAGCTTTTACTCTAGAGATGAAAAATCTCCAGCTGAGGATGCTGAAGAAGGTTTTACAGATAACAAAGACCTGGTTTTAACCCTTAATAAAGATGGAATAAACTATATAAACAAGCTTAATAAATGGGAAAAACCTTCAGAAAAAACCTCAGAAGATCCTGGAAAGGCAGAAGAAGGTCCAGAAGAAGATAAGCCAGAAGATCCCTATAAAGACTATTCAAAGATTCAACTTATAGTCAGGGGTAAAATCAAGGGCGATAAGTATCTAAATGAAGACCTGGAACTTGTTAATAGGGCCATCTATAACTATAAGTTTAGCAAGTATAAAGAAGAAAACCAATCAACTAGGGTGGACAATAGCCTGGTAAAAACAGGAAAAGCCCAGCTGATTAAAACCAATGTTATGGGAGAAAAATTGGAAGGTGGCTACTTCTACTTATATAAGGAAGTTTTTAATAAAGAAGGAAAAAAAACCATAGCCTACCTTAGATATAGCAGAGAGAATCAGATAGGAAAGATTGATTGGATTGAAAAGATTGATGAAAAAAACAAACCTAGCCAGCTAATCTCCGATTCTTCTGGTAACATATATATAGAAGGCAAGGTAGAGCTTAAAGGAATTAAAGATGGAAGTTACTACCTGGAAGAAATCAAGGCTCCAGAAGGCTATAATAAATTAGCCAATCCTAAGAGGGTGGTCTTTAGCAAGGAATTGAGAGACCAGGAGCAAAAAATAATAAATACCAAGTATTTTATGCCTGAAACAGGCGGTCAGGGACTGATGAAAAGATTGGGCCTGGCCCTAATGGTAATAGGTCTAGCTACTTATCTTCTTTACAAGAGAAACAAGAAAAAGATAGACAAGCTTAATAAAGAGGATAGATGATGAAAAGGCTGGGCCTTTTCTTTGCATTTAAAGGAGAAAATATGAAAAGAAAAGATTATAGGAAGAAGTACTATACCATAGTTACTATAGTTTTAGTCCTAGTTCTTCTTCCCCAGCTTATATATATAGTAGAGAATAGAAAATTTGACAGGGAACTTAGGGAAAAAAACCAGGTCTGGGAGGGGCTTTCAAGAGATGATAGATCTGAAAAAAAGGGCCTGGCCCTAGCCTACAATGATCTTTTAGTAGGTGGTAGGGATGGGACAAAGATCTATAGTGAAATACTAAAAGACCAGGCCTACTTTGGCAGTCTTAACCTACCCAGCCTAGATTGGGACCTGCCCATAAGGATAGGGGAAGGCTATGGCCTAGTTCATGAAGAAGAGACCTCCCTGCCCCTAGATGGCCTGGTTAGGTCCCGCCTAAGCTACAATAGTATTTTTTACAGGCTTTTGCCAGTAAATAGACTGGATAGCCTTAGGCTTAACGACAGAATCTACCTGGATGCCTATGATGAAAAACTAGCCTACCAGGTAGTAGACTTGGACTATGACCAGGAAGGGCCTATAGATTCCAATGACCTAATCATCAGGGTGGGTAAAAAAAATATCTACTTTAAAAAGACCAGTTATAATTCTAAAGTTATGGAATATGACGCAGAATTGGGTAAGATATATAGGACTAGAAAAATAAAAGAATATGGACTAGTTATCCTGGCCCTATACATGCTTCCATTAATATTTAGGAGAGAAGCCTATATAGAGGTTGGTAAAGCTTATGAAAAGAAGTTAAAGAGCCAGGAAAGCAGGAAAAACACTTGACTTTAAAGGTGTTTTGTAGTAACATTCTTAAATGTATCAGAGTGGATAACTGCTGGTAAATCTTGTGTAGGAGGTAGTAAAATGAGAGATAAGGTTAAATTAGCTTGCACTGAATGTAAGAATAGAAACTACGATACTATGAAAAATAAAACAAACACAACTGAAAGAGTTGAGTTGAAAAAGTATTGTAAATTCTGTAAGAAACATACATTGCATAGAGAAACAAAATAGGGGGAGACAATGACTGAAAAAAAGAAAACAGGCTTTTGGAAAGGTATAAAAACTGAATTCAAGAAGATAACATGGCCTACAAAAAAAGAAGTTTGGAATTCAACACTTGCAGTAGGGGTTTCAGTTATACTAATTTCCCTAATAGTTTGGTTAATTGACCAAATATTATTAAAAGGATTAGGACTATTTATTTAGTTAGGAATAAGGAAGGAGCAATAATTGCATGGAAGGCAATGAAAACAACGTAAACAAAGAAGCGAAGTGGTATGTTGTTCACACTTATTCTGGATATGAAAACAAGGTGAGTCAAAAGATTCAGATGATGATCGATAATGGAAAAGCTAAGCAAGTATATAGTGTAGCTGTTCCAATGGAAAAGTATGAAGAGATTAAAGGCGGGAAAAAGGTCGAAAAAGAACGTAAGATTTTCCCTGGATATGTGCTAATTAAGATGATTGTTACTCCAACAAATTGGTATTTAATAAGAAATACAAGGGGAGTTACAGGTTTTGTTGGTCCAGATTCAGAACCAGTTCCTTTGACTAAAAAGGAAATCAGAGAATTTGGCGTTGAAGAAGAAGAACCTATAGAACAAAAATATTCCCAAGAAGATTTAGGAATAAAAATTGGCGATAGAATTCAAGTTGCTACAGGAAGCTTTGCAGGATTTGAGGGAGTAGTTGAAGAAATCAACTATGAACAAGGATTTGTTAAAACTATTATTTCTATGTTTGATAGAGATACTGCAGCCGAAATAAAGTTTGAAGATATCGAAATATTATAAATACGAATACAACTTAAAGATTAACATATATTTAAGTGGGAGGGACTACCCGCCAAAACCACATTAGTTATTTAGGAGGAAACAATGGCTAAGAAAGTACAAGCATTAATTAAATTACAAATACCAGCAGGAAAGGCAACACCTGCACCACCAGTAGGAACTGCTTTAGGACCTCATGGTATTAACATTATGGAATTTACAAAAGCATTTAACGCTAAAACACAAGATAAAATGGGATTAATAATTCCAGTAGTTATAACTGTTTATGCTGATAGATCTTTTACATTTATCACAAAAACACCACCAGCTGCAGTACTTATTAAAAAAGCTTTAGGATTAGATACAGCATCAGCTGAACCTAACAAAACTAAAGTTGGTAAGTTAACTAAGGCACAAGTTAGAGAAATAGCTGAAACAAAGATGCCTGACTTAAACGCAGCATCAGTTGAAGCAGCTGAAAGAATGGTTGCAGGAACTGCAAGATCAATGGGGATAACTGTAGAAGACTAAGTGGGAGGAATTTCCGCTAATACCACAAGGAGGATAAGATGGCTAAAAAAGGAAAAAGATATCAAGAAGTAGAAAAATTAGTTGATAAGACTGAATTATATGATATAGCTGAAGGTGTTAAGCTAGTAAAGGCAACAGCTAAGGCTAAATTTGACGAAACAATAGAAATGCATATTAAATTGGGTGTTGACTCAAGACATGCTGACCAACAAGTTAGAAATACTGTAGTATTACCTAACGGAACTGGTAAAGAAGTAAGAGTTGCAGTATTTGCTAAGGGCGAAAAAGTACAAGAAGCTTTAGACGCTGGAGCAGACTTTGCAGGTGAAGAATTAATCGAAAGAGTACAAAAAGAAAACTGGTTAGATTTCGATACAGCAATTGCTACACCAGATATGATGGGCCAAGTAGGTAGAATAGGTAGAGTATTAGGACCTAGAGGCTTAATGCCAAACCCTAAGACTGGTACAGTTACATTTGATGTTGCTAAGGCAGTAGAAGAAGCTAAATCAGGTAAGGTAGAATACAGAACTGATAAACAAAACATAATTCACGTAGCAGTAGGTAAGGCATCCTTCACCGAAGAAGAATTAGATGAAAATATTAGAACCTTAATGCAAGCTATTATCAAGGATAAACCAGCAGCAGCTAAGGGTAAATATTTAAGATCAGTAAGTTTAACAAGCACTATGGGACCTGGAATCAAATTGAATGGTGCTAAGATGATGGAAAAAGTAATGAAGAAGGAAGAAAAATAATCCTTGCAATTTACTTTTAGAAGTGATATACTTTCAATGTTAAATTAAATAGGCTACCGAAGACCGTAGGGGGGTGACCTTAATAATCCTACAGAGGGCCAAAAGTGATGATTACACTCTCCTCATGTCTTCTTTGATGTGGGGAGTTTTTTATAGAGTAGCCAATTGGAGGTGAAAGAGTGAAAGAAGCAAAGTTTCAATCAAAACAAGCTGTTGTGAATGAAATTAAAGAAGCTATTGAAAATGCTAAATCAGTTACTGTTGTTGAATACAGAGGTTTAACTGTTGCAGATGTTACAGATCTTAGATCTAAATACAGAGAAACAGGTTCAAACTACAAGGTATACAAAAATACAATGGTAAGCATCGCTCTTCAAGAACTTGGATATGAAGGATTTGAAGAATATTTAGCAGGACCAAATGGTTTTGTATTTAGTAACGAAGATATGGTTCAAGGACCTAAAGTTACTCATGAATTTGCAAAAGAAAATGAAAAATTAGTTATTAAAGCAGGTTTACTAGATGGTAAGGTATTAGATGCTGAAGAAGTTAAAGCATTGGCTAAATTACCAACCAAGGAAGTATTACTTTCCATGGTATTGGGCGGCTTAAACGCACCAATTCAAGGATTTGCAAATGTGTTAACAGGTACTATCAATTCATTGGTATATGCCTTAGACGCAGTAAGAGAAAAGAAAGAACAAGAAGCATAATAAACTTAAGATTAGTGGAGGATATATAAATGGCATCAGAAAAAGTATTAAATTTAGTAGAAGAAGTTAAAGCGTTAACAGTATTAGAATTATCAGAATTAGTTAAAGAATTAGAAGAAGAATTTGGCGTATCAGCAGCAGCTCCAGTAGCAGCAGTAGCAGCAGCTCCAGCAGCAGGTGGCGCAGCAGCAGCTGAAGAACAAACTGAATTCGACGTTATGTTAGAATCAGCTGGTTCAAGCAAAATCAACGTTATCAAAGTAGTTAAAGAAGTAACTGGATTAGGCTTAAAAGACGCTAAAGCATTAGTTGACGAAGCTCCTAAGGCAGTAAAAGAAAAAGTTTCTAAAGACGAAGCTGAAGAATTAAAAGCTAAATTAGAAGAAGCTGGAGCAACTGTAGAATTAAAATAGTTCTTTATAAAGTTGTTAGAAAAAGACCTTTAATAGGTCTTTTTTTTATTGACAAAAAAAGGGACAGGGCCTATTCTTAGCTTAGGATGTGATGAGATGAAGAAAAAAAGTGACAGGATAGAATTTTTTTTAAAACTAGTTCTTGGCCTAGGCTGCCTACTTTTTATCTATCCTTTTATAGGAGAAAAAGTAAATAAATGGCAGGTGGAAAAGGCCATGAAGATCATGGAAGAAAACCAGCTAGGATCTGACCAGGCCAGGCTGGATAGGATAAGGTCCTACAATGACTACCTCCTTCTAGACCAGCTGGAAAAGATAAGAAAATTTGATGATTTAAAGTCTGATGAGGCAGCCTACTATAGGGACTTGGAAAGAGAACCCAGTCTTTTAGGCTATTTAGAAATAGAGGCCATTAGGGAAAGATTAGAAGTCTATGCAGGCCTGGATGAAGAGACCTTAAATAGTGGAGTAGGCCACATTCCAGGGACATCTCTACCCTTTCCAGGTACTAGTGTTAAGTCTGTTTTAACCAGCCATACAGGAGCCATAGGTAGAAGACTTTTTTCTAGACTGGATCGGCTAAAAAAAGGGGATAGGATTTATTTTACAAGTCCAGACTATAAGCTAGTCTATGAAGTAGATAGAATAGATGTGGTCACCAGTGGAGATTTTACCAAGACCTTGATTGAGGAAGGAAAAAACTACCTAAGCCTTATTACCTGTACCCCTAAGGGGGTAAATTCCCACAGGCTTATAGTTAGGGCCAAGTTAATAGAAGAGAAGATAAACTAGGGGGACCTGGTTTATTTTTTTTGGGAAAATATTGATTTAAATAAATAAAATATATGTGGTTTTGCTTTGATTTTTCAGGCTATAAAAGTCCAAAAACAGACCCTAAACCATAGCTGAATCACTATTTATCTAGACTGGGGATTTTGATATCTTATAACCCGTGTGGGATTTTGGGAAAATCCAAAGATATTGTAAAAAAACTGTGGATACTTTATAATAAGAGTAGACTGATTGTCATAAATATCAAAGGGGGAAATATGAATAAAAATATTTCAAAAAAATTAATTACCCTAATGTTAGTTTTAACATTAGTGTTAACAGCTTGTAGTGGGGGTGGGACACCACAAGAAAACGAAGACGGAGAAAAACCACAAGTAGAAGAAAATGAAAAACCTGAAACTGAAGAAGGTGAAAAGACTGAAGGGGAAGCTAAGAAAATAGTTATAGTAACTAGCCCATCAGGAGTAGACGACGGAAGTTTTAACCAAGACAACTATGAAGGTATTAAGGAATTCTTAAAAGAAAACCCTGACTATGAAGTTCAAGCCATTCAAGAACAAGACGTTGCAGCATCAGTAAAGGCTGTAGCAGACGTTGTTGGTGACTATGACATAATAGTTACACCAGGTTTCCAATTTGGTGGTATATCTGAATTGGCAGTAGCCAACCCAGAAAAATCCTTTATTTTAGTTGATTCTGAACCAGCTGAATTAGATGGAACAAATGAATTTGACAATATTTATTCCATGATGTTTGCTGAAGAAGAGTCAGGTTTCCTAGCAGGTATAGCAGCAGCTTTAGAAACTAAGACAGGCAAGGTAGCTGTAGTAAACGGTATAGCCTTTCCTTCAAATGTTAACTACCAATTTGGTTTTGAATCAGGAGTTAACTATGCCAACAAGCATTTAGGTGCCAAGGCAGAAGTTGTTGAGATAGAATCCTATGCGGGAACAGACGTTAGAGATGAAAATGTTGGCGGTAACTATGTGGGAGACTTTAATGATGAGTCCACAGGTAAGGTAGTGGGAGAAGCCCTACTGGAAAAAGGCGTTGACATTATGTTAGTTGCAGCTGGTGGATCAGGTAACGGTGTGTTTACAGCAGTTAAGGAAGCAGAAGATGCTTTTGTTATAGGTTGTGACGTTGACCAATACGATGATGGAGTTGCAGGAGATAGAAATATTATACTTACATCTGCTTTAAAGAATATGAGCATAAACGTAGAGCGTTCACTTAATAGGATTAAGGATGGAAGCTTTAAGGGAGAAAATGCTTTATTAAAGGCAGATACCCAATCTACAGGCTATGTTAAAGAAGAAGGTAGACACCAATTAAGCGAAGAAACAATTAAGAAATTAGATGAAGCCTATGCGAAGCTAGAAGCTGGTGAAATAGTTCCAGCATCAAACTTCAATGAGCATGCACCTGATAATTTCCCAGGACTATAATTGAATGTTTAAGATGAAGCGTAGACCTTGTCTACGCTTTATATATTGATGAGGTAGAAATGGCAGACTATATTGTAGAATTTAAAAATATAACCAAGAGATTTCCAGGTATTGTTGCCAATGACAAGATAAGCCTGGGCATAGAAGAAGGGGAGATTTTTGCCCTGCTAGGTGAAAACGGAGCAGGTAAATCAGTTCTTATGAGTATGCTCTTTGGCATGTATGAACCGGATGAAGGTGAAATATATGTAAGAGGTGAAAAAATTGAGGACTATTCTCCTAAAAAGGCAACTGAATTAAATATTGGCATGGTCCACCAACATTTTAAATTGGTGGAAAATTACTCCATAGCTGAAAATATTGTACTAGGCATGGAACCAGTAGAAAAGAAATTTGGAATTTTTAATAAATTAAACATAAAAAAATCAGAAAAAGAGATTGAAGACCTATCAAAAAAATACGGCTTGGAAGTAGATCCTAGGGCCCTGATAGAAGACACTAATATAGCCACTAGACAGAGGGTGGAAATCTTAAAAATGCTTTATAGGGAGGCTGAAATCCTAATCTTTGACGAACCAACAGCCATCCTAACCCCTCAGGAAATAGAATATTTATTGGAAGTTATTTTAGAGTTCAAAAAAAGTGGTAAGACCATTATTTTGATTACCCATAAGTTGGATGAAATCAAGAAGGTGGCAGATAGGTTTGCTGTCCTAAATAGGGGGAGACTTGTTGATGTGAGAAAGGTCGAGGGCACATCTACTGCAGAAATGGCCAGACTTATGGTGGGAAGAGAAGTAGAAGATGTCCATGCGGCCAGCAAGGAAAAATTTGGAAGAAAGGTCTTGGAAGTAAAGGACCTAAGCATATATGAAGAGAAGATAAAGATGGTGGACAAGCTTAATTTTTCCATTAGGCAGGGGGAAATTTTTGCCATAGCAGGAGTATCTGGCAATGGGCAAAACCAGGTGGCAGATGCCTTAGCAGGCCTTATAGATATAGATGGAGGCCAGGTTATTCTAAATGACAAGGACATAAGTAAGATGTCCATTAGGGAGAGAAAGGAAATAGGCATATCCTACATACCAGAAGACAGGCAGGGCTACGGCCTAGTCCTAGACTTTGATGTGGCCAACAATATGATTTTAAACGACTACTATAGGGAGCCTTTTTCTAAAAATGGTCTTAGACAAACTGGGGAAATTGATAGCTATGCTAACAAGCTAGTTGAAGACTACGATATAAGGTCCAACAATGGAATCAGATCAATAACCAGGTCCCTAAGTGGAGGTAACCAACAAAAGATGATTATAGCCAGAGAGATTGAACAGGACAATGAACTACTAATCTTTGTTCAACCGACCAGAGGCTTGGATATAGGAGCCATAAATAATACCTGGAGTCAAATCCTAAGAGAAAGGGATAAAAATAAGGCTATCCTTCTTATATCCTATGAACTGGAGGAGGTAATAGCCCTGGCAGATACTATAGGAGTTATCTATAATGGGGAACTTTTGACCACAAGAGACAAGAGGGAACTTAGCAGAAATGAAATTGGAGAATATATGATGGGGGTAAAAAGAGATGGAAAAAACTAAGAAGAAAAAATCCTTGGGCCTATTTTCCGACCCTAGGAAGCAGAAAATAACCATACCACTCCTATCAATACTTTTAAGTCTTATAGCTGGGAGTCTAGTTATTCTTTTAGTGGGAAAAAACCCACTTGATGCCTACAAGGCCCTCCTACAAGGTTCAGGCTTTATAGCCAAGCCTAAGTATGCGGGAGGAACCAGTATGCTAACAGATTTTACAGGATTTTTAGATGCCCTAGCTCCTATGATCTTTGCTGCCCTGGCAGTTATAGTGGCCATGAAGGCAGGACTTTTTAACATAGGAGTTTCAGGACAAATGCTTTTGGCAGGCTTTATAGCGACCATAACCATAGGCTATTCAGACCTTAACCACTACCTGGCCAAGCCTTTAGTAGTCCTAATAGGCTTTCTGATGGGTGCCTTGGCAGGGGGCTTTATAGGCTTTTTAAAGTATAAGTTTAATATAAATGAAGTAGTTTCCAGTATAATGTTAAATAATATATTTTCCTTTATCATAAGCTACTTTATAAATACCAGATATGTAAACCCAGTATCCAGACAGTCAAATGCCATTAGCAAGGAGGCCAGTCTAACCCTTAAGTCATTTTCGCTTAATGGGATAAGACTAGACCTACCTATAGGTATAATCCTGGCCCTAATAACCAGTTTTATCATCTATAGACTTTTGGAAAAAACAACCCTGGGCTATGAAATAAAGGCAGTTGGTTTTAACAAAAATGCAGCCAACTATGCAGGTATAAATGTGGACAAGACTATTTTAAAAACCATGTTTATAAGCGGAGGCCTGGCAGGTCTGGCAGGAGTTACCTATTACTTAGGCTATTTCTCTTCCATCCAACCCAAGGTCCTATCCCCGCTAGGCTTTGATGCTATAGCGACTGCTCTTTTAGCCAATAATAATCCTTTGGCAGCCATATTTTCATCTATCCTGGTGACCATATTAAGCAAGGGATCAGTCTATATGAGTTCTAATGTGGGAGTAGTTAAGGAAATCTCTGGTGTAATAACCAGTCTAATCCTTCTATTTAGTGCTACCAGCCTATACATGAAGGAAAAAATAAATAAGAAAACCAGTGAAAAAGAAATCGAGAAAAGAGGTGGAGCTGATGACTAAGGTAATAACAGATGGTTTAGCCTTTGCCCTTCCCCTATTTATAATAGCCATAGGGGGAATCTACAGCGAAAGAAGTGGGATAACCAACCTGGCCCTGGAAGGACTTCTAGGCTTTGGGGCCTTTTTTGGCGCCATGATGGTGGTTATTATAGGAAAAAATAATCCCCAGCTAATAGGGGGGAAGGGAATCTACCTGGGCCTGTTTTTTGCCGCCCTGGGAGGAGCAATCTTTTCCTTGATCCACGCCCTTTTAACCATAAGATTTAAAGCCAACCAGGTTATATCAGGTGTGGTATTAAATATCCTAAGCCTGTCCTTGACAGAGTTTTTAACCAGGCAGATTAATGGTGCTATCTTTAAGGCGCCCAGTAATAAGTTCCAATTGGGAGTGGCTGAAAAGATAAGTATACCAGGCCTATCAAAACTACCCTTTATAGGCTTTATCTTTAGGGACCTTTATCCCTTTATACCAGTAATAATAGTTTTAGCCTTAGTCTTTACCTATATTTTAAACAAGACCAGGTTTGGTATGAGACTAAAGGCGGCAGGGGACAATCCTCAGGCTGTAGATGCAGCAGGAGTAGACGTAAATAAGATTAGGTTTATAGCCATAGTCATATCTGGAGCCCTATCAGGAGTAGGGGGCATGAGCTTTGCCTATTCCATATCGGCAAACTTTTCTCCAAGCATCTATGCAGGCTTTGGTTACTTGGCCATAGCAGGCCTTATCTTTGGTAACTGGAATATAGGTCCAACCCTATTTTCCACCCTTCTTTTTGGCCTGGCCAGAAGTGGAGGCTACCAATTGGCCCAAGTTTTAAAAATGTCTTCAACATTTTCAGACATTATTATGACCCTACCCTATGTTTTAACCCTGGTACTTTTAATTTTCTTTTCTAAGAATAACCAGGCACCTAGGGCCTTGGGAGAAATATATGACAAGGGGAAAAGATAATGGATGCAAAATACTATATAGAAAAATATAAGATGATAAAACACCAGGAAGGCGGCTACTTTAGCCTGCCTGTAAAGACGGATTTCACCATAGAAAAAGAGCTTCTAGGACCAGGCTACAAGGGGGATAGACAGTCAGCTTCTGTCATCTACTACCTTTTAGAAAAAGGGGACAAGTCAGCCTGGCACAGGTTAAGATCCTGTGAGTTTTGGTTCTACCATGACGGAGGAAGTCTGGAGATGGCCATGAAAAAAAACTGGGAGGATCCAGCTGAAAAAAAGGTCCTATCTAAAAAAGATGGAAACTTCTTTCTAGCTGTGCCAGAAAACTACTGGCAGACTTCACGTTTAGTAGAAGGGGACTTTATCCTAGTATCTTGTGTGGTAAGTCCAGCCTATGACGACTTGGAATTTGAATTATATGGGGGAGAAGATGGAAATATTTAACTTAAAAGACAAGGTGGCCCTGGTTACAGGAAGTTCCAGGGGCATGGGCCAGGCCATAGCCCTAGGCCTAGCCCAAGCAGGTGCCAGGGTAATAGGCCTGGCTAGAAGTAACAATGATGAAACCAAATTTATGATGACTGAAAAGGGCTATGAATTCAAATCAGTTATCTATGACCTGGCAGACTTTCAAGGCATGGAAGACCTGGCCAAGGAGGTCATAAATATTTATGGCAGGGTGGACATTCTGGTAAATAATGCTGGCATAATCAGACTAGACAAGGCAGAGGACCAAAGTTTGGAAGACTATGACCAGGTTATGGATGTAAATGTTAAGAGTATCTTTCTCTTATCCCAGGCCATAGGTAAAAACATGATCAAGAACAAGTCAGGCAAGATAATAAATACAGCCTCTATCCACGCCCTGGGCGGAGGATTTGACTGCCTGTCCTACACTGCCAGCAAACACGCAGTAGTGGGCATTACCAAGGCCATGGCCAATGAGTGGGGCAAGTACAATATAAATGTAAATGCCATAGCACCAGGCTATACCATAAGTGACAATACTAAAAACTTAAGAAAAAATACAGAGTTAACTAACCAGATAACAGAGTCCATTCCCTTAAAGAGATGGGCCAAGCCTGAAGATATAGTAGGACCAGTAATATTTTTGGCCTCCAGCGCTTCAGACTATGTAAATGGTGAACTTTTGGTTATTGATGGTGGCCTACAAAATGTCCACTAGAACCTATCCCTGTCCTAGACAGGGCTTTTTTTTACCCTAAATGTATAAAGATACATATAACTATATAATATTACTTTAAAGTAACAGCTAGGACCTTCTAGACCTAAAAAACCTAAAATAGATTGACAGCCGACTGATAAAAACCTATACTGAGTACTAATTATTCAAATAAAGGAGTATTTATTATGAAA
>JASLJE010000014.1 GCA_030152565.1 Peptoniphilaceae bacterium
GAGGTAAATGATATTTATAATTCTGTTTTAGATGGGGCTAGTAGCCTGATGGTGACTGCAGAGACAGCCATAGGTAAATACCCTATAAAGTGTATGGAAATCTTAAAAAAGACGGCTAGTGAAGGAATAAAGGCGAGGAATGACTATGTATGATAATATATTTAAGCTAATTAAGGATGCGGAAAAGTCCTTGGAAAAACCAGTTAATAAGACCCCTATTTTTGAGGCCTCAAAGCTGGGAGATAATGTTTATATTAAGATGGAAAACCTACAAAAGACAGGCTCTTTTAAATATAGGGGGGCCTATAATAAGATAAATAACCTGAGTGAAGAGGAGAAGGCCAAGGGGGTAATAGCATCTTCAGCAGGCAACCATGCCCAGGGAGTGGCCAAGTCTGCAACTAAGTTAAATATTAAGTCCTATGTCTGTATACCTAAGTTGGCGCCAATTGCAAAAATAGAGGCAACTAGAAACTATGGGGCAGAGGTAATCTTGGTTGATGGAGTCTATGATGATTGTTATGCCTATGCCTTGGAAAAGGCTCAAAAAGAGGATTTAACCTTTATCCATCCCTTTGACGACGAATATGTTATAGCTGGTCAAGGAACCATAGGCCTGGAAATAATAGAACAGTTGCCAGAAGTGGAAAGAATTATTGTTCCCATAGGCGGAGGGGGCCTAATATCAGGTATAGCAGTAGCTGTAAAAACCCTAAGGCCAGATGTGGAAATAGTTGGAGTGGAAGCTGCAGAGGCTGCCTCCATGTATAAGTCTATTTTTAACAATCAGGTTACTACTATAGACAGTGTTAAGACTTTGGCTGATGGTATAGCTGTTAAAAGACCGGGAGATCTTACCTTTGAAATAGTTAGGGACCTGGTTGATGAAATAGTTTTAGTTTCAGAAGGAGATATTGCCAAGTCTATTTTAAGACTTATTGAAGAAAATAAGATTATTGCAGAAGGGGCAGGAGCTGCTGCCATAGCTGCCTCTCAAAAATTTGAAGATGACAAGGTTACCTGCTGTGTTTTATCAGGTGGTAATATAAATGTAAATACCATATCCAAGATAATTCAAAGGGGACTTTATGAGACAGGTAGATTATGTGAAGTAACCACCCTAATAGGCAATGAGGCTGGTCAACTTATGCAATTACTTGAAATTATAAGAGAAGAAAATATTAATATCCTAACCCTGACCCAGTATGCAGAGCATGAAAAAAGCAGTCTAAAGTCCCAAGTAGTTAGAATGGTTCTTGAAACTAAAAACCAAGAACAGGTGGATGATGTCTTTAATAAGTTAAAGGCTGCAGGCTATGTACATTATAAATAGTTACTAATTTGTAATTTGAAAATGACCGACTATAAAGTATAATAGTTAAAATAAGGAGATTAATATGAAGTTTTTATTTAGACAATTGGAAAAATTATTTTTTACAAATATTATAGGTGAGATAGACTTATACACCATAATATCAACTGCATTCAAATATGTCTTTGTATTTATTGTATTATACTTTATTTACGCCATTGTAAAAATGATTTTTTTCGACATTAAAAGTATCTATAGGGAAGAATCCAGGGAAAGACCCTTTCTTAGCCTTATAGATCAGGATTTGAACTACAGCGGAGAAATAAGTGAAAATATAATTTTAGATAGTGTAAACACTATTGGAAGAGACAGGGAAAACACCATAATTATAAATGATGGCTACATATCTAAAAGACATGCCATAATTATGGAGAAGGAAGATGGCTTTTATATAGAGGACTTAAACTCCTCCAATGGAACCTATTTAAATGACCAGGCTATAGAGGATTCTATCAAGTTAAACGAAGGAGATATTATATCCTTTGGAGAGCTTTCCTACAGGTATAATGGAGGCGAGTTAGATGCTTAGAAAGAGAATATTCAACTTTACCATAACCTCAGAAGAAAACAAGAACTACTACTGGGAGCTAAACTGGAAGTTGGCCCTTTTTCAAACCTTGGGCTTGGGCCTGGCCATGGTCTATAATATGGCCAATATGGATAAGAAGATTATGGCCATGGGCCTGGCCCTTATCCTTATAAGTCTGGCTGCCAATATTTATATACCCAAGGTTACCAAGGGGGATATATTTTTTGTCCTCATTATAAATATGCTCTACACCATAGGCTTAATTACCATAATGAGGATTAGTCCAGCCACAGGCTACAGGCATATGATCTGGTATGTCCTGTCCATGCTTATAGGATTTTTAGTTTATTTTATCTTGAGAAAAACCAGCAACTTTTTCAGGGACAAGTATATATTTTTCTTTTTAGTAACCTTGGCCACCTTTATCGTAACTCTGGTTCTAGGAGATAGAAGTGCGGGAGCTGTTAACTGGATAAGGATAAGTGATGGTATAACCATCCAGCTTTCAGAGTTTGCTAAAATATCTTATATATTTTTAATAGCCAGTTTCTATAGTAACTATGAGGAGATATCCAAGAAAAAATATGGCTCCTACTATCTGATGATAGCCAGCTATATCTATATAGGATTTTTCTTCTTACAGGGAGAATTGGGAACTGCCATGATATTTTTTGCCCTTATGATAGGCTCTATGTTTGTCTTTGAGGAAAGATATCTCTTGGTAGTAATAAATATAATCTTGGCCTTTATAGGGCTTCTAATGGCCTACTATCTTTTTAACCACATCCGTATACGTTTTGAGATTTGGTTAAATCCATGGGATAGTTATAATGACAAGGGTTATCAGATAATTCAAAGTCTTTTTGCTATAGCTAGTGGAGGTTTCTTTGGATCTGGTATAGGCCTGGGACGACCAGACATAGTACCGGTTTCAACATCAGACTTTATCTATGCTTCCGTAGTGGAAGAGATGGGGATTTTTATGGGGATATTTGTAGTTCTTTTATTTATCCTTTTAGTCTATAAGTCCTTTAAGCTAGCCCTGGTAAACCAAGATATATTTTATAGTTCCTTGGCCTTTAGTATAGGTATAATTTTTGCAGCCCAATCCATTATTATGTTTGGCGGGGTTTTAAAAATAATACCCCTTACTGGTATAACAACTCCTTTTATGAGTTATGGGGGAAGTTCTCTTTTATCCAGTTTTATACTTTTTGCCATATTGCAGTTAATTTCAAGTAGGGATAGATTATGAAGAATGTAAAAAACAAGAAGATGATAATATTACTGATAATAATTTTAATTATGTTCTTATCAGTGATCCTTTATTTAACATACTTTCAACTGTTTAAATCTAATAAGTTGGCCAACCATCCTTACAATATGAGAAATTGGGTGGATGAAAACTTAATAGTGAGAGGAAGTATCCTGGATCGAAATGAGAGAGTCCTAACCTATTCTGTAAAAGATAGTGAGGGCAAGTCTAGAAGGATAAATGAATACTCTTATATGTATTCTTCCATCATAGGCTATAACTCAGAAATCTACGGGAAATCAGGTATAGAAAACAGTTACAACAAGTACTTGTTAAATATATATGACAGTCAAAATGTAATAGAAAAGCTTAAGGAAATGTCTCTTAAAAACACTAAGGGAAATGATGTTAAGTTGACTATAAATAATGATCTACAGGCCTATGCCTATGGCCTGTTGGAAAATCACAAGGGGGCAGTTGTAGTCATGGATCCAAAGACTGGAGAAATCCTATCCATGGTGAGCAGGCCAACCTTTGATGTAAATAATTTGGAAGAAAATTGGAATCAACTTATTGAGAGTAAGGACAGTATTTTAATAAATAGGGCCAGCCAAGGTCTTTATACACCAGGTTCAGTATATAAGGTGGTTACAGCTACTTCTATCTTGGAAAACAAGCTAGATTTAGACTATGAAGACAAGGGCAGTGTGGTTGTAGACGGCTATAAGTTTAATAACTATAACGAGACAGCCTATGGACCTATATCCATGAGAGAGGCTCTTATCCACTCATCCAATGCCTATTTTATTGAAAAGGGTATGGAGCTACCTGAGACTAAGCTTTTAGAAACTAGTAAGAGATTTTTCTTGGGAGAAGATTATGCCTTTGACCTACCTAGGTCCTTGGCTCAAATAACCTATGGTAGTAAGATGACCAAGACAGAGTATGCCTCCAGTCTTTTTGGCCAAGGTAAAACCTTGATAACACCCTTAGATATGACCTTGGTTATGGCAGCCTTGGGAAATGATGGGATTGTTATGAGACCAAAAATTGTATCAGAGATAAAAGACCCAGATGGGGATGTTATCTTGACCAATAAGGATAAGGAATTGGGAAGGGCTACTTCCTATGACTTGGCTGAAGAATTAAGAGACTACTTAAAATCTGTAGTAGACTATAATAAGAGTATTTATGTTCCAGGAATAGAAGTTGGAGGTAAGTCAGGAACTGCTGAAAACTCCACGGGTAAGACCCACTCCTGGTATACGGCCATGATGCCGATTGAAAATCCAGAATATGTAGTTACTGTTCTATTGGAAAGTGAAGGGGATACAGGATCCCAAGCTTCAGCACCAATAGCAAACAAAATACTTAATTTTATTAATTCCAATATGTAAGAACTCCCTAGGGAGTTCTTTTTTATAGGAATTTTTCTTTTATATTTAACCAGTACCAGTCCTTGTTAAAGATCATCTTATTAATGGTCTTGTCAGACATGGTGATTTCAATAAATTTAATGTTTTCAAATTCTTGTAGCATGCCATCTATACCAATGGATGAAAAAGATTCTTCTCTTCTTCTGGTGATTAGCTTTATCTTAGTGTCTGAAGGCACTACCAAGGACTTGTCCAGGGACCTGAAAATACTAGATTTTATAGGAGCCATAGGAGTTATTTGATAGCCATCTAGGGTTTGGTAAAGCATGGATCCTCCTGCTGATAGGTTGTAGGCAGTAGAGCCTGAAGGTGTAGAAAAGATGATTCCATCACCTGCAAAGGATTGCAAAAGAACGTCATTAACATACATGTCAAAGTGTATGATGGATGTATATTTTGCCTTAAAAACAACTTCATTCAAACTTAAAAATTCGTGTTTTCCCTCATCGGTAACCACCTTACAGTCTATAAGGGAAAGTTGGTCGACACAATATTTTTTCTGAGTAATCATGGGAAGAAGACTATTGGTCTCTTCTATAGGCACTTCCTGGTAGAAGCCCAAGTGGCCTGTATTTATACCTATAAAGGGAATTTGTGAGAAATTAGAGTCGTGGACAGCCTTGATAAAGGTACCGTCTCCACCAATTACCACATTGTATTTAGCATTTTCATCATAGCTAAAAGATATTTGATAACCCTCTTCTTCAAAATCCTTCTTGACCTTATTCATTACAACTTCAGATCTATCATAATTATTATAAAATATATTTACTATCTCTTTCACATAAACCTCCTTTGTTTTTCTATATTATATCATAGAAAAAACTATGAAAGTGTTTACTTGATAACTTATGGTAGTTTCTGATATAATGAATACAGATCCATATGAGTGGCCTTTATAATTAAACCTACACTAACGATAAGGGTATCCGGAGTTTACTAGGTCATGCAATGCCTTTACTGGACTGCAGCGCCTACTAACAGGTAACCCACCTTCACATACTGAGGGGATCAATTGTACGGGTCGCTCGATGGGTTTTTTAATATATTTATTGAGAAACTATGTTTTGGGTATATATATATAAATCTAATAATGAGGAGGACAATATGTCAATAAGAGAATACTTAGAAGAAAAACAAAGACAACAAGATAGAAAAAAGAAAGCTGAATCCGCAAAGAAAGTTGCCCTAGGTGCTACTTTAGGTACTTTAATAGGTGGAGCAGCAGGTATCCTATTCGCTCCTAAATCTGGTAAGGAAACCAGAGAAGATATTACCGATGCTGCATATAAGGCAGGAGATAAGGTAAAAGATTTATCACAAGATATGACTGAAGAAATTAAGGATAAATACACTGATGTAGTTAATAAATATGAAGACTATAAGGATAGTAAATTAACTGATATCAAATCTGTTAGTTATGATATGGAAGATAAATTTGAAGAAGTTAAGGATGAGGTAGAAGACGTAGCTAAAGATAAATTAGCAGATGCCGCTGAAAAGGTTGAGGAAACAGCTGGAAAGACTGAAGAAAAGACTCAAGAGCTGGCTGATAAGGCTGAAGAAAAAACTCAAGAGGCTGCTGATAAGATTAAAGATAAATCAAAAGAAGTTGAAAAAAAAGCAAAAGACGTTGAAAAAAAAGCTAGAGACTAGGAGGCAGAAATGTTAGCTACTAATGCTGGTACTATAAATCTATCATTTACCTTGATTGATTTACTACTTTTCGTACTTTTATTGGTTGGTATAATAGCCATGGTTTATTTGATAAAAGTATTATCATCTGTGTCAAAAGTAGCAAGACAAGTCTCTGATATAGTTGAATTAAATAGAGAAAATATAAATGACAGTATAGAAAAAGTTCCTAGTATTACTAAATCAGCAGATGAGATTTTAGATAATACAAATGAAATAATAAGAGAGGCTAAACCTGATTTAAAGAATTCATTGGTAAACCTTAATGAGACAGTAAAAAATGCTAGTAAAATTAGCTCTAATGTCTCCGATACAGTGGATTTTGTGGCCATGTCAACTATTGATACGGTAGATAATATATCCACAGGTATAACAGGTTCTATGGATTATATAGGTATGGTTAAGGAAGTAATAGATCTTATTAGGGGAATAATGAAAAAATAAGAATGGACGGTTTACCAAAGGGTAAATCGTCTTTTTATAAGCTTTATGGGAAATGTTTTATTTATTTTCCTAAATATGGGTAAATTAACTTTAGATTTGTTGTTTAAATCTTTGATTTATGTTAATATATAAATATATAGGAAAAGCTTTGCTAAGAATGGAGTGATAATATGTCGAGACCAACAATGGAAGATGTAAAGAATTTAGCAGGTGTTTCAATATCAACAGTTTCAAGGGTAATAAATGGAACCAAAAAAGTTTCTCCAGAAAAAACCTTAGCGGTGGAAAGAGCTATTGAACAATTGGGATACAAGCCAAATGAAGTTGCAAGAAGTTTGGTTATGAAAAAATCCAATACAATTGGGATTATATTGGATGATATCGGTATAGAATATATGGCTCAAATTGTTAGGGGTATAGATGAAGTTGGAAAAATGTATAAATACGACATACTTTTATACAGTACATTTGGCGATCTAGAAGTTCAACGTAATGCAGTGGAATTTTTATCTTCCAAGCAAGTTGAAGGAATTATTGTCATTTCAGAGGGTATAAATAGTGAGATCGTTTATAAAATAAAAGAAAATCAAATTCCATACATACAATTAGATCCTTATTTCAATTCAAATGAAATAACTACAGTGGGTATAGATTATAATAAGGCCATGTCAGAGATGACAGAGAAGTTTATAGAAAACGGCCACAAAAAAGTCTTATATTTAAGGGAAAGATCCAAATCAGATTCTTCCTTCTTAATGCAAACAGGTTATGAAGAAGTAATGGATTCAAGCGGACTAGATAGGGAAGTAGTAACAGTTAATGATACCAGCGTAGATTCAGCCTATGAATTTATGGAAAAACACATGGATTATATTCATGAAAGAGGTATAACTGCTATAATTACATCTAATGATAGACTAGCTATAGGCGTAATTAATTATTGTTATGATAATGGATTAATAGTACCAGATGATTTATCAGTTTCTGGATTTGGGAACTATGAGATTTCTAATTTATACAGACCTAGACTTACAACAATCAGATTACCGTATTATGATATTGGCGCAATTTCAATTAGAGTTTTAATTAAACATCTTGCTGAAGATGAAAAGTTTGATAAATCTATCAACTTGAATTACGAAATAGTTGAAAGAGAATCAACAACCACAAATTTGTCAAAATAATATTAAGATATTATAAATAATAAAAAAAAACGGAGGGAAAATAAATGGTTGAAAAAAATGTAGTTGTAACTAATGAAACAGGTTTACACGCAAGACCTGCTGCAGCATTGGTTCAATTCGTTAAGGCAATGCCTGGCGATGTAGAATTAATTAAAGAAGGTAAAGTAGCTAACGCTAAGAGTATATTTAGTGTAATGTCATTAGGTATCTCAAAAGGAACTGAAATAACAGTAAGAGTAAATGGCGAAAATGAAGAAGAAAATCTAAATAAAGTAGTTGAATTTATCGAAGGACTTACTGATTAATTAACAAGTAAAAGGATACTTAAATAGTATCCTTTTATTATTATAGGGGTGATGTGATGAATAATAAATATAAGGGAATTATTGCGTCCAATGGTATAGCCATAGGCAAGGCTTATATATTTAACAAAACCAAGGTTGACGTAGTAAAAGAAAATATTGAAGAAACAGAAGTTAGTAAAGAAATAGAAAAAGTTAAAAGTGCTATAGAGTCCTACGATAAACAGTTAAGTGAAAGACTTGTTTCCAGTGAAGAGGAACAAGCAGTTATAGATGCTCACAAGGAATTACTAGCAGATCCATACTTGATTGAAACCATAGAGGGAAAAATCTCAGGTGACAAGGTAAAGGCTGATTGGGGCCTAAAGGAAACCATAGAAGAAATGGTTTCAATGATGGAAATGTTAGATGATGAGTATTTAAAGGAAAGAGCAGCTGACTATAAGGATATCGGCGAAAGAATCATGTACGAGTTAAAGGGAATTAAACCAAAATCTCTAGCTAATTTAGATGATGATTATATAATCATATCAGAAGAGTTAACTCCATCTGATACATCTATTATGGACAAGAAAAAAGTTTTGGGTTTTGCCATGGACTTGGGTGGAAAGACCAGCCATACTTCTATAATTGCTCAAACCCTATCAATACCAGCCATTGTTGGTATGAAGGATATTACAGCTAAGATAGAACATGGAGATTTAATTATCCTAGATGCTGTGGAAGGAATTATTATAGGTCAACCATCAGAAGAACTTGTTAAGGAATACCAAGACAAGCAAAGAGAAATCTTGGAAGAAAGAGAAGCCTTAGACAAGGATAAGTTTAAAGAAGCTATTACTAAGGACGACAGAAAGGTTGAAGTTGCATGTAATATAGGTAACTTGGAAGACCTGGATTTAGGCTTAGAAAATGGAGCAGAGGGAGTAGGTCTATTTAGAACAGAATTTTTATATATGGATTCAAATGAGTTTCCTTCAGAAGAAAAACAATTTGAAGTATATAAAAAGGCTGCTGAAAAATTAGAAGGAAAACCTTTAATCATTAGAACCCTAGATATTGGTGGGGACAAGTCCCTAAGCTACTTTGATTTTCCTAAGGAAGAAAATCCTTTCTTGGGTTGGAGAGCCTTGAGAATATGTTTTGATAAGGAAGAAGTATTTAGAGACCAACTAAGGGCTATTCTTAGAGCAAGTGCCTATGGTAATGTGAAAATCCTACTACCTATGGTAATCTCAGTAGAAGAGTTACAAAGGGTAAATGAATTATTAGACAAGTACATGAAGGAATTAGCAGATGAAAACATTGAGTTTGACGCTAATATAGAAGTAGGAGTTATGATTGAAACCCCAGCATCAGTATTTATAGCTGAGGATTTAATAGAATATTGTGACTACTTTAGTATTGGAACCAATGACTTGACCCAATATATCCTAGCAGTTGATAGGGGAAATGAAAATATCTCCCACCTATATAACAATTATCATCCTGCAGTATTAAGGGCTATGAAAAAGGTTATAGATGCCTCCCACAAGGCCGGTAAATGGACTGGTATGTGTGGTAGTATGGCTTCTGACACCAAGGCTACCTACCTATTATTAGGTATGGGTCTGGATGAATTCTCTTCAGTGGGATCAAAGATTTCAAAGATTAAAAACACAATCTTAAATGCTAACTATAAGGAGGCAGAAGCCTTTGCCAATAGAATTTTAGCAATTAACAATGTGACTGATATAGAAAAAGAGATAGAAGGTCTGGAATTAAAATAATGAAAACAAATAGGGTTCAAAATGAAAATATTAGATTAATGGATCTTATAGAAGATCTAAGTGAAGAAGAAAAAAATAAGCTGGCAGAAAAGATAGTTATTAAACTTAAGGACAAGCATTTTTTAATAGATGATAACTCCTGGCTACAGGCCTATAACAATAAGATAAGTTTAGTACTTTACAATCATGGCTTGTCCAGTGCCACTGGCTTAAAAGACTATATTTTAGTAGATTTTATAGAAGCTAATAACTTTTTATTAAATGATAGGGATAGTTTCGAAATATACAATCATAGATTGGAAAATATCTACTTGGAAAAAGAAGATGTGGTTTTTAGGACCAGGGACAAGGATGAATCTGGCGACTATATAATGGATTTCTTATTTCTACACGACCTGGCAAGAATCGATGAAGATTTTGCCACTAGTTTATTAAAAAAGTACTTTGATGGAGAACCAGGAAGAAAGTTTTTTAGAATACTTAGCTTTTATACAGCTGTATCTTGCTTGGACTTGATAACGAAATATAATTCCATAATAGATCCGCTTGAAAAAGAAAAGCTGGGTGAAAAAATAAATTATTTATTTGAAATATATGAGGATTTTTCAGAAGAATATCCTCTTTGGTATAAAGATTAAGGAAAAGTTTAACTTTTCCTTTTCTTTTGCTTTTTTTTATTTTGGCAGTCAGGACAAATGCCTATAAATTCAAAGTTATGTCCTGTTATAATAAAGTTTGTATCTTCTTCTATCTTGGATTTAAAGGCCATAATGGGACAGAAGTCTAGGGGAATGACCTGGTGGCATTCTGAACAAATCAAGTGATGCTTGTGTTTGTGGTCATTTAACTGGTAGTAGGATAGGCCATTATAACCTATGTTTTTTACTAGAATATCCTTGTCCACCATTATGGATAGATTTCTATATATGGAAGAAATATTAATATTCTTGTCTTTTAATTTTTCATATATATCATCTGCGCTCATGGGTGAATCATTGGTTTGTAAGGCGTCTAAAATCAAGAGCCTATTGTCAGTAAGTTTTAAATCATTTTCTATAAGTATTTTTTTATTCATAATATCCCTCCCAGCTAATTATATATTATTATTGACAAAAGTAAAACTATGGATATAATTAAATGAGAATGATTCTCATTAAGGAGGCAAGATGAAAAAGAAAATTTTACTTATACTTACTATAGCAGCCATACTAATTACAGGCTGTTCAAATAAAGAAGAGAAAACCGACAAGATAAGGGTGGCAGCATCCTTTTATCCTCTGGCAGACTTTGCTGAAAAGATAGGGGGAGACCAGGTGGAGGTTACCAATCTTTTAAAATCAGGTAATGCCCATGGTTGGGAACCTAGTACTAAGGATATGAAAAATATTTTAGAAGCAGACCTTGTCCTAGTAAATGGAGCTGGATTTGAATCTTGGCTAGACAAGCTGATCCAATCCAATCCTGATTTAAGCTTGGTAGATAGCTCTAAAAACATAGACTTAATAGAAGTAGACCATGGCCATGAAGAAGATCATGACCACGACCATGAAGGCCACGATCACGGAGACCACGATCCCCATATATGGCTAAGTCTAAAAAATGCTCTTATTCAAATGGACAATATTAAGGAAGCCTTGGTTTCCCTTGATCCAGATCATAAGGACTATTATGAAGAAAACTATTTAAGGGAAAAAACCAGGTTGGAAGGTTTGGATGCCAGTTATAGAAAGACCTTGGAAGCCCATAAGGGAGCCTATTTTGTAGTGCCCCATGAAGCCTTTGCCTACCTGGCCAAGGACTATGGTCTAAACCAGTTGGCCATAGAGGGGATAAACTCAGATAGTGAGCCTAATATAAGTCAGCTTAAAGAAATAGTAGACCTATGTAGGGAAAAAAACATAGAGACCATCTTTTATGAATATGGCTCATCTAGTAGGATAGCTGATACTATAGCAGCAGAACTGGGAGCCAAGGTAAGTCCTATTAGCACCATAGAGCTTGTAGGTCAAAAAGATCTGGAAGAGGGACTAGACTATGGAGGTCTTATGGAACTTAACTTAAAAAATCTGGCAGAAAGTTTACAGGTGACAAATGATTGAAGTAAATAAATTAACCTTTAGCTATGGCGATAATACCATACTCAAGGATTTAAACTTAAAAATAAATGATGGAGACTTTGCAGCCATTATAGGAAATAATGGGGCTGGTAAGTCTACTCTGATCAAGCTTTTGGTCCATGAACTAGAGGCGGGGCAAGGAGAGATTCTCATAGATCAAGAAAATATAAATGACTTTAAATCCTGGGATAGGATAGGCTATGTAAATCAAGTAGATAGGAACAATCCTATAGCCTTTCCCATAAGTTGTTCTGAATTGGTAGTCTTAAATTTATATGAGGATTTTAATCTTTTTAATAGGCCTAGAAGGGAACATTGGCAAAGGGTAGAGGAAAGTTTAGACATGGTTCAAATGCTAGACTATTATGACAGGGACTTTAATAGTCTGTCAGGTGGTCAAAAACAAAGGATTATGATAGCCAAGGCCTTGGTTCACAGGCCAGACATCTTAATTTTTGATGAACCTACAGTAGGGGTTGACCAGGACAATAGTAGGGCCTTTTTCCAACTGTTAAAACACTTAAATGAAAGACATGGCAAGACTATAATCATGGTTACCCATGAACTTGACAAGGCGGAAGGCTACTTTAATAAGAAGTTTTACTTGGAAAATAGGACCATAAGGGAGGAGATAGTATGTTAGCCTATGCTTTTATGAGAAGGGCCCTTTTTACAGGCCTGATGCTGTCTATAATTATTCCTCTTATAGGAACCATAGTGGTAAATAGGAAGACTTCAACCATAGGAGACGCCCTATCCCATACATCTTTGGCAGGTATATCCCTAGGACTTATCCTGTCTATTAATCCTTTAATAGGAGCTATTTGTGCCTCCATCTTTGGGGCCTTTTCCATAGAGAAGATAAGGTCTAAATTCCCCCAAAATGGTGATCTTGCAACAGCAATAATCACCAGCCTAGGCATAGGTTTGGCCTCCATCTTATCGGATTTTGTGCCTGGCAGTCAAAACTTTGAGTCCTTTTTATTTGGATCTATCATATCCATATCCCAGGCTGATATGGTAATTATAGGCCTGGTAACTATCCTGGTAGTTGGACTTTATCTCTACTTGGAATACGGACTTTTAAGCATATCTGTAAATGAGACCCAGGCTAGGTTATCTGGAGTTAAGGTGGCCTTAACAGAAAACTTATTTACCCTAGTTTTAGCGATAACCATAGCGGTAGCATCTAAAATTGTAGGGGTTTTAATCATATCATCAACTATGATTCTACCAGTGGCAAGTGCCATGATGGTAAGTAAAAATTATAGGTGGACAGTTAGAAACTCTATCCTATATGGAGTGGCCTATATGATGGTTGGAATAATAGTAGCCTATTACCTATCTCTTAAGCCAGGTGGAACCATAGTTATAGTTTCCATCCTAGGATTAATAGTAAGTATGGGGGCAAAAAAATTAAGACAACTAGTCAACTAGTTGTCTTATATTTTTAGGTTTTTCTTCTAAATCAACCCTGATGGTCTTAAAATTATTATAGTAGACCATGCCAGGCTTGGCTCCTTTTTCCTTGTAGACATTTTTCTTTTCTGTATAGTCCACATCTACATGGTTGTCGTTTTTAGCCTTGGAGTACTTGGCTGCCAGATAGGCTGCTGCCAGCATGTCTTCTTCAGTCAAGATATTTTGATTGTTCTTTAGGATTACATGGGATCCTGGTATATCCTTGACGTGGAAGAAATAGTCTTCCTTATTGGCTTCTTTTAAAGTTATTTGTTCGTTTTGTTGGTTGTTCTTTCCTACAAAAATCATCAGTTTATTGTCTGTTATAAACCTATAGGGTTCAGACTTTTCTTCCTTATTTTTCTTCCTAGCCTTGTTGCGGGATTTTTTAATATAGCCTTCTTTTATAAGTTCCTCTTTTATTTCCTCCAACTCACTGGTATTGCTAACAATATCAATACTGTTTAGGATGGAGTTTAGGTAGAGGATTTCTCCTTCAACTAGGGGGATTTTTTCCTTTAAGATTTTATTGGTCCTGTGAAGTTTCTTGCCCTTCTTATATTTTCTTTCCACATTTTCCCAAGGACTTCTCTTGGCTTCCAAGGCTATGTCCATATTTTCATTTTCATAGTAGTTATAGACGCTCACCTGGTCCATACCCTTTTTTATCAGGTGGACATTGCTGGCTAAAAGATCTCCTTCCACCCTGAAAACATCGTAGTTTTCTGAGTTTACCAGGTCTTTTTTCATCAGGTCTAACTTTTTAATGTTTTTTTGGTTAAGGTGGTCAATCTTGTCCTTTAAGGCATTTTGGGCCTGGCCTAGCCTGTCGTCGTGTAGGGTTTCCAAATAAAAGTTATCTATTATTTCACTCATACTATCTGAGTAAACCTTTTTACCAGTAAGATGGTCCAGGTCAAAGCAGTAGTAGCTCCTAGGGGTATCTCTTTTTTCATCCAAGTATACTAGGGGCCTATAGTTTTTATCTGCTATGGTTTGTCTTACCTGATTAAAGGCCCTATTAAGGTCCTCAAGCTCCTTATCATCTAGGCTACCAAAGGGTCTTCTAGAGTCTAGATTTGCCCTATAGGCTATTTCATGGCCTATTAGAGGACTAAAGCCAGTAAAGTTACTATAGAAGATTCTAAAGATTTGAGTCTTGTCTTCTATGGCCAGGTCTTTTAAGTCTATAGCTTCCTGTCCAATGTCTAGCTTGTCAGATTCTATTAATTTAAAGCTAGAACCTGGATAGACTGCCCTAACCCTACTCATGTCATGGGAGATTCTTTTAATAGCTTCAATTACCTTGTCTTCTTCATTTATTAAAACCAGGTTAGAGTGCTTGCCCATTAGGTCTAAAATTAATTTCTTTTCAGACCTAAGGCCCAGTTCGTTAAAAGAGTCTATGGTGAAAATAATAGTCCTGTCCAGCTTATATTGTTCTATATTAATTATCCTAGAGCCTTGCAGGTGCTTTCTCAATACCATGCAAAAGTTGGTTGGCCTCTTAGGATTTTCAAAAGTCTTGGTTGTAAAGTGTAGTCGGGGATTGGAAGAGTCAACAGACACTAATAATTTATAGTTTTTTTGTTTGTAGATACTAAAAATTATCAGGTTATCATTTATTTGATTGATCTTTTGAATCTTTCCATCCATTATATTTTCTTTTAGTTCCTTTATTATTGCGCTTATTGTTATACCGTCTAGTGTCATAATAACCTCCAAGTTAATTATAACATAAGAAAGACAGAGAGTTATTAAAAAAATGTAATATTTAATTGACTTAAATAATTTTTGTAGTAGAATTAATATATTAAACATAAAGGAGCAAGTTATGATTAAGTCAATGACAGGTTACGGAAAATCTGAAATAGAAAACGAGTTGGTTGATTTCGATGTGGAGATAAGAACTGTCAACAGCAGATATTTTGATTTGCAAATAAGAATGCCAAGTCAATTCAATTTTTTAGAAGATAAGATTAGAAAAACTATAAACAGTAAGTTGAAAAGAGGTAGGGTTGATGTCTATATAAAATCCAGCCGTAGAAAGTCCTTAAGTTCAAATGTTTCCATAGAGAAGAATTTGGCCTTGGACATGAAAAACAAGTTGGAAGACCTAGTAGACTATATAGATCTAGACTATAAGATATCTTTAAGAGATATTTTAATCAACGAAGATATAATTAACTTTGAGTCCAATAATGAAGTGGATGAAGAGGTTCAAAAAATGCTTTTAACCACTATTGGTGAGGCCACAAACAAGGTCTATCTAATGAGAGAGGTAGAGGGTAAATCCCTGGCTGAGGACCTGACAGGCAATTTGGACAAGTTGGAAGAAATTATAGGTGAGGTCGAAAAAAGATCAGATGAGCTTATCTACATATATAAGGAAAGACTGGAAAAGAGTATAGCCAATATTCTAGAAGATAATATAGCCATAGACCAAGATAGACTGGCAAATGAAATTGCCTTTCACGCTGACAAGGCTGATATCAACGAAGAGATTATAAGGCTTAAAAGTCATATTGAGCAATTTAGAAAAAATATCGAATCAGATGCTCCTGTGGGAAAAAAGCTGGACTTTATAGTTCAAGAAATGCTTAGGGAGTTTAATACTATTGGATCTAAGGCCAATGACCTATCTATTATAGACTATATAATTGAAGGTAAATCCCTAATAGAAAAATTAAAAGAACAAGTACAAAACGTTGAGTAGGAGGCAGTATGAAAGGTTTTTTATTGGTTATATCAGGACCATCTGGCGTAGGCAAGGGGACTGTTGTAGAAAAATTACTTTCAGATAATGAGGACTTGGTTTTAAGCACTTCAGTTACTACCAGGTATCAAAGAAAAGGTGAGATAGACGGTGAAGATTACTACTTTATAGACAATGAAGAGTTCACCAATATGATAAATAATAATGAACTATTGGAACATGCCTATGTCCATGGTAATTTCTATGGAACCCCAAGAAGGTTTGTCGATGAAGAGATAGACAAGGGCAATATTGTTATTTTGGAAATAGATGTTCAAGGGGCCATGCAGGTTAAGAAGAACTATGAAAATGCAGCCTTTATCTTTATCATGCCTAGAAGGTTAAAGGATATAGAAAAAAGACTTAGAAATAGGGGAACAGAAAGTGAAGAAAAGATTTCCCTTAGAATGCAAAATTCTAAAAAAGAAATGGCCTATATAAAGGACTATGATTATTTTGTTATAAATCACACAGTTGAAAGAGCCTGTGAACAGATTATAGATATTATTGATTTTGAAAAAAATAGGAGGGACTAAGATGATAAATCCATCATTTAGAGAATTAGAAAAAATAAGTAAGAGTAGATATGAAATTGCCATGATGGCAGCTAAGAGAGCTAAGGAAATAGTAGAGGGCTCAGAACCACTTGTAAAGGGTGAAGGGGTAAAACCAGTAACCATGGCTATTAACGAAATCATGGATGGAAAAGTAACTAAGGAGTAATTATGTTAAAGGGTAAAAAAATCTTAATTGGAGTAACAGGTGGTATTGCCATATACAAGACTTTGGATTTAATAAGCAAATTGAGAAAGTTAGGGGCAGAAGTCGAAGTTATAATGACTGAGTCAGCTGTAAACTTTATCAATCCCATAACATTTGAAACCATGTCTGACAACACTGTTTATACAGATATGTGGGTTCATCCTAAGAGTGTTTTACACATAGACATAACCAACGACAAGGATGTATTTTTAGTAGCTCCAGCTTCAGCCAATACTATGGCCAAGGTAAATGCAGGTATGGCAGATAACTTATTAACTGCCAGTATACTAGCTTCCAAGGCTCCAGTTATTTTTGCTGTTGCCATGAATACTAATATGTTGATAAATCCTATAACCCAAAGAAACATTAGTGACTTAAGGGAATTTGGTTATGACTTTATAGACTCTAATAGTGGTCAATTGGCCTGTAATACAGTTGGAGCAGGTAGGATGGCAGAACCTTTAGAGATAATAGATTATTTGGAAGCCTACTTTACTGAGAAAGATTTAGAAGGCCAGACTATTATAGTTAGTGCAGGAGCCAGCCTTACCAGGATAGATCCTGTAAGATATATAACCAATGACTCATCTGGAAAAATGGGCTATAATCTGGCTAGACAGGCTAGAAATAGGGGAGCACATGTAATCTATATAACTGGCAGGGTGGTAACAGAAGACCTGGCAGGAGTTGAAAGAATTACCATTGAAACCAATGATGATTTGGAAAAGGCTATTAAGGATAACTTGGACAGGGCAGATGGCCTAATAATGGCAGCTGCACCAGTGGACTTTAAAGTGGCTAAGCCAGCTGAAAACAAGATTAAAAAAGATCCTTCCCAAGAAAACTTTAGTTTGGACCTGGTTAAGACCAAGGACATTTTAAAGGAAATATCCAAATATAAGACAGATCAAAAGATAATAGGTTTTGCAGCAGAGACAGAAAACTTAAGGGAAAATGCCCTTGGAAAGTTAGAGTCTAAAAAGCTTGACTATATTATAGCCAATGATGTGAGCAGGGAAGGGGCAGGCTTTAATGTTGATACCAATATTGTGACTGTTCTAGGCAAGGATTTTGAAAAAGAATATCCTTTAATGTCCAAGGCTCAGGTGGCAGATCTTGTTTTAGACTTATTGATTTAGGTGAAAAATGTATTATGATATAATAATAAAATCAAAAACTAGTTTTACAGATAATATATATACTTATCATTCAAGTGAAGATATAAAGATTGGATCTAGAGTTATTATCCCCTTTGGTAAGGGGGATAGAAAGACTCTAGGTTTTGTAATAAATAAGAAGGCCAGCCTAGACAAGGACTTTGCCACCAAGGAAGTAATTGAAATTTTAGACTATGAGCCCCTAGTATCCCAGGATATGATGAGGGTGGCCAGCTATATGGTGGAAAACAACCTATCTGATTATTCCAATGCTATAGGAAGCATTATGCCTCCTGGAGGCATAGGTGACATAGTAGACTTTTATCAAGTAGCCAATAATAAGACTTTAGATGACAAGGACTTAGAATTATTTTTAGAAGATGGACGAAGCTTTGAAGAAATTTCAGGCGAGTTTAAGAATAAATACACTAGGTCCTTTTTGAATGGACTGGTAAAGGATAAGAAATTAACGAGTTACTATGATAAAATAAAAAAATCATCTATAAAATACGATGTCTATTATGACTTATTAGATGAAAACTATGAGAATAGGCTGGCTAAAAATGCCAAGAAGCAATTGGCCTTGGCCGACTATTTAAAAGACAAGGGAAGAACTGAAAGAAAGGAACTTTTAGCCCAGACAGAAGCTTCAAGTTCATCTTTAAAGTCCCTCTTAGATAAAAATATAATAAGAGAAACTGAAGAAAGGGTTTTTAGGGAGGTCCTAGATGACAAGGTGGCCTCCTATGATAAGTTGGAACTTAATGAAGAGCAGGAAGCTGCCTTTAGGACTATAAAAAACTCAGAAGATAAACTTTTTCTTTTACATGGTATAACAGGATCTGGAAAGACAGAGCTCTACCTACAATTGGTTGAAGATGAGTTAAAAAGAGGGAAGAGGTCAATAATTTTAGTGCCAGAGATCTCCTTAACTCCTCAGACCATAGAGAGGTTTCAAGGAAGATTTGGAAGGAAGATAGCAGTTCTTCACTCTAAATTATCTCTGTCAGAAAGGGCTGACCAGTGGACTCTTATAAAAAATAAGCAGGTTGATATTGTGGTGGGGGCCAGGTCTGCTATTTTTGCCCCCCTTGAAGATCTAGGCCTGGTAGTTATAGACGAGGAACACGAGTCCAGCTATAGGTCTGATAAAAATCCCAAGTACTCAGCCATAGAAATAGCTGAGGTCCTATCAGATTTAACAGGCTGCAAGGTGGTTTTAGGTTCGGCAACCCCTTCCATAGATTCCATGTACAAGGTCAGTCAAAACAAGTACAAGCTTTTACAGTTGAAAAAAAGGGCTAATGGAACCAGCCTGCCCAAGTCCTATATAGTAGACATGAGAGACGAGTTGAAAAAGAAAAACTACTCCATGTTTTCCCAAATCTTAGAAGAAAAGATTGAGGATGCCCTGGCCAAGAAGGAAACAGTAATCTTGTTTTTAAACAAGAGGGGCCACACATCCTTTGTATTTTGTAGGTCCTGTGGCTATATTTATAGGTGTGAGGCCTGTGATGTATCCATGACCTACCACAAGACTAATAATAGGCTGGTCTGCCACTACTGTGGAAGGACAGCTGTGAAGACTAGGACTTGTAGTAATTGCGGTTCCCCCTATATAAAGGAGTTTGGAGCAGGTACTCAAATGCTGGAAGAGGAGACTAAGAAAATGTTTCCCCAAGCCAGAGTCTTAAGAATGGATGCAGACACAACATCTAGCAAGAAGGCATATGATGCCATCTATAATAAGATGAAAAATCAAGAGGTGGATATTTTAATAGGTACCCAAATGCTTGCCAAGGGCTTTGATTTTCCCAATGTTACCCTGGTGGGCATTATGGCAGCTGACATCAGCCTAAACTTGCCCGATTTTAGGGCCAGTGAAAAGACCTATCAATTAATAAGTCAAGTTTCAGGAAGGGCTGGAAGGGGTAATAAAGAAGGTAGTGTAGTAATACAAACCTACAAGCCAGAAAATTTTGCCATAGCCAGGGCCTCTGAAAATGACTATTATGGCTTTTTTCAGGAGGAAATCTTAAATAGAAGGAAGTTTTCCTATCCGCCCTTCAATAATATTCTTTTGATAAACACTTCTCATAAAGATAGAAGGAAGGCTATAAATGAATCCAGGCAGATGATGATTTTGATAAATAGATATATAAAATATAGAAATTATAAAATAGAGGAAATAACTGGGCCAACCCCCAGTGTTATAGAGAGAATTAACAATTATTATAGGTTTAATATAATAATAAAAAGTAAGGATAAGAAGGACCTGCTGGACTTGGCGAACTTTGTCAAGCAGGAATACAGAAGAGGGTCAGACTTGTATATAAATTATACAATCAACCCAGAGTCAATATATTAGGAGGAGAATATGGCTTTAAGACAAATTAGAGTGGACGGAGATCCCTTATTAAGAAAAAAATCAAGAGAAATAACCAAGATAGATGATAGGATAAAAATACTTTTAGACGACATGGTTGAAACCATGTATGATGCCAATGGAGTAGGACTTGCTGCCCCTCAAGTTGGAATTCTAAGAAGATGTGTAGTAATAGATGTTGGTCAAGGACCGGTAAAAATGATAAATCCAGTTATCTTGGAAGCTGAAGGCAGTGATGTAGATATAGAAGGATGCCTATCCATACCAGGCTTTAATGGAACTGTTGAAAGACCACAAAAGGTTAAGGCTGAGTACACTGATCCAGAGGGAGAAAAACATGTAATTGAAGCTGAAGGCTTATTTGCCAGAGCTATATGCCACGAATTAGACCACTTGGATGGAGTTTTATTCAAGGATATCTTTATAGACGAAGTTGACTTGGAAGAGTTGATGGAGGCGAGTGAATAGTGAGCAAAAAGAGAATAATTTTTATGGGGTCCCCAGATTTTTCTGTGCCGGCCCTAGAAAAACTCAATGAAAAATTTCAAATTGACCTGGTTATATCCCAGCCGGATAAGAAGAGGTCAAGAAATAGGCTTCTACCTACAGCTGTTAAGAAAAAAGCACTAGAGCTGGGCTTGGAAACCTATGAGCCAGAAAAGATTAATACTAAGGAAAGCCTGGAAATAATAGATAAAATAAATCCTGACTTTATAGTGGTTATAGCTTATGGTCAAATAATTGGCAGCCACCTTTTAGAAAACTACCCAGACAGGATAATAAACATTCACGGATCTTTATTACCCAAGTACAGGGGGGCGGCACCCATGCACTATGCCCTATTAAATGGGGATGAAAAAACAGGAGTTTGCTCCATGTTAATAGAAAAATCCATGGATACAGGAGATGTTTTAGACTGTAGGGAACTTTTAATAGAAGATGATATGGACATAGAAATCCTTCATGACAGGCTGGCTATCTTAGCTGCCGAAACCATAGTAGATACCATAGAAAACTATGATGAGCTCTATGCTAATAGAAGTCCCCAAGACCATGAAAAGGCCGTATATACAAAAAAATTGACCAAGGAAATGGGCCATTTAGATTTTAGCCTATCTGCCCAAGAGATAAACAATAGGATTAGGGCCTTAAGCGTATGGCCTAGAACCTATGTCTACTATGGTGATGACCAGGTTAAAATTCATAAAATTAACATAATTGACAAGTATACTGAGGATAGAGAAGGTAGGATAATAGCAGTAAATGACCAGGGAGTTTTTGTAAACTGTAAGGATAAATGTATCGTTATAGAAGAACTTCAATTTCCCAATAAGAGGAAGATGGCAGTTGCTGACTATATAAAAGGAAATACTATCGAAATTGGAGAGATACTAAAATAGGAGGAAAATATGGATCCGATAATTTTTAGTCTATTAATAGCTTCAATATTACTTTCATTTTATGCTCAACTTACCGTTAGCGGTAATTTTAAAAAATATTCCCGAGTATCTAGTAGAAAGGGATTTACAGGGGCAGAGGTTGCCAGATTGATGTTGGATAGAAGGGGAATTTATGACGTGGATGTGGTTCCTGTAAGCGGAAACTTAACAGATCATTATGACCCGACAAAAAAGGTTGTAAGACTTTCTGAATCAGTATATGGATCATCATCCATATCAGCCATATCTGTAGCGGCCCATGAAGTGGGACACGCCATACAAGATAATGAAGGCTATGCCTTTTTAAGATTTAGATCAGCCTTGGCGCCAGCAGTTTCCTTTACATCTGGTTTTGTATGGAATTTAATCCTTCTAGGTTTATTATTCCAGTCAATGAGATTGATTAATATAGGTATTATATTTTTTACCTTAACTGTATTATTTCAAATCGTAACTCTACCAGTGGAAATCAATGCCAGCAAGAGGGCTCTTGCCAACCTGGAAACAGATAATATTATTTATCACGAAGAAGCATATGGAAGTAGGAAGGTATTAAAAGCAGCAGCTTTAACCTATGTAGCAGCTATGTTATATAGTATAGTTAATCTACTTAGATTACTGTCAATGAGAAATAGAAACGAGTAAAAAAGGATTTTTTAATCCTTTTTTTGTTTGGAGAGGAAAAATGAGTAAAAATATAAGAAGACTGGCTGCGGACTCCATCCAGGAGATCGTAGTTAATAAGAAGTTTTCCACAGAAGTGGTAAATAAAAATATAGGGGGCATAGAAAGCCCTATGGACCAAAACTTTTACAGGGAATTGGTTTATGGAACTACAGAAAATCTAAGATATATTGACTATATTTTAGGCCAGGCATCCAAGGTAAAACTAAAGAAAATCGAACACTATGTCCTACAAAATATAAGACTGGGCATCTATCAATTATGTTTTCTTGAGACCCCTTCCCATGCAGCTATTAATGAAGCTGTTAAGATAGTAAAAAAGAAGAAGGGCTTTAGGGCTGGTAACTTTGTAAATGGAGTACTTAGAAATATTGATAAAAATAAGGAAGACTATATGGTCATAGACCAGAAGGACTATATTAACTACCTGGCTATTAAGTATTCCTACCAAAGGGAAATAGTTGACTACTTGGGGAGGGACCTGGAAGTAGATCAGCTGGAAAACCTATTAGAGGCCTTGAATAAGACAGCTCCCTTGTCTATTAGAATAAACACTAAAAAAATAAGCAAGAAAGACTTTATGGAGCTTTTAGACAAGAAGGATAGGGGCTATGAGGAGTCAAGTTTGGTAGAAGACGGCCTGATAATTAAAAACCCTATAAGAATTACAGACTGGGAAGAGTTTAAAAATGGTCTTTTCACCATTCAAGACCAGTCCAGTATTTTGGTGGGAGAACTTTTAGATCCTAAGAAAAATGCCAAGGTTTTAGACCTATGTGCTGCCCCAGGATCAAAGACCAGCCACCTGGCTCAAATAATGGATAACAGTGGCGAGCTTTATGCCAATGACATAGCAGAAAACAAGCTGGACATGATTAGGGAGAACCTGGATAGGATGGATTTTGACAACTATAAGATTTTAAACTTTGATGCCATGGACTATCAAGAAGACCTGGAAGCTAAGTTTGACTATGTCCTAGTGGATGCTCCTTGTTCTGGACTTGGTATAGTAAGGAGAAAACCTGACATTAAATTAAATAGGACCCTAGATGATATTAAGGAATTGTCAAATATTCAATACAAGATTTTAGAAAATG
>JASLJE010000023.1 GCA_030152565.1 Peptoniphilaceae bacterium
ATCTTTCTTCAATCTTTTTATCTCTTCTAGGTAATAAAGAAATAAAAAATAAAGACCAGCTAGAGAAGATTTCCTTTATCCTAGACTACTATGATGACAAGGACCACCTGCCTGATAAGCTGGAGAAAACAAAATTAAAAGAACCCTCCAAGGATATAGAAAAAAACATCTACTATCTAAAGGCCAGCCTGGATAGGCTCCCTCTAGAGCCTAGAGCCAAACTTCTACTTTGGGCCTTAAAAAAACTAGATGCCCTAGACTATAGCTTTAGCAGGTATGAAATAGAAAAATTAAATAATCTTTTGGTGGACCTAAACTTTACAGATTCCTTTATGAAGAAATTATCCACCTATAAAATATAAGCCATCAAATGATGGCTTATAACTTTTTATCTTATTTAATTTTCTTATCTATTTATTATTCTCTTATCTTAAAGGTATCCTTAGCCTTATACTTAATTAAAATTATAGATAATATTAAATAAACTAGAACTACACTTCCTATTATTAAAACTCCTAAAAGACTCACATCTCCCTTTTGCATCAACATATAACTTACCATGTAAACCGCAAAGTTAAAAAATGTGTAGACAGGGCTTTTAACATCTGAACTCTCTGTATAGGGTTGAACTAAATAATAGAGGGTTAGATAGTGGGTTGAATAGAAAAGGGTCAAAAGTATTATTAGGCCAAAAAGTGGTAGTACATCCATTAGGCTAAGCCTTAGAAAGGCTGCCAAGACTGCCAGGCCTCCAATAAGTGAAAAGGTCATAATACTATTTAAGGCAAAACTTGTCTTTAATCTTATCTTAAAACTTTTTAAGATAGCATCTGGCTCCCTATACCAATTATGGGGTAAGAGAGACTTATCTATATTGTTAAAAAGTGCATAGGTGTACTTATCCTTAAAGGCCATCATATAAATCACAAAGAACCATATGCCTAGCTTACTGAAAAGATCAAGGGCAATCTTGTCTTCTTCACCTGGCCACATATAGCTTGCAAGACCTATAAGAAGAGGAATCGCAAAGGCTGCCAAGGAAATCTTTTTAGCCCTCTTACTAAAGATCTTACTGTATCTGTTCATAAAAATACTATTTAAATAGTCATATCCAGCCTTGTTTTCAACTGACCTATTGGTCCTAAGATCCAGGTCCTTATCCTCCAAGACCATCTTTTTAGTATTCATATTTTCTTTAGCATCCAGCATATCTGCATCTAACTTTAACTCAGCCCTCTTAAGACTCTTATAGTTGCCATAATTTTTTATCATATATAGGCCTATAGCTCCTAGGACTATAAATAAAACTAGGGCTAAGGGGTTGAATAAAAGATTTACATAGCTTAAATCATCTATTAAATAAATTGGTCCATAGGCAAGTCCTGTAAAAATAAATATTAAGACCATATAAATAGCCCAGTGGACTTCCCTTCTATCCTCGTCCTTCTTATCTAAAACATTTATGGATATCCCGTCTATAAATAGTCTAAAGGACAAGGTCTCTACTAAAAGAATAAAAACTTTTAAAATAGAAATATCTATAAAGCTTCCCAGAAGGGCCATGGGAATAAACATGGCTACAAAGAAGACCAAGTAACCAAAGAAGGCTCTGGACAAAAAGTAGTTCCTGGAATTAAGCTCTAAATAGTTTAGGCAGGTATAGGAGTACTTATTATACTGGCCTGTTAATTGATGTTTTATAATTCCCCCTAGGATAATGTTCATAAAGAAGTAAACATTTAAGACCATAAGCCCATACTTGTTGGTAAGAAGATCCATAAAGGTAAAATCTTCCATTAAAAACTTAAAGGACATATAGTAGAAGGCAAAAAAGTAAATAAACTTCTTTATTATTTCAAATAAAAACCTTAAGACCTTAACTATATTAAAAAGTATGTTCTTTCCCCGTCCAGACTCATAAAGAGAATCTTTAAAGATTTTTCCTATAAAGGGAATCTTTTGTAAGTTATATACTAGGGTATTGGATGCAATACTATTATCCACCCTATTTATCATTTTTAATGTCTCTATCATCCTAGTCCCTCGTCAAGTGTTCTATTATTTCATCTTCATAGGAGGCTGAACTCTTGTCCAATTCCTTTAGACCTTCTAATTTACCATCTTTCAATAAGACTATTTCATCACACATATCCTTGGCTAGTTGCAAAATATGAGTTGAAAAGATAATAATGTGATCTTCCTTTAATTCTAAAAGAAACTTCTTTATTTCATTGGCCACAACCACATCCAGTGATGTTAAAGGCTCATCTAAAAGCATGACCTCTGGTTTGGATATGAAAAGAGTTATAAGGTTTAACTTACTTTTCATACCGTGGGAATAGCCCCTAATTAATCTATGCATGTCTTCTTCTTCAAACTTAAACATGGAAAAGTAGTCTTCCACCTTAAGTTTCTCATCCCCTCCATGAACCTCTATATAAAACTTAATAAATTCATAGCCGGTTAAAAAGTCGGGTATTATAGGTTGGGAGAAAACCATACCTAGGTTTTTCGCCTCTAATTTCTTTCTAACCCCATCTTTTTCCAAATACATTTGACCGTCTTCCAAGGGATAGTCTCCGTAAATACTCTTAAAAAGAGTTGTCTTACCTGAACCATTCCTGCCTAAAAGTCCATAGATTACTCCTTGTTCAAATTCATAATCACAGCCTTTTAAAACTTTTTTCTCTCCAAAATCTTTTTGGATATTCTCAATAATTAATTTCATATTCACTTCCTTGACTTTTTTATAGTTTATTCATTTATTCTTATGTTACTCTTTTAACCTACATTTTTCAATTAATTCAATCTTTTATTTATAAAGATTGAAGAAACCACCAGTAAAAGGCATATAATTAAGTAGGAGAAAAGATTAAAACTTAAATAGTCCAGGCTAAAGCCCACTCTTTCCATTAGATAAAAAATTAAGACAAGAGCCCCCATCAAAATTCCCATACTTATTAAACTGGCTAATAGCCTTGCCGACCTATTTTCCAACTTAACAATCCTTCTACTGAAAAATCCAATAAAAAGAGTCAGGACTAAAACATTTGCAATCAAGTCAATTTTAATATAAATAATACCATCCTTAATAGGCCTTATGCCTGCCCCCAAATCCAAGAAGGACAAGACTAAATTTATGAGAAAGACAAGGCTTAAACTCATCAAAACAGTTAAAAAGCTGACCTTAAACTTCTCCTTAAATCCATCAGCTCCCATAGAGCTCAGGGACAGGTCTATAAAACCATAAAGGTCTTCTCCAAATATATCCTCTACCTGCCTATTATTTCTTTGACCATCTGTAATCATTTCTAAAATATCTGTTATCAAAATTTTCTTCTTACTAGTAGCCACATTTGCTTCTTTAATATAGGCCAACATTTTTAGAAAGTTATCCAGGTAGTCTCCTTCTAATTCTTCTAGGTAGCTGGCCTGGATCTTACTTAAATCTTCCTTCATCTCCTACCTCCATATTCTTTTCCACAGCTTTTTTTAATAGGCGCCATTCAGCTTTAAATCCCTCTATTTCTTCCAGTCCCTCATCTGTGATCTTTAGATATTTCCTAACTGGACCTATATCTGATTTTTTTCTTTGGGAAACTAAAAAACCTTTTTTTTCTAGTCTAAGAAGGATAGGATAAACTGTCCCTTCCTGGACGTCAAAGCCCTGATCGTTTAACTCTTGAATAATTTCATAGCCATAGGTTTCTTCCCTGGCTACTATGGTCAGGATGCAGGCATCCAAGACCCCCTTTAATAATTGTGTCGATATCATTTTCCACCTACCTTGTATTGTTTAGTAGTCACTACATTGTAATACAGAGTAGTAAAAAAGTCAATAAAAAATAAGCCCGAAGGCTTAAATTTTATTTCTTATCTTAAAGTAATAAATAGAACCAGCCAGGTCTGCTAGGACCCAACCTATAGGTATGGCAACCCAAATCCCCCTTACTCCTATGGCCGGTATAGCCGATAGGACATAGGCTAGAAGGACTCTGGTACCCAAGGATATAACTGTAAGCACTATGGACATTCTAGGCTTGTTTATGGCCCTATAAAAACCATAGAACATAAATAAAAGACCTATGCCAAAGTAAAATACTGAAACTATTCTCAAATAGTCTACTCCCACCTTTATTACATCCACATTTTCCTTGTCGATAAATATTTCCATAAGTTGACTAGAAAAGGCAAATACTAAAATACTAATTATCAGGCAGAAAATAAAAACTGATAAAAGTGCCTTTCTAATCCCCTCTTTAATCCTATCCTTCTTTCCAGCCCCATAGTTTTGCCCTATAAAAGTAGAAAAGGCATTTCCAAAGTCCTGGACAGGCATATAGGCAAAGGAATCTATTTTTACAGCAGCTGCAAAGCCAGCCATGACAACTGTACCAAAACTATTTACCAGGCCTTGAACCATTAAAATTCCAAAGTTCATAATTGATTGTTGGACGCTGGTTAAAAGTGATAGGTTGCCTATGTCTTTTAATATGTCATTATTCCAAACCAGGTGTTTTTTCTCCAGTCTTAATTCTGGGAAATATATGTAGTAGTAAATTATTATTCCCAGGGCTGATATGTACTGGGCTATAACTGTAGCTATGGCAGCTCCCTTAACTCCCCAGCCAAAGCTGATAATAAAAACTATATCTAATACAATATTTATTACGGCTGAAACCATTAAAAATATTACTGGAGCCAAGGAATTTCCTATGGACCTTAAAATATTAGAAAAATAGTTATAGAGGAAGGTGGCCATGATACCCATAAAGATTATTCTTATGTAGTCTCTCATCAAATCTCTTATCTCCAAGGGCACATTTAGAAAATCTATAATCTTGTCTAGTCCAAAGAAGACCAAAAGATTTAAAATCAAGCTTATGGCAAAGATTAAAATAAAGGAGATAAAAAAGCTATTTTTCAACCTATCTTCATCTTTTCTACCATAGAGGATGGCAAAGTAGGCACCACTTCCCATACAAAGTCCTAAAATTATAGAAGTTAAAAAAACTATAAAGGTATAGGAGGATCCTACTGCCGCCAGGGCATCTGGTCCTAAATACCTACCTACAATCAAGGTGTCGGCAACATTATAAAGTTGCTGTAGTAAGTTTCCCAACATTAGGGGTAGGGAAAAAAGAAATAAGTTCTTTGTAATGCTTCCCTCTGTCAAATCTCTTCTCATATAAATACCTCTCATTCTTTAACATTAATTAATATTATCAAATACTAATTAATTGGTCAATTTATGAAATTTAGGGTATCATATTCATGATTATGGAGGTAATTATGTCGGTTAAAGTAATTGTATTAGATATTGATGGCACCCTGGTAAATAATGATAAGAAAATCAGCCAGGCTACAAAAGATGCCCTACTTAAGGTTCAAGAAAAAGAAAATGTTAAACTAATCCTAGCTTCAGGTAGGCCTACAAGAGGGCTTAGCTACTTGGCCCAGGAACTGGAAATGGACAAGCACCATGGATTTTTAATATCCTTTAATGGATCTAAAATAATAGATGCCCAGTCCCAGGAAGTTCTCTACAACCAAACCATGGATGTGAAAACTGCCAAGGAAGTCTTAAACCACCTAAAGAAGTTTGATGTTAGACCTATAATAGACAAGGATGACTATATGTATGTAAATAATGTTTATGACTGTTATATTCCCTTCAATGGAGAAATTGTAAACATTATAGAAATAGAGTCTAGAGAGGCCAGATATAAGTTGTGTGAAGTTGATGACTTGGCTGAGTTTTTAGACTATCCTCTAAATAAAATCCTAACAGCAGCTCCCTATGACTATTTAAAGGACAACTACCAGGCCATGTATGAGCCATTTAAAGATAGGCTAAATGGCATGTTTACATCTGAAGTCTTCTTTGAATTCACAGATAAGAATGTGGACAAGGCCCAAGCCCTAGAAAAAGTTCTACTGCCTCTAGGCTATAAAAAAGAGGAAATTATGGCCATAGGAGATGGTCAAAATGATAAGTCTATGATTGAATTTGCCGGTCACGGTATAGCCATGGGAAATGCCATAGATGAAGTCAAGGAAATAGCTGACTATATAAGTCTTAGCAATGAAGAAGATGGGGTTGCCCATGTAGTTTATAAATATTTCCCAAATTTAAAAGAAGAGTAAATTTACTCTTCTTTTTTATAGTTTATTTTTATAATCTTCTATTTCTTCCAACTGACCATCCACAATTTTAAACACTCTATCACAATACTCTAGTAATCTATTGTCGTGGGTTACGATTACTGTTGTCCTCTTTGAGTCTTTAGTTTGACTTGATAAAAGTTCTATAACATCTTTTGTCTTTTTAGAATCTAAACTGGCTGTTGGTTCATCTGCTAATAACAAAAAGGGACTGGTGTAAAGAGCCCTACTTATAGCTGCCCTTTGTCTTTCTCCACCAGATAATTCTCCTGGATAAGAATTCTTTCTATTAGATATACCCATTTTATTAAGAATTTCATCTACTTTCTTTTCATCAGTCTTTCTTTTGGCAAATTTATCTACCAAGTGAAATTGATCTTTTATAGTCAAATAGGGTACAAGATTGGAAGCTTGTAATATAAATCCTATCTCATCAAATCTTAACTTGTTCCTATCTTTTTCCTTCATATTGCCCAAATCCTTGCCATTAAATATTATCTTTCCACCTGTCGGTCTTTGAAGCCCTCCCATCATAGTTAAAAGGGTACTTTTACCAGATCCACTAGGTCCTATAATAGCGACCATTTCTCCTGCATAAAGGGTAAAGGAGGTCTCTTTTAAAGCCTTGATTTCTTCATCATTTTTCTTAAAAGTCTTATATACATTTTCAAATTTTATTATCTCCATAAACTCCTCCTAACTCAAAACTTCTAATGGATCAACCTTGTTAACACTAGTTACTGAAAAAATTGCTCCCAGTAAAATAGTTCCTAACATAATAGCTCCTATTATCACAAAAAACATAAGATTAGACTTAAAAGGCACACTTACTGGTAAGAAATAATCACTTATATAGGTTAAGGCCAATCCCACCGCTATACCTAAAATACTTACTATTAGAGTTTGTACAAAAACTGAAGAAGATATATATGAGGCTGATATACCTTGAATCTTCATAATTCCAAAAGTCTCTTTTTTCTGCATGGTAACTATAAACATGAATACACCTAAAACTATTGATGCTATCAAGATTAAAAATCCAATCATAAGACCAAAGGTAAGTACTTGAGCATAATAACCTGGTATCTTATTAATAAACTTATCAATTTCTACCACATCATAATTATTTTTAAGTTGATTATTTAAATTCTTGTTGTCATGAACTATAAGAGCAGACAGTCTTTCTGGTATGTTTTGAGTAGCTGAGGCTTCTAAATCGACTCCATCATCTCTTTCTTCAGGCCTATAATTCATCATAGCCTGTGATGCTTCCATTAAATCTGTATATATAACATCTGACGTATTATATTTAGCTTCCTCTGTAAATCCTACAAGAGTAAAGGTTTTTCCACTACTAGTTATCTTTAACTTATCTCCCAAACTTAAGTTTTTTTCTTCCTTAAGTGATAGACTAGCCAAGACCTCTTCATCTGATTTTTTATCCCTTCCTTCTACAATCTTTGGGTATAGTTTAGAATTGTCTTCTACACCTATTAGGACCAAATTTAACAAGTCATCTTCCTTATCTGATCCATTTACAAAGGCACTTGACCTGGAAAGATTAAGAGGTGATATATCGTAATCTTTAAATTCTTCAATTACTTGCTTCTCTAAGATTGATGCCTGAATATTCTTATTAGAACCTTTTTGTAAAACTATCCTATCTGCCTGCCATAAGTCTATGGCTGTCCTATTATCCTGTGCCAATCCATAGGCAAGCCCTAGAAGGAAAAATACAAGATAGCTTAGAAGAACAACAATGCTAATAATTAATATAAATTTTTTCTTGTCTTTTTTTATTTCTTTAATTGCTAAAAACATAATTCCCATCCCTTCCTTTTATATACTATATATTAATAGACTTGAATATATTTTCACATATCCAGTTCTTCTATATTACAGCATTTTAGAGAATTAAAAAAGACCCTAAGGGTCTTTTCTATATTTATTTTTATTTTGTTTTTAATATGTCTCCTAATAGATAGCCTGATGTTATAGCCCAACCTACATCAGCTCCTGGTACAGAGTCATCTCCACGAACTCCACCTGCTGTATCTCCTATAGCATAAAGTCCCTCAATAACTTGTCCTTCTTTATTTATTACTTGCAAGTCTGTATTAACCTTTAGACCACCTAAAGTTGTTGCATATCTTGGTTTTTGTTCTACTAGGTAGAAAGGACCATCTGCAATTTTTTCATTTAAGTATTCTTTTGGTCTATCGAAATCTTCATCTTTTCCATTTTCTACAAATGAATTATATTTTTCTATAGTTGCCTTTAAGCCTTCTGCATCAACTCCAGCTACCTTAGCAACTTCTTCAACGCTTTCACCATGGGCAAAGATAGGTCCCTTGCTACCATTGTTTTCTAACCAGTTTTCTAACATTTCATCAGATATACCAGTTCCTGGTATTTTACTACTGAAGGTATCGTAAGTTTTTTGATCCATTAATAAGAATAACATACCGTCTTCTTGTTCTTGTTGTTTTCTTACTATAGAAATACCTGATCCTCTTTCATTAACTACCCTATTACCATTTCTGTCAACTAGGATACCACTTACATCCCAAGCTGCCATAGAACCATTGTAGGTTGACTTAGCTATTCCTGGCATCCATTCAACACCGTTTTCGAATAACTCAACATAACCCATGTTCACTGTATCTGCTCCAGCTTCTTCACCCATTCTTAAACCATCTCCGTTTGAGAATGATGCTCCATAGTAAACAAAGTTTCCTAATTCTTCTGGTAATAAATCTTTTCTAGAACCATATCCACCTGAAGCTAAAACTGTTGACTTAGCCTTGATTTTATATGTAGTACCTTCCTTGTCTACAGCTTCTACTCCTACCACGTTCTTACCGTCCATGATTAATTTAGTAGCTTCTGTATTTAATCTTAAATCAACCTTTGTTTCTTTAAGCTTGTTTGAAAATGCAGCCATAAGACCTTTACCATTTCCAACATATGTCAAACCTCTATCGATTTTGTTTTCACCTAATTTAGTTAATTGTTCTGGTGCTTCTGCTCCAACATAATCAAAAGTCCAGTCTGTAGACTCTCCCATGTTTTCACAGTATAATTTTAATAATTCAGGAACACTTTTTTCTCCACCATTTGCAAACATATCATCATAACATGCCTCTGGAGTATCATTAGTAACTCCTAATTCTTTTTGTATTTTAGAACCAGTAACTATTGAAAGTCCACCACTTAGGGCAGTATGTCCACCTATCATGGCATTTTTTTCTAATAAGATAACTGAAAGACCTTCTTGTTCTGCTGATAGGGCTGCGGATGCTCCAGCACTTCCCCCACCTACTACAACTACGTCTGTTTCTAACTCAACAGTTTCTTCTTTTTTCTCTTCAGCTTCCTTGTTTAACAGATCAGGATTGCCACCTGCTTGGCTTACAGCATCTGATATAGCTCTTTTTAAGGCTACTGATGTAACTGTAGCTCCTGCCACTGAATCCACTGAAAGATTTTGTTCTTCTACGATTTTAGCTGGTATTGTTTCATAAACAACCTTAGCTAAATGCTCAGTTTCTTCACTGTTAACGATTTCAATAGATACAATTTTATCTTCTGAAAACTCAACTTCTACTTCTACTGATCCATTGTGGCCATCAGCCTTACCAGTATACTTACCAGCCTTGAAAGAAATAGCTTCGCCTGCTTCTTCTTTATTTTCTTCTGGTTTTACTTCTTCTTTTTGTTGACCACACCCGACTAATGACAAGGTCAACACTAGTGCTAATAAAATACTTATGAATTTTTTCATAAACCCTCCTAAAATAATGATAAACCTTTTCATTGTTTATCAAATAACAGTACATTGAACATTCTAAAATATTGTTCAAATCTTGTCAATTTATTATTATCTATTTTTTATTTATAAAATATCATCCTGAAATCCTTTGTATAAAAACATAATAATATTGCATGATAACCATATAAAAATATTAAAATATTCCACTTATAAATTTTTTTATTTTTATGAAATTGATTAAATGCCTATCTGTTTTTTAGGTCAGATAGGCATTGAAATAGTCAAGATTAACTTTTTTCAACATAATTATAACACTTTTATTTATTAATTTTTTGTAATCTTTTCCTAGTCATATATCCTCCTAGCCCTGGATGATTTTATTCCTAGATTTTTCCTATACTTAGCCACTGTCCTTCTTTCTATCTCGATCTCTTCTTCATTTAACCTAAGCTTTATCGCCTGGTCAGATAGGGGCTTTTTAGGGTCCTCTTCTTCAACCAATTTAAGAATTCTAGTCCCTATATAGTCCCTACTCAGGTCCCCACTATTCTTACCTACAGCTTCTATAAAAAAGTAGGCTAGAGGATAGATTCCCCTATCACAAGTTAAATACTTATTATTCACTATCCTAGTTACTGTTGATGGGGATAGGTCTAGCTCATGGGCCAGTTCACTTCTGGTAAGTGTCTTAAGTTGACCTTGGTGAAGGAAAAAGTCCTCCTGTCTAGAGAGAATAAATGTCATTACTTTTTCTGTATTTATCCTTCTTTCTTCTAGGCTTTTTCTAATAAAATCAGCCTGCCTAAACTTTTTAAGAAGATAGGCCCTACTATCTCCCTCAGCCTCTTCTAGCATTTTCATATAATTAGAACTTATAACCACATCTTTTTCGTGGGCCAATACTTCAAAAACTAAGGTATCATCCTTATTTTTAACTAGAACATCTGGACAGATATAGTCTGTCTTTCTCTCAAATAGGTCCAGGCCAAATAAGGGATAGGGCCTAAGTTTTTTAAGTTCTTCCAAGAGCCTATTTACCTCTTCATAGCTAAGCTTCATCTTCCTAGCTATATGTGGGATCTTATTTTCTCCCACATCTACTAGATAATTATCTATTAAAAGCCTTAGTTTTTCGTCTTCTGTCTGGCTTTTCAAAAAATCTTCTATGGTTTCAAAGGCTAGGCCTTGAGGCTCCATAGACCTTATCTTACTTAAGAGTTCTTCTAGATCACCCTGCTTCCAGCCCAGCTTTTCCCCAATATAACTTTTAGAAACTGTAAGTATCCCCCTATCGTCTATCTTGGATATTATGTAGCTGGCAGCCAAATAACTTGCTGGATCCAATTCCAACTTCAGGTCCTTTTTTATCTTTTCATAAAGACTTTCTTCATTCACTAGAGAAAGGATAGGATTTCTATCATCCAGCCTATTTATAGAAAAATCTGTAAGCTGGGGATAAAGGGCCTCCTTAGTGGTAAACTCAAGAAAAACATTTTCCAAGGCCAATTCATTAATTTTCTTATTTACTTCTAAATAATTCATAGACAAAAGTTCCAAACCCAGCTTTAGCTCGGGTGTTATCTTTAATTGTACTTCCTGGTTTAGGCTTAAATCAAAATCCATAGTCTCTCCCTTCTCAGCAAAATAAGAACCGCTTAAGCGGCTCTTATTAAATCATTCCCAATGATAGTATAGTAGTTACAATCCAGCCTGACGCATAGTAGGCCATAAATTGTACACCTGTGTGAATGTCAAATATATTGTGTAGGATTCCTCCGAATAAGCCGATACAAAGGGCTACAACTATTCCTATTACCCCTGCTTCATAAAAGGCCAACATAAAGATTAGACCTAGGAAGGCTCCTATTAAGGCCTCATGACTGATATATCTAAACATCATTTCAGTCCATTTTCTAGCCTTCTTTATAGCTAGAGGATAGGCAAATAGAGAACCACCTATGATTGCTAATAGACCCACAATAATGTATTGAGGAGCTGTAAGGAAGCTTGATAGGTTGTTAATAGGGTCAATGGTAAATCTAGGAGGGGCATTGAAAAGTGGTGCACCTGGTCCTAGAGCTACTGGGCTTATTGGGATTCCAAAAGCTAGTAAGGATATGATGAATCCTCCCAAATAAGTCGCATTGGAAACAGCGTCTTGGGTCGCTACTGTAGAGGTTACCTTGTCATATAGCTCAGGCTTCTTACCAGCTACTAATTCTCCCAACATTACTGTTGATCCAACAGGTGAAAAGGTAAACATACCAGTTCCTACTACTGATGTAATAGCAACTTCTTTTCTTTGTCTTCTAGTCAATATCTTAAACGGGTTAGGATATAGGGAAAATTTCTCCTTGGATTCTGGTGCTAACCAAATATCTGTAGGACTATCCTTGGCCTGTTGTTTTCTCATCTTTGGTACCATAACATTAAATAATTCTGAAATCATAGGTCCTATGGTTATCCCCATAAAAATAGAGATAAATAAGGTCTTACCCACTGATTCTACAGCCAGTCTTTGGAAGCCTTGGATTAAGAATGAGTATGGTACTAGGGCTATAACTGCTGCCCACTTGGCACTTGACATATAGGCAATAATAGCTGCTCCTATAGTAAATATAAGTCCTATATAAGGTGATATAACATCTCCTAGAGGCGCTAATAAATAGGCAAATCCAACTGCTACTGGCACTGCAATTATTGAACCAATAAGAGAACCAGCTGCCATCTTACGCATGGATACATGAGGAATCCCCAATCTTTTAGCTAGAGCACTATATCTAACCATAGGTACTGCCATAGTACTACCTGGTAGGGCAGCCATGGCTGTCGGTACAGTATGACTAATTTGCATAGCTACAATAATTCCTATAAACCAAGCATATAAAACCACTGGTTCTAAACCTAGGAGAACTAAAACCAAGGTTAAGGGAGCCATAGTGGCTGTTTCGTCCGTTCCAGGAATAATTCCAACTATACTAAATATTATTCCACCAATCAATGAAGCTAAAAATGCTTCCAATAATAATAAGATACTCATCTTAAGCCTCCCTTGCTAATCTTTTATATTCAGCCTTATAATTAGGTGAATCTTCTGGTATCAAGGCTAGAAGAGCGTATAATTGTAGATCTTCCAACTCCTTGATTATGTCCTTGTCAGCCACTGCTAGGGCTTCCTTTTCTTCTTCTACAGTAATCCCTGCAGCATGTAAAATATCTTCAATATCTTCAAATTCAAATCTTTCTTCAATATTTCTTTTTGGCTTAAATAGTTTAGCTGAAACCACACCTGAAATAATACATCCTGCTACTCCTACTATAAGGGCATAGCCGTTAGCCAAGCTAACTTCTAATCCTTCCATACCAAGAAAAATCTTTTGTCCTACCAGGAAGAAGGACATGGTCAAACCCACGCCTAGAAGGCAGGCAATACCTAATTCCTTAAGTATTACCCTATCTCCCCAAACTTCCGTATAAATTGGCTTGTTCTTATCAGTCATTTTATACACCTCTCTTAAGATAATAATTCTTTAGCATATTCTATATTTATTTTTTTCGCCTTAATCATTTTTTCTACAATTTCATCAATTTCATCTTTTTTAGCACCTGCCTGTACAGCCACATTCTTAGCATGTAGAGACATGTGACCTCTTTGGATTCCCTCAGTTGCCAAGGCCCTAATAGCTGATAGGTTTTGAGCAAGTCCTAGGGCTGCTATAACCTCTGCCAATTCTGTAGCGCTTTCAACTCCAAGAATTTTAACATTGGCCTTGGCTGTTGGATGAACCTTGGTAGCTCCTCCCACCAAACCTAAAGCTAGAGGCATTTCTATAGTTCCTGCCAAGTCTCCATCTGCTGTTTTCTCCCAGCTTGTAAGTGGTTTATAAGACCCACTAATAGATGCATAGGCATGGGCTCCTGACTCTATGGCCCTAGTGTCATTACCTGTGGCAAGAACTGCAGCAGAAATACCATTCATAATTCCCTTGTTGTGGGTTGCTGCCCTATAAGGATCTGCTTCTGCAAAGGCATAGGCTGCAATTATTTTATCAACAACTTCTTCCCCACCTAATTCTTCCTTCTTAATAAGAGTACTAGCTCTTACTAGACGCTTGGTTGCAAGATTGGATAGGATTCTTAAATAAACAGTTCCACCAGTTATTTCCTCTATATAAGGAGCTAGGTTTTCAGCCATAGTATTTACTGCATTGGCCCCCATAGCATCCAAGGTATTTACTATTAGGTGGATTACTAACATATCATCACTTATGGATGATTTAATCCTTCTTACTTCCAAGTCCTTGGCTCCACCGCCCAGGCTAATTAAAATCGGATCACTTTCATTGGCCCTTCTTAAGATTTCTTCCTTGTTTTGATAAATCTTAAATTTAGTATATTCTATATCCTTTACACCTATAACTTGGATTTGAGCTATCATCATAGACCCTGTATTGGTGGCATAGAAACCGCCTGATGATCTGGCAACCTTGGCTCCGTTACTTGCTGCTGCTATAACAGATGGCTCTTCAGTAACCATGGGAACTAAATATTCCTTGTCATTTACTATAAAGTTAAGGGCAACTCCCACTGGTAGGGAAAATCTACCGATAACATTTTCCACCATATTGTCTGATGCTGACTCACTTAAGGCATTGGCATCTCCAAGGATTTTAATTTCTTCTTCTGATAGCTTACTAAATTCAGCTACTTCCTTTAATCTATCTTCTACTGATAATTTATAAAAGCCGGAATAGTTGTTATTTTTCATTTTTCACCTCTATATTTTTCATATTCTTCTTGGTCTATTTCCATTCTCAATAGGGCTGAAAACATGGATTTTCCTAGTGAATCAAGTCTTAAGGAAAATGTTGCTCCCCCGCCCAGGGCTTCCTTCATTACAAAGTTCATCCCCTTTAGAGAATCTACTTCATATCTTTTAATTTCTCCAAAAACCATTCCTTCAAAATGTTTTTTTACCCTGTCTACTGTTAGGTAGTCCTTAAGAAAATCATAGTCTCTAGGATCTCTAGGATAAACACATAGATTACTTATATTTCCCTTGTCACCTGATCTTCCATGGGCCAGGTCATTTAATAATAATTTTTCCATTACTTTACCTCCAATATGTGGGTTGTTAGATTTACCATATCTCTTGGAATCAAGGTTGGCCATAAACCAATAACACTTTGGATTCTAGCCCTGCCGCCAAAGAAACTTGCTCCTGGTGGCCCATTTAATTGAAGGGGACTTATTTCTGGTATAAGTTTTTTAGCTTCTTCCTTGCTGTCAGTTCTAATGGCGATTCTAAGTAAAACTTCATTTAAGTTTTTAACTACTTCATCATCCATATTGGACACATTCAAGTGAAGGGAGTTAAGACCTACATAGTCTATTCTTATATCTTCAGTTTTTAGGTTTTTCCTCTTCATCTTTTCCATAATTACTTCTGATGCCTTCTTAGCCTTTTCATAGGCATCTGGCCAGGCAAAGTTCAAATAGGTTTCTACCTTATAACCAGCATGGTAGCCTATGGATAGTTTTAACATTTCAGGTCTTTTCCTACCCTTGATGTTTTTTAGCTCTACTAAATCTTTTTCTTTTTCTTCTATACTAGCTTGGCTAAAGTCTGCAAGAACATCTGGTGTAATATATGAAGCTGGATCATGGATTTCATAAAGGAACTGTTCCTTTAAGGATTGTTCGGTTATAAGTCCTCCTGAAGTCTTTGTCTTGGTGAAAAATGTTTGGTCTTCTGTCACTCTGGCTATAGGAAAACCTAATTTATCCATGTTTTCCACACTTCGCCAGTCGTATTGGTAGTTACCACCTGAAGCCTGGCCACCACACTCTAACATATGACCTACTGCAATACCTCTGGCAATATTATCATAGTCATCATCTGACCAACCAAACTCATGCATAAGAGGTGATAGGAAGAGGGTTGAGTCTGCTGCTCTACCTGATACAATTACATCTGCATCTTTTTCTAAGGCCTCTAAGAAGGGTTCTCTACCAAAATAAACATTGGCATTTAATATTTTATCTTTTATCTCGTCAATTGTATGACCATTGTCCATGTTTCTAAATTCATGGCCCTCTTCAATTAATTGGGGCATTTGGTCGGTTAAGTTATCTCCTAGAATATAGCCTATCTTATAGTCAGTTATTTCTTTTTCCCTAACTACTTTCTCCAACTCATCTACCAGGGCTTCTACGTTAACCCCTCCTGCATTGGCTAGGATTCTAATGTTTTTTTCCTTACTTTCTTCTACAACTTGTTCAAACAAGTCTACAAAGTCTCTTGCATATCCTGCTTGAGGATTTTTATTTTTTTGTCTTTGTAAAATTGACATAGTTAATTCTGCCAAAAAGTCACAAGACATATAATTTAAGTTTCCATTTTTTATCATGTCGATTGCCGCGTCTGGACTGTCTCCCCAGAAGCCTTGGCCACCGCCAATGACTATTTCTTTTTTCTTTTCCATTTTTACCTCCCTTAATCTTTACTCACCTATATATATGCAAGAAGCGTGCCAATGGATTTTAAAAGAAGAAAGGTCTGATTTATCAGCTTCTCAAAAAATATATTTTCCTATATAAAAAAGATAATTGACATATTTGTCAATTATCTTCCTTCCTATGACAGTTTTGGCAATTCTATAGAATACTTGTTTATTTTTCTATAGAGGGTTCTTTCACTTATGGCCAGCTGGTCAGCTGTTTTCTTTATATCTGCCTTATTCATAATTAAAAGATCTCTTATTATTTCTATTTCCTTTTCTTCCATCATCTCTTCCAAGGTCATATCCAAACTTCTTATAACACTCTTTTGTATCCTCATGGGAAGATTGTCTATGTCTACTTGCCCATCATCGGCAAGGATTACAGCGTGTTCTATACAGTTTTTTAACTCTCTAATATTTCCTGGCCAAGAGTAACTTTCCATAACCTTTATGGCTTCCTTGGATAGGCTGAGATCTTTTCCATATTTTTCATTGTAGTAGGTTAAATAGTGGGAGGCAAAAAGTAAGATATCATGACTTCTTTTTCTCAAGGGTGGTAGTTCCAAGGTTATAACACTTAACCTATAGTAAAGGTCCTCCCTAAAATCTCCCCTAGCTATCATTTCTTCCAGGTCCTGATTGGTGGCTGCTATAACCCTAACATCAACCTTTACATTTTTCTGTGATCCTATTTTTTCAATTTCACCACTTTCTAAAACTCTTAAAAGTTTGGCCTGCATACTAAGGCTCATATCTCCTATCTCATCTAAAAATATAGTTCCCTTGTCCGCCAATTCAAACTTTCCAATCTTTCCTCCCTTAATAGCTCCTGTAAAGGCTCCTTCTTCATAGCCAAACATTTCACTTTCTATTAGGTTTTCTGGTATGGCAGCACAGTTAAGGCTGACAAAGGCCTCCTTATTTCTTAGACTGTTTTTATGGATCAATTGACAAATCACGTCCTTGCCAGACCCATTTTCTCCACCAATTAAAACCGTGGCATCAGTCTTTGATATGGCTACAGCCTTGGAGACTAGTTTGAGATAGTTGGGAGACTTGCCAATTATATTTAACTCCTTCATCCTCTTTTGAGCTTCCAATTGCCTATTATATTCTTCTGCCATTTGGGAGGCCATCATAACCTTCTTGTTTAAGATATTTATTTCTGATACATCGTGGAAAATGGAAAAGGCCCCTATAAACCTAGTCCCTTTAAAAAGAGGTCTAATCCTTACATCTATATACTTGTCCAAGGATTTTATGTAATTGTTTTTTTTATCTAAAGGTTTTTTATGTTTTAAAACCTGATTGATAGTTGCATCCTTTTCCACTTCTGAAATTTTCTTGCCTATAATCCTATAAAGCTTAACTCCTAATATTTTTGAATAGGCCTTATTGGCATAAAAAATTCTACCTGATTCATCTACTGCTATAACCCCGTCTTCTATACTATCTACTATAGACTTATAGATAAAACATCTAAACATTTCTTGAAGATAGATTATAAGGTCAGTAGATAGGTAGCCTATAACTTTTCCTTGATCTGTAAAGTAAAGCTTTTCCTTTCTTAGGTAACCTTCTTCTATATCCATTAGATTAGTCTCTATGGGAAGACTTAATCCGCCTTTTTCCTTTTTATCTGTCCTTATATAAATATCAATTATTTCCATCTGACCACCCCGCATTATTAATAACCAAAGATAAGGTTTTCACCATTATATCATAGGCCCCATTCAAATAACTATAATAGATAAGAAAAAAACTAAGTCTAAACTTAGTTTTCATCTTGACTATTCATAAATTGACTGGTATAAAGCTCCTTGTAAAAACCATCCTGAGCCAGTAGCTCTTGGTGGTTACCTCTTTCTATAATATGACCATCCTTTAGGACTAGGATTAAATCCGCATCTACTATGGTGGATAACCTATGGGCAATTACAAAGCTGGTCCTGTGGTCCATAAGTTCTTTAAATCCCTTTTGAACCTCAATTTCTGTCAAACTATCTATATTACTGGTGGCCTCATCTAAAATTAAAATTGAAGGATCCGCCAACATGGCCCTGGCAATACAGATTAATTGCTCCTCCCCTTGGGATATATTGCCATCATTTTTGCCTATTACTGTATCATATCCTTGGGCCAGCCTATCTATAAAGAGTCTACAGTGGGACTTGTCTATAACCTCTTCTAAGTCCTTTTCACTAGCATCTGGCCTGGCATAACTTATATTTTCCCTAATAGTCCCCTCAAAGATCCAAGTATCTTGAAGGACCATGCCAAAGGATTTTCTCAAGTCATCTCTTTCCAACTTACTAATATCTCTGCCATCAATTTTTATAGTCCCCTTATCCAGTTCATAAAACCTCATAAGTAAATTAATTAGGGTGGTCTTTCCAGCCCCTGTAGGTCCTACTATGGCCACTGAACTTCCCGGCCTTATATGTAAGTTAAGGTCTTCTATCAAGGGTTTTTCCTGGTAATAGGAAAAGTATACCTGGTCAAAAATAATATCTCCCCTAAGTTCTCTTTTCACATCCTCTTCATTTACTATATCCTCTTCCTCCTTCTCATCTAAAAGACTAAATACTCTTTCAGCAGAAGCTAGGGCCAATTGAAACTGGGACATAAGGCCTGTAATTTCATTTATTGGCTTGGAAAACTGGGTTGAATAAATCAAGAAGCTGGAAATCCTACCCACACTTATCTGGCCTCTTACGGCCATAAGTCCACCTAGAATACAAACTAAAATATAGGATATATTATTTATAAACCTGGTTGAAGGATTGGTTAAAGATGAGTAAAACTGAGCCTTTTGACCATAGATATAAAGCTCATCATTTAACTTTTCAAATTTCTCAAAAGACCTATCTTCATAGTTAAAGGCCTTGACTAGCTTCTGATTGGCTATCATTTCCTCTGCATAGCCATTTAGGTTCCCCATAAGTCTGGACTGGGCCCTATAAAGGTCTCTAGACTTCCTATTTATATAGGAGGTTACCCAGAGGCAAAGAGGACTTATAATCAAGACTATAAGAGTCATAGGTAGACTTAGGTAGAGCATAAATACTAGGGAGGCTACAATAATTAAAAGTCCTGAAAACAATTGATTTATCCCATCCATAAGACCAGTTGCTATAAAGTCAATATCATTGGTAAACCTGCTCATTATATCTCCATGGGCATGGCTATCAAAGTAGTTTACTTCTAAGTGGTTTATTTTTCTAAAAACATCCTGCCTAAGATCTTCTATGCTGGAATTAACCAGGTCATTGGTAAGTCTTAGCTTGATCAGGTTAAAACCAGATCCTCCTAAATAGATAAGGCCTAGTAGAAGTAAGTTTTTATTAATATAGGTAAAATCAACCTGGCCTGGTCCAACCATCCTATCTATGATTAGTCCCATTACAAAGGGAGCTAGAAGAAAGAAGATATTAGATCCTATATCAGCCAACATGGCCCCTATTAATTTAGGCTTATAGGCTAGAAGATAGGATATCATCCTTTTCTCAGTCCTAGTCTTGGCCTTAATATTTTTTCTAGTCTTCATAGTCATCCTCCCTTTTCACTTCCCTTTGAGACCTATATATCTTTTGGTAAACATCGCTTCTACTTAAAAGTTCTTCGTGGCTACCCTGGTCTACTATTTCTCCCTTGTCCATAACTAAAATTTTATCTGCTTCCTTAATTCCACTAATTCTTTGGGAGACAATTATAGTTGTTCTCTTTTTTCCATCTTCTTTTAAAGCCCTTCTCAAGTTCCTATCTGTTTTGTAGTCAAGGGCACTTAAACTGTCATCCATAAGAAGGAAATCTCCCTGGCCAACTAGGGCTCTGGCTATGGCCAGTCTCTGTCTTTGGCCTCCAGATAGGTTGGATCCTCCTTCTTCCAGCATGAAGTCATAGCCATCTTCCAGGCTGGTAACAAAGTCATGGGCCTGGCTAATTTTACAAGCTCTTTCCATATCAGCTAGACTGGCATCTGATTTAGCCCAGCTCAGATTATCCCTTATGCTTCCAGAGAAAAGCGTAGATTTTTGGGGAACCAAACCAATCTTTTTTCTTAAGTCTTCCTGTCTATAGGATTTAACATCCCTGCCATCTACTAAAACCTGTCCTTTTTGACAGTCATAAAATCTAGCAATAAGGTTTAAAAGACTGGTCTTACCTGAGCCTGTAACTCCAATTATTCCCAAACTCTCCCCTTCATTAAGACTAAAGGAAATATCCTTTAGGACAGGATCTAACCCTTCTTCATAGGAAAAATATACATGGCTAAATTCCAAGGCCTTTTCTTTTGTCTTAACCTCTTCCAAAGAAAGGACTTCTCCATCCTTTAAGCTTGGTTCCATCTCCAATATCTCAACTATCCTCCCTGCAGAGGCATAGGCCCTGGTAAAGAGAATAACTAAATTAGCCACAACCAAAAGAGCTAAAACTATTAAGTTTATATAGCTTATAAAGGCTATTACCTGACCTTGGGTCATGGCTCCCAGGTTAATCCTAAGACCT
>JASLJE010000047.1 GCA_030152565.1 Peptoniphilaceae bacterium
GATAGCAGAAGGGATACACCCGTACCCATCTCGAACACGGAAGTTAAGCCTTCTAACGCCGATGGTACTTAGACGGTGACGTCTTGGGAGAGTAGGTAGCCGCCAAATAAATGAGAGCACATAAGTGCTCTTTTTTATTGCTTTAAAATAGGCAGAAAAAAAGGAAGGATTATCCTTCCATAGTATTATCTAACCATTCTAAAACATCTTGGTAGACTAAATGATTATCAAGTTCATTAACGATTTCATGTCTCATATCTGGGTAAAGTTTGATACAGATATTTTTCATTCCCTGATTCTTGTAGCTATCGTAAATTTTAAGTACATCCTTACCAGCACTTCCTACTGGGTCCTTGTCTCCTGAGATAAATAGGATTGGATAGGATGGATCTATATCTAATTTCTTTTCCTTTTCGTCTAAGGCCTTTAGTCCTAGAACCAAGTCCCTATAGAATTCGTTAGTAGGTACAAAACCACAAAACTCATTGTCCATGTATTTTTGAACCTCAGCTTCATCCCTGGTCAACCAGTCAAACTCTGTCTTAGCAGGTTCAAAGGCTTTATTAAAGGAAGTGAAGGCCATCTTGTGAAGGAAGTTTGCTCTTTTTTCAGGATTGAAAAACTTGGTTAAGAAAATCAAGAACTTTTTATCCTTAGTATATTCAGCACTACCTGTTCCCATGACGATAGATCCATTTAACATATAGTCATATCTATTTAAAAAGTCTCTGGTTAAAAATGACCCCATAGAGTGGCCTAACATAAAGAACTTTAAAGTAGGATATTTATTTTTCTTAACATTTAATAGACTTCTCAGATCTTCTATTAAAACATTCCAACCATCTTCCTTGGCAAAGTAGCCGTACTTATCGTCAGCCTTGCCAGTTTCACCGTGTCCACGTAGGTCCATACCATATACTATATAGCCATGTTTATTTAGGAACTTGGCGAAATCATCATATCTAAAGATGTTTTCAGCCATGCCGTGAACCAGGTGAATAACTGCCTTGGGATTTTCTACATTATCCCATTCATAATAGTAGATCAATTTGTCATCGTGACTTGTGAAAGATTTTATTTGCATTTTATTCTCCTTTATACCAATATATACATATCATACAAATTAATTAAAAAATAGTCAAAAGGAGATGTAATGATAAAGTTAATTGCTATTGATTTAGATGGGACCCTATTGAATGAAAATAGTGCCATCACCAAGGAAAGTATTAAGACAATAAATCAGGCCATGGATCAGGGAGTAAGGATAGTCCTTTGTTCAGGGAGGCCTATGAGTGGTCTCTATCCTTATATAAAGGAACTAGGCCTGGACCAGGACGAAGAATACATTATAAGTCAAAATGGTTCTAAGATTAGCACTGCTACCAATGAGACCATAAAGGAAGTTTTAATGGAGGAGGCAGACCTTAACTATTTAGTTGATTTAGCTGATAAGGAAGATGTGGGAGTTTCCATAATAACAGCAGGAGACGACTACTATGCCTATAACTTTGCCACAGAGGCCATGCACCATGATGCAGGTTTGGTATTTTTAGATGTGGAAGAGATAGATAGAGACCTGACCAGAATGGAAAATAATGACCCTATGGTGGTTATGGCTGTAGATGAAAAGGAAAAACTAGATAGTTTTACTGAAAAGTATGAAGAAGAGATTTCCAAACAGTTTGAATTTGTTAGGTCTTGTCCAACCATATTGGAATTTCTAAATAGGGGAATAGGTAAGGGACCAGCTCTTTTATACCTGGCAGATCACTTAAATCTAGATATATCAGAAGTTATGGTAATAGGGGATGAATTAAATGACCTATCCATGTTTGAGATAGACGCCTTCAAGGTAGCCATGGGAAATGCCCATGAAGATATTAAGGATAGGGCTGACTATATAACCCTAAAGAACAGTGAAGATGGGGTAGCCCATGCCATAAAAAAATTCGTCCTATAAGTAATGAGTTAAATAGTGCCTAGGGCACTATTTTTTTATCCTAATAGATGAAAAAATTAACTAGATAGGTTATAATTGAAAAGTGAGAATTTAATCGACTGGTATCTCGTATATATCTATACGAGGATTTTTTATATTAAAGGAGAAGTCATGTCAAAAAAAGGTTCGAATGTTAAGGAATATATCATTAAAGTATTGAATGGTATGGCGTTAGGATTGTTTTCTTCACTAATTATTGGACTTATACTTAAGCAAATTGGTAGTTTTGCCAATTTAGACTTACTGGTAAAGTTCGGTAGCACAGCTCAACTATTGATGTCACCGGCCATAGGGGCAGGAGTGGCCTATAGTATAGGAGCGGAAGGTCTAGTAGTATTTTCAGCTGTTATAGCAGGGGCCCTAGGTGGAGGGGCAGTTAGCATGGAAGCCGGTAAGGCAGCTAGCTTGTCCATAGGAGAACCGGTGGGAGCCTTTATATCTGCCTTAATAGGAGCTGAATTGGGTAAGAGAGTACAGGGTAGAACAAAAATAGATATTATATTAGTTCCAGCCTTGGTTATTTCTATAGGTGGTTTGGTTGGTTATTATCTGGCACCATCCATATCCAAGTTTATGAATGGAATAGGGGAAATTATTAACTTTGCTACCAAGCAACAACCCTTTATTATGGGAATAATAATTTCAGTAGTTATGGGTTTAGCCCTAACTATGCCTATAAGTTCGGCAGCTATAGGAATATCTTTGAATTTAACAGGTTTGGCAGCAGGAGCTGCGGTAGTTGGAGGGGCCAGCCACATGATAGGCTTTGCCATAGCATCCTATAAGGATAATGGCTTTGGTGGTTTTATAGCCCAAGGTATAGGAACATCTATGATACAAATATCAAATATCATTAGAAAGCCTATAATATTACTGCCAGCTATAGTAAGTTCAGCTATACTTGGACCTGTATCCACCGTTTTACTTAAAATGGAGGCTGATGCCATAGGATCTGGGATGGGAACTAGTGGGCTTGTAGGCCAATTTTCAACAGTTGGAGTTATGGGTAAGGACAGTATACTTAAGATAGTCCTTCTACACTTTATACTTCCAGCTATAATTTCATTTTTAGTAGCCCAAGGCCTAAGAAGAAAGAATTTGATAAAACCTGGTGATATGAAATTGAACCAATAGGTCTTGAATTCTTGATATTACATTTTTTTAATGATAAAATTACACATATAAAGGTGAATAAATGAAGACTACAAAGGGAGATAAGGTTTTAATTGTCTTTTTGATTTTAGCTAGTATTTTATTTTCTGTATTTCTATGGATGAAGGGACTGAATATATCAGATAAGTATATCAGTGTTCAGGTAGATGGAAAGGAAATCCAAACCATTGAATTTACCAAGGAGAATATTGGTAAAACCTTTGAAATCGAGACTAAGTTTGGCAGAAATGTCATAGAAGTTGGCGATGGAGAAGTTTGGATAACTGAAGCATCATGTCCAGATAAGTTAGACATTAAGCAGGGAAAGATAGACTCTAATGGTCAAATGTTGGTTTGTCTACCCAACCGTCTAATAGTAGAGATAAAGGAAAATAAGCTAGTAAAGGAAAATCAGGATAAAATAGACAGTTATAACTATTAGTTAATTATGAGAGATTTGAGAAAGTTAATATATACAGCATTATTGGTGTCCATGGCCCTGGCCGTATCACTTATAGAAAATATGATACCTGTGCCTTTTATAGCACCGGGAGCCAAGTTGGGACTATCCAATATTGTTATATTAGTGAGTTTGTTAGTTTTTGGATTTAAGACAGCAGCAGTAGTTGCCATCTTAAAATCCTTTTTATTAATGCTTGTAGCTGGTTTCGGTCCCAGCTTTCTATACAGTTTTGCAGGAGCAATACTGAGTACTTTGGCAATGGGATTTGCTTATAGGTTCTGTTCTAATATTTTTAGCACCATAGGGATAAGTATCCTGGGTGCAGTGGCCCATAATTTAGCTCAAGTTTTTGTGGCCTCCTTAATATTAGGCAATTTTATGATATTCACATACTTCCCCTTACTGACAATAGTAGGAACCATAACAGGTTACTTTGTGGGACTTAGTGCATATCATGTTTCGACGCAGTTGAAGAAGTTGATTAAAGCCTAGGAGTGAATTATGATCGAAAAAAACCTTAAGATTAGCGAATTAAACCAAGAAGATAGACCGATGGAAAAGTTGATTAGTTATGGAGTTGCTTCCTTGAATAATGTGGAGCTATTAGCCATTATTATAGGGAGTGGAACAAGGGGTAAAAGTTCGATTGATTTAGCCTATGACATTATCTACAATCAGATTGGAGAAAAAGATCTTTTGTATACTTCAGTCCATGAGTTAATGTTGATTAAGGGAATAGGAAAAAGTAAGGCGACCAGGATTATTTCTGGCTTGGAATTAGGTAGAAGACTTGGAAAAATTGATAGTTTTTCCAAAATATCCTTTTCCAGCCCTAAGACTGTGGCCGATTACTTTTATAGATATTATAGAAACAAAAGTAAAGAAGAATTTTGTGTAGTATTATTAGATACTAAAAACAAACCAATTTCCATTGAATCGGTTTCTGTTGGTACACTGAATTCTTCTTTAGTTCATCCAAGGGAAGTTTTTAGGCAGGCAATAAAGAAAAATGCGAATGCCTTAATCCTGGTCCACAACCATCCAAGCGGGGATCCCAGTCCTAGTAGGGAGGATTTGGAAGTTACCAAAAGACTTATAGAGACAGGTAAAATTATTGGGATTAAGGTTTTAGATCACGTTATTATTGGGATAAATAGATATGAGAGTTTAAAAGCAATAGACTTAATGTAGAGGTAGAGAGTATGAGTTTTTTAAGGTTTGTAGCACCTGATTTAGCAATAGACTTGGGAACGAGTAATATATTGGTATATGAGGCTAATAAGGGAATAGTTGTAAATGAACCATCAGTGGTGGCCATAGATATAAAAACTGGAGATGTGGTTGCCTTTGGTAGGGAGGCCTATGAAATGATAGGTAAGACTCCAGAAAATATTATAGTGGTAAGACCATTGGAAAATGGCGTGGTTTCTGATTTTGATTTAACCAGGATTCTTCTAAGCCACTATATAAATATGGCTGTGCCAGGCATATCCTTAATGCAGCCTAGAATAGTTGTCACTGCACCATCAGGTATATCAGATGTGGAAAAAAGAGCTATAGAAGACGCCTGTATCCACTCTGGAGTAAGGGAAGTATATATAGTGGAAGGGTCTCTTGCTGCAGCCATAGGGGCTGGTTTACCAGTAGATAGACCAGAAGGCTATATGATAGTTAATATGGGAGCAGGAACGACTGAGGCGGCCATAGTGAGCCTTAATGGTATAGTTGCATCCAAGACCCTGGACTATGGTGGGGACTATTTAAATAAAAAGATAATAGAATACATAAGAGATAAGTATTCTGTTGTGATAGGAGACTTGACAGCAGAGGAATTAAAGGTTTCCATGGGTAGCTTAGAAGTTGCCAAAAAGAACAAGAGCATTTCTGTCAGCGGTAGGGAAGTGGCCAGCGGAATGCCTATTAGTGTAGATGTCTACGCTTCAGACATTCAAGAAGCCATTATAGATCAGGTGGGAGACATAGTTGATATTATCAGGTATATCCTGGAAAAAAATCCACCAGAACTATCCAGTGACATAATGAGAAATGGTGTATATATAACAGGTGGTGGATCTCTTTTAGATGGGATAGCCAATATTATTGACTACAATCTAAATATAGAGGTCTACCACTCAGAAAATCCTTTTACAGATACGGTTAAGGGAGTCGGGCACATAGTAGAAAATTTAGATAAGTATAAAAATATTAGGAAGTAGACAGATGTTATATTATAAAAAAAGAGAAAGTAAGAAAAAACATGTTTTTACCATAGTAATCCTAGTGGCCCTAATTATTTTTTCCAGCCTAAACCCTAAGGCAACCACTCTTTCATCTAATGTGGTTTCCAGCGTGTTAATGCCTATAAATAAGGTTTTCTATAGCGTAACAAGTTCTTTCCAATCAGCAGTGGATAGTGTTTTTGGTTCCAAGGCTAATAGGGAGAGGGTAGAGGCTTTAGAAAAGGAAAATGATCAACTTAATGAGGAGCTAAATAAGCTAAAGATTATTGTGGCAGATAGCAAGGCCTTGGAAAATGAGTATGAGTTTCAAAAGAAAAACTCCAACTATATAAATGCCAAGGTAATATCCCTAGAACCTTCCAACCTATTTGATAGATTTATAATCGACAAGGGCAGCAATAGTGGCATAAAGAAGGGGGACATGGTAGTTCAAGGCTACATGGACCAGGATAAGAAAATATCCAAGGCCCTAGTAGGGAGGATTGAAGAAGTGGGGCTTACCACTTCCAAGGTAGTATCAATAATGGATGACAAGTACAACCTATCCTTTAAGATAGTAGATACCAATGACTTTGGAATCGTAAACAGAAGGTCTGAGGGCTATTTAGAGGGATACTTATTAAATAAGGATAGTAAGGTTGAAAAGAAGGATAAGATCGTTACATCGGGCATAGGAGAGGTCTACGAGCCTAATATCTACATAGGTGAGGTCAAGGAAGTCCTAGACTCAACAGATCGGTTGAACAAGGAAGTAATAATTGATAGCCCAGTAGACTATACCAGACTATATTCTGTCTTTGTCATTCAAAATAATGAGGTTGTAAATGAAGAGTTTTAGTTTAGTAGTATTATTTATAGCGAATTTAATTTTAAATATAACCCTATTTTCAAGGATTGAAGTTCTAGGAGTTATACTTAATTTAACCATACCTATTATAATAGTTTTATCCATGTCAGAGAGAAAGGGAAGATCAGCCTACTATGGACTTTTTATGGGGCTGATGGAAGATATTCTCTTTGGCAATATTTTAGGGGTTAAGGCCCTTAGCTATTATTTAATAGGATATTATGTTTATAAGAGCCAAAAGAACAAGGGCTTTGACTATAAGATTGGTTTTATTATGACCATTCTAGCTACCTTCTTTAATGGGCTTTTTACAGGCCTGGTTGGAGTTATAGCCGACAAGCTAATTAGCTTTAACAATCTTTTGGCCTACTTGAAGTATCCAATCCTTATAGAGATAGCCATAAATCTTTTGGTATTTACCATAGTTTATTTAATCTTTAAGTCCATTGATACTAAGAGAAAGAGAAAATACTATATGTAGGAAAGAGGAAGCATGAAAAAGAATAAGAAAAGATTAATATTTGTCTTGATAGTATTAATTATAAGTTTTAGTGCCTTATTTTTTAGATTATTCCAATTGACCATGGTCAAGGGGGATTATTATAGAAACTTCTCAGACAATAAAAGAATGAAACAGATAAATCTAAATGCTCCGAGGGGCAATATTTATGATAGAAATGGCAATCTTTTAGCTGGTAACAAGACTATCTATAATCTAAATATCTACAAGGATAGGATAGATAGGATGGAGCAAGAAGATAAGAATAAGGTAATCAATGATCTAATTCATATCCTTGAAAGAGATGGGGTGAGTTACTTAGAAGACTATTCCATAGGTATCTATGAATATGTCTATGGAGATAAGAATGATTATTTTAAGGCCAAGAAGAGTCCAAGTGATCAGGTCGCCCAAATAATTAAGGACGAAAAACTGATGAAAGACATTGTCTATAGCCATGAGGAAATCAGTCCTGGCCATGACTACTATCCTATAAATAGGATTTTAGATTATCTAGAGTTAAGGGGCAAGGACCTGCCAATTGAAGTAAAAGCTAAAAATGGACAGGTGGAAATTACTTATGAGAAGGACAAGGAAATTGAAGATAAAACAGCTGGAGACTATTTAATAGAAAATATAGAAGAGGATGAAAGTCTTATCTACAACCTATTAGAGCATCCTTTGGCTAGAAAGTCCATCTACCAAATTCTTGAGAAAAAAGGCCTTAAGGGCCAGGTAATACTTTCAGACTTGATTTATAAATCAGATATAGAGTATCTGGAAAACAAGGCTAGACTGAGCAAGATTGATTCTAGGGTAACCTATGATAGCAAGGCCCAGGATGACTTTGTAGTCCTAGTTGAAAACCACTCCTTGGAAAGACTTTTAACCAAGGTGGAAATAGATGATGATAAGAACTTTATCATACCGGCAGAAAAACTAATTAACCTTATCCAATCCAAGGGAGAAGATACAAACATAACCTATGAGATTAATGAGGATGCCAAGACTGTTAATATAATTTACAAGGAAAAAGAAATAACCAATGAAAAACCTATAGACAGGTTGATAGACCTGGCTAGGAGAAATAAGGTTTTAGAAAGTTTTATTTTAGACAAGGACGTTATTCAATTAGCTGAGGCCTCCTTATTTGAAGAGAGTATCTATCCTAGAATCCACAAGGATGTCTGGAAGTATTCTTTTGAAAAGGACAAGGAAGACCTGTTAAAGTCCATGAACCTAAAGGAAGAGGATTCAGTTGAAAAACTACTTGCCAAGTACACTGAAAACTATAAGTTGGAAGACTACTCTGAATATGAAAGATACGCCATGGTATCCATCTATTCCAGGGTTAGAAACCAAGGCTTCTTGGCCTATGAGCCTATAACCTTGGCCAGTAATCTAACTACAGAGACCCTATCAGAAATAGAGGAGAAAATACCTAAGGAGTATGGCCTGGAAATATCCAAGCAACCCAATAGGTACTATCCTAATAAAAATACAGGATCCCATATTCTAGGTTACCTGGGTAAGATTTCTGAAGAGTTTGAAGTAAAAGAATATGTGGAAAACAAGAAATATAATAAGGATGACATAGTTGGTAAGACAGGCGTAGAGGAAAGTTTTGAAGAGACCTTAAAAGGATCCAATGGAAGAAGGATAGTCTATACAGATGTTATGGGTAAAACCACTGATGTGATAGAGGAAAGACCTTCAGTAGGGGGAAACAACCTTTACTTGAGTATGGACTTAGACCTACAGTTGGCCACAGAAGAGGCACTTGAAAGAACTATTAAGTCTATAGCCAGCGGTACAAACTATAAGAGTAAGTATGGGGACATGCCTATGACTAGATTTCCCAATGCTTCATCAGGGGCATCCATCATCATGGATGTTAAGACTGGGCAAATCCTAGCCCTAGCTTCTTATCCAGACTTTGACCCTAACCTATTTGTAAATGGAATATCCAATTCAGATTGGAAGTCCTTAAGGCAGGGAAATGAAGAAGATATATATGCTCCAAGACCCTTATTTAATATAGCCAGTCAATCAGCTATAGCACCAGGATCTACCTTTAAGACAGTAACATCTTTGGCAGCCTTAAAAAATGGTCTGGATCCTAATACTAGGGTAACCTGTAATGGGGTTATGCATATAGGAGATAGTAAGTTTGGATGTTGGATCTACAATAGAAATGGTGGAAACCACGGTCCTTTAGACCTTTATGATGCTCTGGGAGTTTCTTGTAACTTTTACTTTTACTCTCTAGGTCTGGGAGAAAACCCAACAGCCAATGACCATATGGATACTTTGGTAACAGTAGATGATATAGAAGCCATGGCTGGACTTTTAAAATTAAACCAGGCAACAGGCATAGAAATAAATATACCTTTTGAGAGTAATGGCTATGTGCCCAACTATACAAGTAAGTTAAATATAGTTAAGGTCATGCTTAGAAACTACTTGAGGGAAAACCTAGAAAAATATAAGATAGGCGATGAATTTAAGACCAATGAACAGGTTGGTCAAGATATAGAAGAGATAGTGTCCTGGGTTGATAAGGGACCTGATATGGACAGGCAGGAAGTAATAGCTGAGCTTAAGAAGTTGGGCTATGAGGGAGAATATCCTTTAGAAGGAGAAATTACCAGCCTATCAGACATGGTCAAGTACACCTATCTAAACCAGGCTACCTGGACCAAGTCAGACTCTTTAAATATGGTTATAGGCCAGGGACAAAATGCCTATACACCTTTACAAATTCTTCAGTTGACATCAATAATAGCCAATGAAGGAATTTTAAACAAGCCTAGCTTGGTTAAGGAAATAAGAAATTATGATAATAGCAAGCTGGTATTTGAAAATGATGTTAAGTCAGAAAAATTAGATGTAAACTCTGAAGACTTTAAGGTAGTCAAGGAAGGAATGAGAAGATCATCATCCTTCTATGGTATTAGAAATACCTTTCCTATAGCAACGGGAGCTAAGACAGGAACAGCTGAAACAGGAGGAACAAACCCTGTAACAGGTGAAAAGTATGATAACTTTGCCTGGGAGATGGTTTTTGCCCCTTATGATGATCCTGAAATAGCAGTGGTATCAGTAGTTATCGAGGGGGGAGAAAGTGCCAACCTATTAGGATTAAACACTGACCTTATCCACTACTACTACCAGTATATAAAGAAGGATCCTAATTTTATGGACGAGGAAGAAAATGATGATAAGACTCTTGAAAATCAAGACCAAGAGGCCTATAATCAAGAGGAAGAAGTAAATAACTAAAAGAGAATTCACAAGCCTAGCTTGTGAATTTTTAATGGAGAAAAGATGGAAAATTATAATTTTATATATAAGAATAAAGATACCTACACAGTAGGGGAAATATTTGAAGGCAAGTTGGTAGCCTATGAGGAAAACCTTGAAAATAGTTTGATGAACAATATTTACAGGGCCAGGATAAAAAAGTACTTAAAGGCTATGGATGCCTATATCTTAGATATAGGAGAGGATAAGGATTGTCTCTTAAGGTCTAGGGACAGGGAAAAAGACCTGAGAATAGGCCAGGATATATTAGTAGAAATAAGAAGGCTAGGCCAGGATGACAAGATGCATGAGGCCAGTCAAAAATTAAGTTTAAGGGGCAAGTATTTAATCTTAACCCCACTTGCTAAAAAAAGTTCCTATTCCAAGGGCTTAAAAGAAGAAAAGATAAGATTGATCAAGGAGGGCTTGGGCTTTAACTATAAGACCAGGTTTAGGACAGCTTCCAACCAGGCCTCTCTAGAGGATATAGCCAGAGAGTATGAAGAGTTGGAAAAACTTATGGATAAAATCCTCCTAGAGGAAAATAGACTACCCAGCCCTAAATTAATTTATAAATCCAATGACCTGGGTAAGTATATAGATAATAGTAGGGGAAGGATCTTGACCAATGACAAGGACTTGGCTAAGGAGTACGGACTAGACTATGACAAGGACTTTAATCCTGACTATAGTAGCCTGATTCAAATGGAGCTAAGTAAGTTTCACGACAAGTACATCTATTTTAAGAATACGGCCTTTTTAATTCTAGACCAGTTGGAAACCCTAACTGTTATAGATATTAACCAAGGTAGTGAATACCTGACCAGGGACAAGGAAGATATGAGTTTTATGGTAAATAGGGATAGTGTGGATACTATTTGTCAGGCCCTTAGACTTTTGGAAATAAAAAAGATGGTAGTTATCGATTTTATCAGGATGAATGAATATAATAGAAGAACCATTAAAAAAATGATGGAAGATGCCCTAGACCGCTATGGAATAGAGGCCAGAGTCCTAGGTTTTTCTAAAATGGGACTATTTGAATTAATTGTCAATTAACCTTTGACAAATGAAAAAAATAAAGGTATAATATGTGAGTGTGTAAACCGCATGTTTTAGGTTTCAAGCATAGCACCTAAGGCAGCGAGTATATAATAAGAGGAGGTGCACGCAATGTACGCAGTTATACAAACTGGTGGAAAGCAATACCAAGTTAAAGAGGGAGACATAATTAAAGTTGAAAAAATCGACGTTGAAGCAGGTTCAACAGTAGATTTTGAAGAAGTTTTATTAGTTTCAAACGACGGAGAATTAACTGTAGGTAATCCTACTGTAGAAGGAGCTAAGGTTAAGGCTGAAGTTTTAGAACATGGTAAAAACAAGAAGATCGTTGTTTTCAAATATAAAGCTAAAAAAGGTTATAAGAAAAAACAAGGTCATAGACAACCATATACAAGAGTTAAAATTGAATCAATTACAAAATAATGATTGATGTAATACTTAAAGTAAAAAATAAAGAAATTATAGGATATGAGGTTTCAGGGCATGCCTTGTTTGCTGAAGCAGGTAAGGATATAGTATGTGCCGCTGTAACAATTCTGAGCTTCAATGTGGTCGATACCATGACTGATGTATTGAAAATTTCAGAAAAAATAAATTATGAAATGAAAGAAAATAGTTTGTCAATGGATATAGAACCTAGACTATTAACTTCAGATGAATTACATGACACACAGGTAGTTTTAAGAGGGTTTGAAATAGGTATTAGGTCCTTATTACAAAACTATTCAGACTATATAAGCTTATACTACAGGGAGGTGTAGAAGAGATGTTAAGATTAGATTTACAGTTTTTTGCAAGTAAAAAAGGGGTAAGTTCTACTAGAAACGGTAGAGATTCCAGAGCTAAAAGACTTGGGGTAAAAAGAGCTGATGGACAATTTGTTCTTGCAGGAAATATCATCGTAAGACAAAGAGGAACAAAGATTCATCCAGGAACTAACGTAGGTATTGGTTCTGACGATACTTTATTTGCTACATCTGACGGAATTGTTAAATTCGAAAGAAAAGGCAAAGATAAAAAACAAGTTAGTGTTTATCCTGCTGAAGAATTAGCATAAGAGATTTTAAGCTTACCTTTATTGGTGAGCTTTTTTTATTAGAGAGGTAATTATGTTTTTAGATATTGCTAAAATAAATTTAAAATCCGGTAAAGGCGGCGACGGTGCTGTTGCATGGAGAAGAGAAAAGTTTGAACCATCAGGAGGACCAGCTGGCGGAGACGGAGGAAAGGGCGGCTCAATAATTTTTGTAGCCGACGAAAATGTGCACACTCTAATGGACTTTAAATACAAGAGACATTACAAGGCAGAAAATGGTCAGCCTGGAAGAAACAAGAAACAATACGGTAAGAAGGGTGAAAATCTTTACCTAAAGGTTCCAGTTGGTACCTTGGTTAAGGAAGCAGAGTCTAAGAAACTTATCTGCGACCTAAAGGAAAATGGAGAAGAGTTCGTAATCGCCAATGGCGGTAAGGGAGGAAGAGGAAATGCTAAATTTGCCAACTCCATTAGACAGGCTCCAAGATTTGCAGAACCTGGACAACAGGCTCAAGAGATAGATGTTATACTAGAGGTTAAACTTATAGCCGATGTAGGTCTAGTGGGCCTTCCAAATGTCGGTAAGTCATCTATTTTATCAACCATATCAGATGCCAAGCCTAAGATTGCCAACTATCACTTTACAACCCTTAAGCCAAACTTGGGAGTTGTAAAACTATCTGTAGACCAATCCTATGTAATAGCAGACATACCTGGTCTTATAGAAGGAGCTAGTGATGGCCTAGGTCTGGGACATGACTTCTTAAGACATATTGAAAGGACCAGACTATTGGTTCACGTTATAGATATGTCAGGTATAGAAGGCAGAGATCCTATAGAGGATTTTGAGACCATACAAAAAGAGTTAAGCCAATACAATGAAAGATTAGAAGATAAGAAACAAATGGTAGTAGCCAATAAGATGGATATAGATGGAGCCAGTGATAATCTGGTAAGATTTAAGGAAAAATATCCTCAATACGATGTTATAGAAACATCTGCAGCTACAACCATGGGAATAGATAAGTTAAAATACGCCCTATATGAAGAATTAAAGACTGTTAAAGTAGACTATGAAAGCTTTGATGACAAGGATAAGCTAGTTAGTCTTGATGAGTTCTTTAAGGCTGATAAGACTATAGATGTCTTTGTAGAAGACGACATAGTTTATGTTGAAGGTGACCCTGTTGAAGAGTTACTTAGAAGGACTAACTTTGAAGATCATGAGTCAATTATGCACTTTGAAAAAGTTCTTGAAGACATGGGTGTAATGGAAAGAATTAGAGATTTAGATCTAATTGATGGAGATATAATCAGCATAGCTGGATACGAAATGGAATTTTACGAATAAGAGGAAAGTATGATAAATTCAAAACAAAGAAAACACTTAAAATCCTTGGCTAATACTATGGATGTTAAGGTAATTATAGGAAAGAACAGCGTATCAGAAACTGTTCTTAAACAAATAGATGATACCTTAAATGCCAATGAATTGGTTAAGGTAAAAATATTAAATAACAACTTAGATGATCACAATGAAATAGTTAGCTATATCATAGATCAATTAGATTGTGAGTTTGTTTCCCATTTGGGTAATAAATTTGTAGTCTATAGGGAGTCTGAAGATAAGCTAATCGACCTTCCTAAGTAAGATGGAAAAGATTGGTTTATTAGGAGCTAGTTTTAATCCTATCCACACAGGCCACTTAATCATGGCTGAACAGGCCAGACAAAGATATGGACTGGACAAGGTCCTATTTATTCCTAGCTATAGACCCTACCACAAGGATGTGGAGATGGTGGACTATAGGACTAGGGCTGACATGGTGGAATTGGCTATAGCTGGAAATGAAGGATTTGAACTTTCCCTAGTAGAAGAAAATATAGAAAAAAATTCTTATAGTTATGATACTGTAAGAGAGATAAAAAAACTTTACAAGGATGCCAGCCTCTACTTTATTTTAGGTGAAGACAGTCTACTTTATATCCATAAGTGGTATAGGTATGAAGACTTTCTTTCCCTGGTAAAGCTAATAGTCTTTAGAAGGGACCAGGAGACTGGTGGAGATTTTTGGGACCAGGTCAAGATGCTAGAAGACAAGGGATATGAAGTAAATGTTATAGATGATATGAAGTTTCAAATTTCATCTAGCTTTATTAGAAAATCAATAAAGAATTCCTGGTCTGTAAGCTATCTTCTACCAGACAAGGTAGAGACCTATATAGAGGACAGGAAGTTGTACAGGTGATTTTATGGAATATGAAAGAATAAAAAGTCTCTTAAAAGATAAACTATCAGATAAAAGATTTAACCATACCTTGGCAGTAGTTGAAAAAGGTCTGGAAATAAATAAAGACCTAGATTTGGGCCTGGATGAAGATAAGATTAGCTTGGCCTGTCTCCTTCACGACAGCGCCAAGGAAAACGAAGACTACTACTATGACCTATATAAAGAGGCCTATGACTTGGATGAAAAAATCTTAGAAAAAAGATTTAAACTCCACTGTGAACTAGGTCCTATAGTGGCCAAGGAAGTTTATAAGATAGAAGATGGGGACATCTTAAATGCTATCAAGTATCACACAACTGGTAGGGAGAATATGACTGACCTAGAAAAGCTAGTTTATCTAGCAGATGCTCTAGAGCCAAATAGATCCTATCCAGAAGTAGATAAGCTTAGGAAACTGGCTAAAATAGATTTAGACCAGGCTCTGGGAGCTACTTTTGATCATACGATAGTGTATCTAATTACTATTAATGGTATAATAGATATAGAGACTGTAAAAGCAAGAAACTATTTAAAGGAGAATTAGATGACAGAAAAACTGGATATTGTTTTAAATGCATGTGAAGATAAAATAGGTGAAGATATCAAGGTAATAGATATATCTCAAAGATCAGGATTTGCTGATTATTTTGTGATAGTTACTGGTAACGGAGCCCTTCATACTCAAGCACTAGCAAATGAAATACAAGAAAAAATTGGAGAAGCGGGACATGAAGTTCTTGGCAAGGAAGGATTTAGAGAAGGTAGCTGGATTCTTTTAGACTTGGGTGAAATAATAGTTCATGTTTTTACAAACGAACAAAGAGAATTTTATAATTTAGAAAATATTTGGGATTGATGACAGCTCACGAAAGGTGGGTTTACAATCAAAAAGAATCTTGAGAAAATTTTATTAGCAGCTTTTATAATTCTAGCCCTTTCTATAGGCCTTTATAATAATTATGGCCATAAGAAGAGGCAGGAGGAAAAAACAGTAGAACTAGTAGAAGAAAAGGATCAGGATAAGGAAAAAATTGAAGAAAAAGATCAGGAAATAGAAGACGTAAATCAAAATGACAATAAAAAGATTATTGTCCATGTAACAGGTTGTGTTATGAAAGAAGGGGTTTATGAATTAGACCCAGGCAGTCGATTGGATAATCTAGTTGACCTGGCTGGTGGCTTGACCCAGAAAGCTAATGTTAAGGCTATTAACCTGGCCATGGTCTTAGAAGATGAGATGAAAATCCATATACCATATGAGGGAGAGGACTTGGAAGAATTAGTTCAAGATGATAGCTTGACTAAGGACCAAGGATCCAGCTCATCTAGTGGTCAAACTTCTAAGGAGGCAAAGGTTGATTTGAACAAGGCATCTATGGAAGAACTTATGACCCTGTCAGGTATCGGGGAGAAAAAGGCCCAGGATATTATAGACTATAGGGAGAGACAAAAGTTCACCAAGATAGAAGACTTGATGGAAGTTAGTGGAATTGGGGAGAAAACCTTTGAAAAATTAAGGGACTTCATAAAAGTCAATTGAATTAATAAAACAACTTTGATATAATACTAACCATGGATAAAATAAAGGGGAGTGTAAAATGCAAACATTTTTAATTGTATTATTAATGATAGCTAGTGTATCAATAATTATAGCTACATTATTGCAAGAACCAAAGACTGAAGGAATGGGAACCTTAACCGGAAGTGAAACCAACGTTTTTGGTAAGATGGCACATAAATCTAAAGATGCAATATTATCTAAAATAGTAGTTGTTGCAGCTGTTGTATTTATGTTATCTGCAATAATTTTAGCTGCATTATAGAATGCATTTGTCATAGATTATGTCTATGACTTTTTTTATAAAAAATAAAGGGGAAAGAATGAAAAAAGAGATAATTATTGGTAAGATTAGAACAAATAAAAAGGGTTTTGCTTTTCTTATACCCGAGGATGAAAATTATCCAGACGTATTTATATCGAAGTTTGATATAAAGGACGCCTTGGACAATGATATAGTCGAAGTAAAAATAATTAAAGAAAAAACAGACAGTGCCAGCCCAGAGGGGAAGGTAGTTAATATTATAGAGAGAAGTGAAGCCACCTTAATAGGTAAGTTTCAAACTGTAAAAAGTTATGGCTTTGTTGTCCTAGAAGACAAGAATGCCAGCCATGATATATTTATTCCCAAGGAAGGGGTAAATAAGGCTAAGACCAATGACTTGGTCGTTGTAAAAATAGATAGGTTTGACAAGGAAGATAAGAATCCTACAGGCCATGTGGTGGAAGTTTTAGGAAATGCGAATGATCCTGGAGTGGACATTCTAGCCATTGTTAAGAAGTATGACTTTCCGGTGGAATTTTCTAGAAAAACTACCAACTATGCAGATTCCCTATCAGACAGCCTAAAGCCTGCTGACTATAAGAATAGGAAGGACTTAAGAGACCTTTTAACAGTGACCATAGATGGTTATGATTCTAAGGACTTTGACGATGCAATTTCCATAGAAAAAAATGGAGATTCCTATATTCTTTATGTCCATATAGCAGATGTTTCCCACTATGTGGGAGAAAATAGTCCTATAGATAGGGATGCCTACCAAAGGGGAAATTCAGTTTACCTAATGGATAGGGTTATACCCATGCTTCCAGAAAAGTTATCCAATGGAATCTGCTCTTTAAATCCTAACGAGGATAGGTTGGCAGTTACAGTTAAGATGACCTTTAACAAGAATGGTAAGGTTAAGGACTATAGCTTCTATGAATCAGTTATTAGATCAGACCACAGGTTAATCTATGATGATGTATCAGACTTTATTGAAGGCAAGGCCAATATTTTTAAGGATAAAAAATTAGAAGAAGCCTTGACCATGATGGATGATTTATCTAAAAAAATAGAGAGAAGAAGAAAAGATAGGGGCAGCATAGACTTTAAGTTTAATGAGGCCAGAATAGAACTGGACAAGAGGGGCAAGGTTAAGGACATAAGCATAGAGGAAAGAAGAATAGCCAACCAAATCATAGAAAACTTTATGATCATAACCAATGAGGTTGTAGGTGGCCACTTTGCCAATATGGATGTAGCCTTTCTTTACAGGGTCCACGAGAAACCAGATGAGGAAAAAGTAACTGAATTTAAGAGGATGATAGGTAGGTTTGGCCTGGTAATTAAGGGACAAGATCTTTATCCTAAGGATTTTCAAATACTTTTAAAAGAGGTGGAAGGTAAGAAGGAAGAGGTCCTAATTAACAATGTTATGTTAAGGACTATGAAAAAGGCTGAATATAGAAGAGAAGCTGATATTCACTTTGGCTTGGCTTCTGTTAACTACTCTCACTTTACAGCTCCTATACGTAGGTATTCAGACTTGGTTGTTCACAGGATTTTGAAAAATAGCTTAAAGGGAAAGATAAGAAAGGAAAAAGAATCCTATCTTAAGAAGTTGGATGAAATTGCTGAGAGAGTATCAACTAGGGAAAGAGTTGCTGAAGAGGCTGAAAGAGAGGTTGTAGATCTTAAGAAGTGCGAATACATGTTAGACTATGTAGGTCAAGACTTTGATGGAGTGATAACTTCTGTTACAGGATTTGGATTTTTTGTGGAATTGGCCAATACTGTAGAAGGATTGGTTCACATGAGAAATCTAAGAGATGACTACTATATCTTTGATGAAGAAAACTATGTGATTATAGGAGAACACACAGGTAGAAAGTTTGAACTAGGCCAGGCAGTTAGAATTAGAGTGGACAAGGTTACTATGGAATCTAGGGAGATTGATTTTAAGTTGGTGAATGAAGATGACGAAGAATAAGATTATTGCTAATAACAAAAAAGCGAAACATGAATATTTCTTGGAAGACTTTATGGAGGCTGGAATTGTCTTAAAGGGAACCGAAGTAAAGAGTATTAGGCAGGGTAAGGTATCCATTAAGGAAGCCTACTGTAATATGAAAAATGGTGAAGTCTTTATCTATGGCATGCATATAAGTCCTTATGAACATGGAAACATTAATAATGTGGATCCTATAAGGCCAAGAAAACTTCTTTTAAATAAAAGGGAAATAAGTAAGTTGGCTGGAAAGATAAATGAAAAGGGATATACCTTGGTACCTGTATCAGTTAATCTGAGAAAGGACCTGGTAAAAATAGATATAGCCCTGGGTAAGGGTAAGAAATTATATGACAAGAGGGCTGATTTAGCCAAGAAGGATGCCCAAAGAAAGATAGAACAAGCAACTAGATATGACTATTAAAAAATAGAATATATAGGAAGTTAAAAGTTATACGATATATTACGCAGAAATTAAGGATAAAATTCTAAGGAATGGGATTTTATCCTTTTAGTTTCTAAGTAATTATAAGATGGGAAAAACTAAGATGATATTTATTTAGGATAGGTAGGCTATAAATGTCTTATAGAATTATTGTAAAATAAAATTGAATAAATAACTTAAGGCCAGATATGATTATATCTGGTATTTTTGTCTAATTATTTATATATACTGGTGAGCTTGGATTATAAAAAACTGATCCCAAAAAGTTATTTTTAATTTCTAACTTTTGTGATCAGTTTAGACTAGTCTTTTTAAATTACTAATTTTCCATTTTTATAAACCTTTTTAACATTATTTACTCCCAGGTTATAAAAAATGTAATCTATATTCTTAGCGTCAAATATAGTTATGTCAGCTTTTTTGCCCTTGGTAAAGGATCCTACTGAAGGATTGGCTATACTGTGACTGGCATTTATCGTAACTGCATTTAAAACCTCTATAGGAGTTAGCCTCATCTTATAGACTGCTATAAACATAGCAAACTGTAGGTTTTCACTAGGGCAGCTACCTGGATTAAAGTCACTGCATATAGTTAGGGCATTTCCATAGTCTAGAAATTTTCTAGCATCTGCATAGGTTTCCTTCATAAGACTAAAGGTTGTAGCTGGTAGAAGGTTGGCTATAACATTGTTTTCAGCCATTAATTTCATGCCTTCTTCTGAAGCTGCCATAAGATGCTCTGCAGATATGGCCTTTACTTCTGCTGCTAATTCAGCCCCTCCCAAAGATACTATTTCATCTGCATGGACTCTGGGGATTAAATTATATTTTTTTCCCGCTTCTAGAACCTTTCTAGATTGGTCCACACTAAAAACCCCATCTTCACAAAAGACATCATTAAAGTGAGCTAGTTTTTTTTCAGCCACTTCAGGTATTATTTCATCTATAATATAGTCTACATAGTCATCTGTAGACTCAAATTCAGGTGGGGTAGCATGGGCTGCCATAAGGGTTGGATAAAGGTCTATAGTATGGTCTTGGTTAAGTTTTTTTATAACTTCTAATTGTTTAAGTTCATTTTCTAAATTTAGACCATAGCCACTCTTGGCCTCTACAGATGTAACTCCATAGGCCAACATTTTATCTAAATTCTTATAGGCCTTTTCATAAAGTTCTTCAAAGCTGGCCTCTCTAGTGCTTTTTAAGGTACTTAAAATTCCCCCTCCAGCCTGTAGAATTTCCATGTACTCCATTCCATTAAGCTTCATTGAAAATTCATGTTCCCTACTGCCACCAAAAACCAGGTGGGTGTGGGCATCAATAAGACCAGGACTGGCAACTAGACCAGAGCAATCCTCCAGTTTAGTCTTGTCACTTATAAGTCTTTTATAGTTATCATTTTCTCCAACTTCTAAGATTTTGCCATCTTCAATGGCTATATAGGCATTTTTAAGGATGTCGGCCTGGTTCATTTCCTTGCCCTTAAGAGGCCTATTCTTGTCGTGGGGAGAAAAAACTTCTGTAAAATTATATAGTATTAAATCTGCCACTATTTTACCTCCATATAAAGAAAAGCTGTAGAAACTACAGCCTTTATTTTAGTAACCCATAAAGTTATCTAATTTAATATTAGTTTTTTCAATTCCTAAATCTTCTAGCTTTCCGCTGATAAAGTTGTTCATGCCTGGGGAACCAGCTATTAAGTATTCTGCTTCATTTTGGTTTTCCTTAGCATAAGCTTCAATCTTATCAGTGAATTCATTTCTATCTGAAACAAAGTGAAAATCTAAATTGTCCATATCATTTATAATGTTTTTGAAAGTGTCTTCATAGGCAAATTCTCCTCTGTCATCAGAGTAAAGAACTGTAATATGATTGTCCACATTATCTTTTTGTAGGTGTCTTAAGATTGATCTTATTGGAGTAATACCAATACCACCAGCCATGATAAATGATTTTTTATATTCTGGATGTATGTTAAAGTTTCCTAGAGGGTTAGCCATCAAAATGCTATCTCCTGGTTTTAATTCTAATAAAGCACTCTTATAAGCTGAACAAGTTTCTTCTATTCTTGTTGTAGCCATGATAAATCCATCTTCCATGGATGATGCTATACTAAATATTCTAAAGTCTTTTTCACCCTCTGGTAAATTTGCATCTTTTAACTTGAACATTGCATGTTGACCTGCACCCCAAGTTAAGCCTTCACTTGGTTCAAATATAAAACTGTAAGTATCAGATGTTTCCTTAATTATTTCTCTAAGCTTTAATTCGTTAAAATTCATATAAGTCTCCTTTCATCTCGCCTATGATAACATTATATCATTTTATTCTAAAATACAAAATATATTCATTATTTTTTATTAAACTTTTTATAGTATAATAGAATAAAGCATGCAAAGGAGGATTCAAATGAAAGAATTTAACGGATGTATTAATTTGGAAAATGGACTACCTGAAAAAAAGGAGTTCATAGAGGGGATTAGAAGAGCTCCAGATAGGGGCTTTAGACTAAGTGAGAATCAGACAAGAACGGCATTAAAAAATGCCTTAAGATATATTCCACAAGACTACCATGAAGAATTAATTCCTGAGTTTTTAGAGGAATTAACCCAGTATGGCAGAATATACGGCTATAGGTTTAGGCCAGAGGGAAGAATCTACGGAAGACCTATAGATGAGTATAAGGGAAAGTTTTTAGAGGCCAAGGCCTTTCAAGTAATGATAGACAATAACTTGGACTTTGAAGTAGCCCTATATCCATATGAGCTAGTAACCTATGGTGAGACAGGATCTGTTTTGCAAAACTGGATGCAGTATCTTCTAGTTAAACAATACCTAGAAAACATGGAAGAGGACCAAACCTTGGTTATCCAATCAGGTCATCCCTTAGGACTTTTTAAGTCTAGAAGGAATTCTCCTAAAGTGATAATAACTAACGCCCTTATGATAGGGATGTTCGATAATATAGAAGACTGGGAAGTAGCAGAACAAATGGGGGTTGCCAACTACGGTCAAATGACAGCTGGTGGTTGGATGTATATAGGACCTCAAGGAATAGTTCATGGAACCTATAATACAATCTTAAATGCAGGTAGGATGAAGTTGGGACTTAAGGAAGATGAGGACCTGGCAGGTAAGTTATTTGTAACATCAGGCCTGGGAGGCATGAGTGGAGCCCAAGGTAAGGCTGCTGAAATAGCTGGAGCAGTAGGAATTATAGCTGAGGTTGATAAGTCTAGGATAATGACTAGATATGACCAAGGTTGGATTTCTAGAGTATCAGATGACCTGGATGAAGTATTTAACTGGACAGAAGAAGCCTTGAAAAATAAAGAGGCCCTATCCATAGCCTACCATGGAAATATTGTAGATCTTTTAGCCTATGTTGTTGATCACAATATAAATATTGATCTTTTATCAGACCAAACCTCCTGCCACAATGTTTACAATGGAGGCTATTGTCCTGTAGGCATAAGCTTTGAAGAGAGAACAAGAATGTTGGCTGAGGACCCAGCTGGTTTTACCAAGCTAGTTGACCAAACTTTAAGAAAGCACTTTGATTTAATAAAAATCCTAACAGATAGGGGAGTATACTTCTTTGACTATGGAAACTCCTTTATGAAGGCTATTTATGATTCAGGTGTTAAGGAAATTTCTAAAAATAAGATAGATGACAAGGATGGTTTTATTTGGCCTTCCTATGTTGAAGATATAATGGGGCCTATGTTATTTGACTATGGTTATGGACCATTTAGGTGGGTATGCCTAAGTGGAGACCATGAAGACCTGGTAAAGACAGACCATGCAGCCATGGAATGTATAGACTATACTAGGCGTTATCAAGACAGGGATAATTATAACTGGATAAGAGATGCAGAAAAGAATAAACTAGTAGTGGGTACTGAGGCTAGGATTCTTTACCAAGATGCAGAAGGAAGAGTTAAGATAGCCCTTAAATTTAACGAAATGGTTAGAAAAGGAGAGGTTGGCCCTATTATGTTAGGCAGGGACCATCACGATGTATCTGGAACAGATTCACCATTTAGAGAAACTGCTAATATTAAAGATGGATCCAATGTTATGGCCGACATGGCTGTCCAATCATTTGCTGGAAATGCTGCCAGAGGTATGAGCTTGATAGCCCTACACAATGGTGGAGGAGTAGGTATTGGAAAATCAGTCAACGGCGGTTTTGGACTAGTTTTAGACGGAAGTGAGAGGGTTGATGAAATCATAAGACTATCTCTTACTTGGGATGTTATGGGGGGAGTTGCCAGAAGAGCTTGGGCTAGAAATGAAAATTCCATATCTACGGCAAAAGACTTTAATGACAAGAATGAGTCCAGCCATATAACTATACCCTACCTAGCAGATGAAGATTTAATAGATAAATTTATGAAAGAAGAGGAAGAAGTGTGGAAAAAATAATAATAGATGGAAGTAATTTAACCTTAGAAGATGTAATAAATGTAGCTAGAAAAGACTATCTAGTAGAGATAGATAAAAGCGCCATAGAAAAGGTTGAAAGATCAAGAAAAATAATAGATAACATTGTGGACAACCAAAAGGTTGTCTATGGTGTAACTACAGGATTTGGATCCTTATGTAACATGTCTATAAGCAAGAGAGATACCAAGCAATTACAAGAAAACCTTATTAGGTCCCATGCCTGTGGCTTTGGTGAAGAATTTAATAGGGAAACTGTAAGGGCTATTATGCTTATAAGAATAAACTCCCTAATCAAGGGTTATTCTGGTATTAGGTTGGAGACTATAGAAACTCTTTTGGCCATGTTAAATAAGAAGGTTCATCCTAGTATTCCAGAAAAGGGTTCTCTAGGAGCTTCTGGAGACTTGGCTCCTCTAGCCCATATGGTCCTACCTATGATAGGTCTTGGAGAAGCTGAATATGATGGAGTTATCTATGAGGGAATTTTCGCCATGAGAGAGGCGGGAATAGAACCTATTCAATTAGATGCCAAGGAAGGTCTAGCCCTAATAAATGGAACTACAGTATTAACAGCTGTAGGTACCCTAGTTCTATATGATGCTATCCAATTGGAAAAGCATGCAGATATTATTAGTGCCTTGACCATGGAAGCTCAAAGGGGAATAATTGATGCCTTTGATGAAAGACTTCATGTAATAAGACCCCATAAGGGACAAATAAAGACAGCAGAAAATATCAGAAAATTAACAGAAGGTTCAGAATATGTGACAGCCCAAGGAGAACTTAGAGTTCAAGATCCTTACTCCTTAAGATGTATTCCACAAGTGCATGGAGCAACCAAGGATTCCCTATACTTTTTAAAGGAAAAGGTTGAAATAGAGATAAATTCAGTTACAGATAACCCTATAGTTACCTTGGAGGGAGATGTTATTTCTGGTGGTAACTTCCACGGAGAACCTATGGCCATACCATTTGACTATATGGGAATTGCCATAGCAGAAATTGGTAATATTTCTGAAAGAAGGCTGGAAAGATTAATAAATGGTCAATTAAGTGATCATCCATCATTCTTAGTTAAGCATATGGGACTTAATTCAGGCTTTATGATAACTCAATATGCAGCAGCATCTCTAGTGAGTGAAAATAAGGTTTTAGCCCATCCAGCATCAGTAGACTCTATACCTTCTAGTGAAAACCAAGAAGATATAGTAAGTATGGGAACTATAGCAGCTAGAAAGGCTAGGGACATAACTGATAATGTTAGCAGGGTTTTAGCTACAGAATATATGGCAGCCTGCCAGGCCCTAGACTTTAGAGATAAGATGACCATGGGTAGGGGAACTAAGATTGCCTATGAAGAGTTTAGAAAATACAATAGATTTATAGAAAATGACAAGGACATAGAAATGTACAGGGAATTGGATGATGCCAGCCTTACTATCTATTCCAATCAAATAGTAGAAAAAATAGAAAAAGAACTTAATATAGAATTATTCTAAGGAGTAAAAATGAACAAGATTGTACAGTCAATACCTAATTTTAGTGAAGGCAGGGACCTGGAAAAAGTTGAGAGAATAGTTGATTCAGTTAGAAATATTAAAAATGTTAAGCTGGTAGACTACTCTTCAGACCACGACCATAATAGGTCAGTAATAACTCTTTTGGGAGACCCTGACCAAATAGTATTAGCCCTAACCAGACTAGCTGAAAAAGTAGCTGAAGAAATAGACATGACCAAGCATGAAGGAGCCCATCCTAGAATGGGAGCCTTGGATGTGGTGCCTATAGTTCCTGTAAAGGGAGTTACCATGGATGATTGTGTTGAATATGCCAATCAAGTGGGAGAAAATATAGGTAGTTTAGGAATTCCTGTATACATGTATGAATATGCTGCCAAGGATCCATCAAGAAAGAACTTGGCCAAGGTTAGAAAGGGACAATATGAAGGATTTTTTGAGAAAATAGAAGAAGAGGACTGGAAGCCTGACTATGGTCCAGATAAAATGAATGCTAAATCTGGAGCTACTGCAGTATCTGCCAGAGAACATTTAATAGCCTTTAACGTAAACTTAAATACTGACAAGTTGGAAATAGCAGACGCCATAGCTAAAAAGGTTAGACATATAGGGGGCGGTTTAAGGTTTGTTAAGGCCATGGGAGTATTCTTAGAAGATAGAAACCAAGCCCAAGTATCCATGAACCTGGTAAACTATAAAAAATCATCTATCTATCAAGTTGTTGAAATGATAAGAATGGAAGCTCAAAGATATGGTGTTAGTGTGGCTGGAACTGAAGTTATAGGCCTTCTACCTATGGATGCCTTGATTCAATCAGCAGAATACTATTTACAAATTGAAGATTTTAAGTTGGATCAAGTTTTAGAAACCAGATTATTGGAAGGAGATGACCATGAAGCTAATTAATCTAGACTATAGTGCTTATATGGATGAGTTGTCTTCCAAGTCTCCAGCTCCAGGTGGCGGATCAGTATCTGCCATCAGTGCTGGCCTGGCTGTATCTCTTTTCCAAATGGTTATAAACCTATCTATTGACAAGAAGGGTTATGAAGAACACAGGAATCTCTACGAAGACTTAAGAGATAGGTCTGAGGCCTATAAGGACTTTTTCACCAGGGCTGTTGATGATGATAGTGAAGCTTTTAATGACGTTATAAGGGCCTTTAGGATGGCCAAGGAAAGTGAAGAGGAAAAGAAACTTAGGTCCAAGGCTATTCAAGAAGGCTATAAGCATGCGGCAGATGTTCCTTTTGAAGTAGGAAAAAAAGCCTATGAATTTTATGACTTTTTAGAAGCTTTAGTTGAAAAGTGTAATGAAAATTCCATAACAGATATAGCTGTAAGTGGCCTTCAATTAAGAGCGGCCCTATATGGTGCCTTTTATAATGTGAGAATTAATCTGACTTCTATTAAGGATGAGGAATATGTTAAGCTAAGACTAGGACAGATGGAAGAAATGGAAGAAAACTTAGTAAGAAGAGAAAGAGAATTGATGGCAAAAATTGATGAAATAATGAAATAGATCGCTTGGCGGTCTTTTTTCATAGAAGGGAGAAGTATGGATATTGATAAAATTGTAGACATGATAGTAGAATCGGACAATATAGTATTTTTTGGTGGGGCAGGAGTCTCTACAGAAAGTGGAGTGCCTGATTTTAGATCGGCAACAGGCCTATACAATCAACAAAATGACTCAGGCTATTCGCCAGAGTATATGTTGAGCCATGATTTTTTAATTGATGACAATGAGGGCTTTAGTAATTACTACAAGGAAAATCTAATCCTTCCCGAAGTTAAGCCCAATATAACCCACCATGTTCTAGCTGAACTGGAAAGAAGGGGAAAGTTAAAGGCCATAGTAACTCAGAATATAGATGGACTTCACCAGATGGCAGGTTCTAAAAATGTCTTGGAAATTCACGGTAACCTAAGGGATCACTACTGTATGTCTTGTGGTAAAAGATATCCTCAAGAAGAAATCCTAACCAAGAAGGGGGCAGTCTATTGTGACTGTGGAGGATTTATAAGACCGGATGTTGTCCTGTATGGAGAAATGTTACCAGAACACGTGGTAGGACAGGCTGTTGAGGCCATAGCCCAGGCTGATGTCTTAATAATAGCAGGGACATCCTTAGTAGTTTATCCAGCTGCCAGCTTTATAAGATATTATAGGGGACACAAGTCTATTATGATAAATAAGGAAGTGACAGGGGGAGACAGTTTTGCCAACTATGTAATCCACGATAGTTTGGGCAAGGTCTTTGATAAGATAGATGAAAGGCTGGGCTAAAAAAGTTTTATATTCCCCAGCTTGGCTATAATAAGTTGGGGGGATTTATGACAAGACTAAGAATTGTGAATAGTAAGAATATGGACCAGGTAGTAGGTCTTACAGTTGAAAATTATCAAAAAAACTATATTGAAAGCAATACAGAAAGTATATTAGAAGCCTATGGGGCCCTAATTGAAGATAGTAAGGCCTATCCTTATGCCATTTATGAAGAAGATGTTTTAATTGGCTTTACCATGATTAGTTATGATAAAATCCATGAGGAAGATCCAGAGGTGGCTTCTAAGTCCTATTGTATTAGAAGTTTTATGATAGATAAAAATTATCAGGACAAGGGCTGGGGCAGGGAGGCTTTTGAAGAAATCTTAAGCTTTATCCAGGGCCAACCCTATGGAGGGGCAGACCTGGTATGGCTGTCCTATAAGGCTGATAATGAGGTAGCCAAGGAAATGTATTTTGACTTTGGCTTTGAAGAAATAAAAGATCTCTACTATGGAGAAAACATAGCAGTGAAAAAAATAAGATAGGAGAAAACTCCTATCTTTTTTATGGTTTTATTTTTATAACTTAACTATGTTTTTTTCCTTGCCTTCAATAAAGGATATGGTATTGTCAAAGGCTATATGGGCCCTTCTAACCATGGATTCCTCTGTTAAATAAGCTACGTGAGGGGTTAAAAGAGTATTTTTAGAAGATAGAAGGCAGTAGTCTGTTGGTATAGGTGGTTCCATATCAAATACGTCAATTCCTGCAGCTGCAATTCTTTCTTCATTTAAGGCTTGGGCTAGAGCCTTGTTATCCACTATTGGGCCTCTGGAACAGTTTATTAGAATAGCATCTTCTTTCATATGAGAAATTTTTTCTTCATCTAAAAAGTTTACTGTGTGGTCATTTAAAGGTAGGTGGATGGACACAATATCAGATTTTTCAAGAACTTCTTCTATTGGATAATATGTAATTCCCATGTCTAAGGCCTCTTGTTTTTCACTTCTAGAATAGGCGATTACATCAGCTCCAAAGGCTTTAAAAAGTTTTGCAGTTTCCAGGCCAATATTACCTGTACCTATAATGCCTACAGTTTTACCCTTGATTTCCTTGCCTTTAAATTCGCCAGATAATTTTTGGTTTCTAGTTCCAAAATCTCCAGAGTTAATTTTTCTATAGATATTTAAGCAAAGGCCAATAACAAGTTCTGAAACACTTGTATTTGAATAGCCAGAAGCATTACAAACCTTGATGTTTTTTTCCTTGGCCATGGAAACATCCACATGGTCAAAGCCTGTGAAGGCAACATTTATTAATTTTAATTGATCATTATCAGCAAAGGCTTCAGCCGGATAAGGATTATTGGCTATCATGACAATGTCAGCATTTTCACTTCTTTTTTTTAGTTCAGCCACATCTGTAGTCTTGTCAGAATAGTAGACAAAATCATGGCCCATGGCCTCTAGTTTTTCCTTGTAGGAAATAATTAATTCTTCTTTTACATTTAATGGTTCTATTAACTTTATTAGCATCTTAACCTCCATATATTATCTTTCTAGTCTATTATATATGAAAAAGAGAAAGTTTCATATACAAAAAAATGTATATTGTTTATAATATAGGGTATAATTAGTTAAAGGAGTAACTATGATTAGATATTATACAGTGAGTGAAAATAGGTTAAAAAAAATTGATAACATAGATGATAATGAGGGTCTATTATGGATTCATTTGACCAATCCTGATAAGGAAAACATCGATTGGCTAGTAGATAGGTATGAGATCCCCAGGGACTATATAACATCGGCCCTGGACGAAGATGAGGTGGCAAGAACAGAGCATTTGACTACCAAGCTAAAGCATAAGCTTTTGACCTTTACCTATCCTAAGAAAATTGAAAAAGACAAATTTATTACAAGATTATTGTCTATAACCTTATTAGAGAATATTATTATAACTACTTCTCTAGATGAACCAAGTATTATAGAGCCCATTACAGACAATAAGTTTACATATATAAAAACTATAGACAGTAGTATGGACTTAGTAATTGAAATTATATGGTTGATAACCCATGAATTTCTAGGCTATATACACCAAATAAAAGAAATGCAAGAGTCCATAGGTAGCAATTTATCAAGATCAACAGATTCAAATACCTTGATAAACCAATCTAATTTAATAAAGTCTACCATCTACTTTGATTATGGTTTAAGAGGCAATAAGAGAGTTTTGGAAATACTTAGAAAACAGGCCTTGGACAATAAATCACTTAAGTTTGAAGCTATAAAAGATATTGATATCGAAAATGAGCAGGCCTTGGTTAGAAATAAGCAGCAGCAAGAAATAATTGAAAGCATAGGAGATATTAACTCATCTATTATTTCAAATAACTTAAATATTGTAGCTAAAATTATGACATCCCTATCAATCCTTATGACCATACCTACTATAATTTCAGGTATCTGGGGAATGAATGTGGAGTTGCCATTTTTAAACCATGAATATAGTTTTACAATTATTATGTCTATAACATTTTTATTAATGTTTATCTGTTATAGGGCACTAAAAAGACACGACTTTTTATAGGGGGAAAATTATGAAAAAAACTAAAATGTTGGCTGTTTTATTAGCCATGACCTTGGCACTTGCATCATGTGGGCAAGGGGAAGAAAAACCAGGAGAAAATATAGAAGAGCAAAAGCCAGACGAAAAGCCTGAGGAAAAACCAGAGGAAACTCCGGAAGAAAAACCTGAGGAGACTCCAGAAGAAAAACCTGAAGAAGGAGATATTAGTGGAGAGGGCGAAGGAGCCAACCAACTAGAAATAGTTGACTTGGAAGAGGTTGATATAAGAACTTTAAATACTCAATCAGATCTAAGACAAATAGCCTTTGGAATCTACACTGAAGCTGAAAAAACTGGAGCTGATGAGTTTGTTGAGTCTCTTAAAAAATCCCATGCCTTTGCTAAATTGACAGAGGAAAACATGGAAAATTACCTGGGAGCAAAATATGACTTTGAAGAAGGTCTAGTATCAGAAAGTATGATAGGAACTAGGGCCTACTCCATGATTTTAATCAGGGCTAAAAATGAAAATGACGCTGAAAAACTGGAAAAACAAATAATGAAGTCAGTTGACCCAGCTAAGTGGATATGCGTACAAGCAGAGTCTATAGATGGGGACACAAATGATAATTTACTTTTAGTTATCATGGGTGAAAAGAAAGAAAACAAGATAATGTTAGAAGCATTTGATGAAATAGAAGATTTAGATTAGCCTGGGTTATCCAGGCTCTTTTTTGGAGGAGAAATGTTATTTTCAAGTATTAGTTTTATATACTTCTTTATGCCCCTGGCCCTTTTTATTTACTTTATAAGCCCTGGGACCTATAAGAACTTAAGCTTGCTTATAACAAGCTTTATTTTTCTCTACCTGTCAGATCCTAAATATTTTTATATTTTAGCCTACATATCTGTGATTAGCTATGTAGGAGGAAGACTTTTAGAAGAAAATAAAAAGAAGTATATCTTTATAAGTGCTATTATTTTACAGGTTTTTGTACTTATTTATTTTAAGTATTTTGATATTCTAGCTTCAAGTTTTAACTTGGGCTGGGAGGTAAAAAACTTGATTTTACCCTTGGGTATTAGTTTTTATACTTTCAAATCCCTAGCCTATACAGTGGACGTTTATAGGGGGGACTATGGGGCAGAGAAAAATATGGTTAAATATTTTTTATATATGGCCTATTATCCTGTCCTAGTTTCAGGTCCTATAGTTCGCTATGGAGATTTTAAGCCCTACCTTGATGAAAAGGATATATCCAGAGAAAACATCTGGGAAGGTATTGAAAGATTTATCCTAGGATTGGGAAAGAAGGTTATTCTGGCCAATAATTTTTCCAAATTGGGAGAATTTAAAGGCTTGGAACAATCCACTTTAATGTCCTGGCTTATGCTAGTGGCCTTTTCCCTAGAATTATACTTTGATTTCTCAGGATATTCAGATATGGCCCTAGGCCTATCGTCTATTATGGGGATTAGGTTAAAGAAAAACTTCGACTTTCCCTTTAGTTCAAAATCAATAGGTGAATTTTGGAGGCGTTGGCACATGAGTTTGGGAAGCTGGTTTAGGGACTATATCTATATACCCCTGGGAGGTAATCGAAGGGGGAAGGCTAGATGGACCTTTAACCTTTTAGTGGTATGGCTTTTGACTGGTATCTGGCACGGAACTAGCCCGACATATCTTGTTTGGGGATTATTTATCTTTATGGGGCTAGTCGTGGAAAAATCCTTGGGAGAAGAAAGATTGGATAGGCTACCTAGAAGCCTTAGAAATCTTCTAACCTGTCTTTTTATACTGATAAGCTTTAACTTCTTTTATAGTGGAAGTCTAGCTGAAGCAGGGGACAACCTTTCGAGAATGTTTTTTATAAGGGGAAAGGCTTGGGGAGACCTGAGTATTTACCAGCTAAAAAACAATTGGTTGCTTTTAGTTATAAGTCTTATCTTAAGTAGGTCTTCCTGGATAAAACTTTTGGAAAGCTTTAGGAAGAATACTATTTTTGATATGACCTATAACTTTATCTTGGTCTTACTTTTACTTATTATTTTATATGTATCGACCATGATGATGGTAAATGATAGTTTTAATCCATTTTTATATATTAAGTTTTGAGGTGTGTAATGAAGAAAAAAAGCAAGGACATTAGGATAGGACTATTTATAGTCTTTATACTTCTAGGCCAGGTTTTATTTATAGCCCTACCCAAGAAAGATTTTTCTGAGTCTGAGAGAAGAAGGCTAAGTCAAAGACCAGAAATATCTTGGGAAGCCCTTAAAGATAAGGGCTTTATAGATGACTGGGAGGTTTATTTTCAAGATCACTTTCCCTATAGGGACCAATTGCGCCATCAAAGATTTGTTTTTGATAGGAATGTTTTAGCCAAAAGAGACAGCCAGGATTATTTTATTAAAAATGGCTATATGGGAAAACTAAGCTATGACTTTAAGGCCAAGTCCTTTGAAAAATCGGCAGACTATGTTTTGGACCTGGCGGAAAAGAATTTTCCCAACAACAAGGTCTACTATGGAATAATACCTAGCAAGAATTACTATTTATTAGAAAATGATTTTTACAGGCTAGACTATGACTACTATGAGTCTATTTTTGATGATAGGGTCAGGGGAGATATGGCGAAAATTGACTTGAGAAATAGGTTGACTATAGATGACTACTATAGGACTGATATCCACTGGAGGCAGGAGAAATTAATTGGCCTGTCTAGAGATATTATGACCAGCATGGGTCAGGGACTTAAGTTGGATGACTATGGAATAAAAAATTATGGAAAGTTTAAGGGGTCTCTAGCATCTTCATTAAACTATCCTATGGAAGATGATTTAATAGTAGTTTTGGGGGATGGGATTGAAAGTGCCCAAGCAAAAAACCTGGTAACAGGAGAAAAACTAGATATCTACCATCCAGATGAATTAAAGTCTCCAGATCCCTATAGTCTTTATCTTAAGGGACCTATGGAATTAATAGAGATAAAAAGAAGTAGATTTAAAGAGGGAGAAGACAAGACTCTTTATATGGTTAGGGACTCCTTTGGCAGTAGTCTGGCTCCACTTATGCTGGAAGGCTATGACAGGATAATATTAATTGATCCTAGATACTTGGCCAAGGATATTTTACCCAACTTTATAGAGCCTAGCATAGATGACGATGTCTTATTTCTTCACTCTATAGATATGTTAAACAACAATAATTTATTTAAGTAGGTGGAAGATGGAATTTATAAAAAAGAATGGGGTCTTTTTTCTAGCCCTCCTGGCCTTCTTAGCCCTAGGCTATAGTAGGGGAAGGGGCCATCAGGAAAAGATGGATGACTTGGTTTTTGTCCAGTCCCAAGAAAAAACCTTTGACCAAGTAGATGGAACTTGGGGCTTATGGAAGGGACAAGAGTCCATAGAATTTTCAGAAGATAAAATATCCTTTTACATGGATGATAAGATAAGAGATCATTCCTTGAGAAAGGCAGACCTTAAAGTTTATAGGGCAGAGGAGGCCAAGAAGGCCTATGAGAAAAACGTGGGTGATTTTCCCCAGGCTAGGATGGACCAGGCCCTTAAAGACTACAAAATAGGCTGGGAAGATTTTTATCTTTTAGAAGTAGAAAACCAATATCTTTTGGATAAGAATAAGAAGAAAACAACCATAGATGACAAGAATTACTATTTGGTAATAAATGCCCAGCTCATAGTCGATGAGACTAGAGAAGAGGTTATTCTCTTTGTAGATGACCTGAGTCAAAAAACAGGATTATTCATAAAAAAATAGGCTTTTAAAAGCCTATTTTTTAGTGAATGAATTTATTGAAATGTCGCTGGCCATAACTAGCCCATCCCTAGGTGAAAGGGAAAATTCTTCAATTTGTGGGCCATCTGGCATGGCTGATCGCTTAAATTGTTGGGTTTTAAATCTCCATAAAAACTTATTAAACCACTTGTCGATTTCCTCTGAACTATAGTCGTCTTTAAAGGCCTCCTTGGCCATAAAATTAATATTATCCAGGCTGGACTTATTATTTATCAGGTGATAGATAAAGAAGTCATGAAGTTCATAAGGTCCTACATTGTCCTCTGTTATCTGTTTGATTTCTCCATCTTCTGCAGGTAGTAGCTCTGGAGAGATAGGAGTATTTATAATATCAAAAATAGTTGAGGCCAATAGAGGATTGGTTTCTTGACTATTTAGGGCTACATACTTAACAACCTCTCTTAAGAGTGTCTTAGGAAGGCCTGAATTAATGGCATACATACTCATATGATCTCCATTATAGGTGGCCCAGCCTAGGGCTATTTCAGACATGTTTCCAGTACCTAGGACAATGCCCCCATGCTTGTTGGCCAAATCCATGAGGATTTGTGTTCTCTCTCTGGCTTGTGAGTTTTCATAGGTTATGGATAGGTCATCTTCGTCGTGGCCTATGTCTTTAAAGTGTTGTTTGGTAGCTTCCACTATGGAAATTTCTTCCAGGCTAACATTAAGGGACTTGGCCAGATTTATGCTGTTGGTAAAGGTCCTTTGGGTAGTTCCTAAACCTGGCATGGTAATGGCCCTTATATCTTTAGGATCCAGACCCATTTTAAAATAGGTTATGGATGCTACAAGTAAGGCCAGGGTAGAATCAAGACCTCCTGAAAGACCTAGAAAAATCTTTTTATCAGGTATTTGTTCCAACCTTCTTTTTAGGGCTTCGCTTTGAAGGTTTAAAATCTTTTCACACTTTTCTTCCCAGTCCTTTTGATTTTCTGGTATATAAGGACTCTTGGCTAGCCTTCTCTTTAGAGGAAGTTCTCTTTCGGAAAGGCTGGCATAGCTGGTATATATTTTAGGTTGGTAGAAAAGTCTTGAAGGTTTTTTATTTTTTATCTGGTCCAGGTTGATGTCATTGTAAATTAAACCATCCCTAAAAAGACCTGAATCCTCCAGACTTGTTCCTGCTTCCCAAATCCCCTTATGGCCTCCATAGATATGGTTGGTAGTAGATTCTCCCTGGGAACTATTGGCAAAGATAAGGCCAGCTTCATAGGAAGAGGATAGGGAGGATAGAAGTTTTTTTCTCCTATCTAGACTTAGGCTGGTTTCAGCTGAAGAACCAGAAACCATTAGAAGGTTGGCTCCTAGGCTGGCATGAACTGAGGCCAGGTTAAAGCCTTGGTTCAGGTCATATTCAAAGCTAAAAGATCCAATTATCTTAGAATTTTCCCTTACCTTTACTAGGATATTAGGGCTAATCAAATAATTGCTGCCTCCTATAAGGACTTCCATATCTTGATCAAAAGTGGCAAAATATCTATTTTCAACAGGACTTAAATTTATCTTAGGTATAAAACCTAAAATTTTTCCGTCATTTATAAGGGCTAAAACATTATATATCCTATTATTAACCTCTAGGGGTAGGCCTAGACTAAATAGGATCTTTTTATTTAAACTGTGATTTTTGATTTCCATTAGACTTTCCAAGGCCAGGTCTAGGATGGACTGGTTGGCAATTAAGTCTCCGCCACTTGCTCCACTTAGACTAAGTTCTGGAAAAACCAGTAAGTCTAGTCCCAAGTCATGGGCCAGATCTAGGGTCCTCATAATTTCATTTTTATTATTTTCAATATTTAATAGGTCGAGATCTATGGTAGCAGATCCCACTCTTAAAAAGTTTCTATACATAATACACCTCTCTTATCCTTATTATACAATTAATAAAAATAAATGGTCAATATTGACAAAAAGTTAGAATAGGCTTATTATATTAATACCCCTAGGGGGTATGAGGAGGACTTATGAAAGAAAAATTTGATATAGAAGGAATGACCTGTGCGGCCTGCTCAACAGCTGTTGAAAAAGCAGTTGGCAAGCTAGACGGAGTCAAGGAGGTAAATGTAAGCCTACTTACCAATAGTATGGAAATAGTAGCTGAAGATGGCCTGGATCCATCCAGTGTACTTTCAGCTGTTGAAAAGGCAGGCTATAGTGGCAGGCAAAAGAAGGCTGAGGAAAAAAGCCATAGGCCTAATCCCAACCAGATAATAGATGATGAAATCAAGTCTCTTAAACATAGACTAAAGGTTTCCCTACCACTTATGCTAGTTCTTATGTATGTGGCCATGGGCCATATGATGAAGCTTCCCTATCCTAGTATTTTAGAGGGAAATAGCGGAGCTCTTATCTATGCCTTTAGCCAATTTTTACTAGCCCTACCTGTACTTTATGTAAATAGAAGGTACTTCCAGTCAGGATTTAAAGCCTTGGGCCATAAAAACCCCAACATGGATTCCCTGGTAGCCCTAGGATCTATGGCGGCAGTAGTCTATGGAATAGTAGCCATCTTTATGATAGGTTATGGCCTGGGCTATGAGAGATTAGATTTGGTTGAAAAATACAGGCACGATATTTACTTTGAATCAGCTGCCATGATTTTAACCTTGATTACCTTTGGTAAATTCTTAGAGGCCAGATCTAAAAAGAAGACTACAGAGGCCTTGGACAAGTTAATAGACCTTCAACCAGACAAGGTTAGGGTTATAAGAAATGACCAGGAAGAGATGATCGACTTGGCAGACTTGTTAGAAGGAGATTTAATAAAGATAATTCCAGGAGAGAGAATAGCAGTTGATGGGATAATAGTAGAGGGAAGAAGTTCCCTGGACCAACAGGCCATAACAGGAGAGTCCTTACCAGTTGAAGTTGGACAAGGAGACAAGGTTATATCTGGATCTTTAAATAAGAATGGTAGCTTTATTTTTAAGGCCACCCAGGTAGGATCAGATACAACCCTATCAAAGATTATAGAACTTATGGAAGAGGCCAGCTCTTCCAAGGCTCCCATCAGTCAAATGGCTGACAAGGTGGCAGCAGTCTTTGTACCTGTAGTTATAGGCTTATCCCTACTATCCTTTGCCTATTGGATCTTTAAGGGGCAAGGATTTGAATTTGCCTTTTCCATAGCCATAGGAGTACTAGTGATTTCTTGCCCATGTGCCCTAGGCCTGGCAACACCGGTAGCTATGATGGTGGCAACTGGAAAGGCTGCTGAAAATGGAATCTTGATTAAATCAGCAGAGGCCCTGGAAAGACTTCATGAAGTAGATCTTATAGTCTTTGACAAGACAGGAACTATTACAGAGGGAAATCCAGAAGTAACAGATATTATAACCATAGATGGTTTTGATAGAAAAGAACTTTTGACCATAGCAGGATCACTGGAAGCTAGCTCACAACAGCCTTTAGCAGATGCGGTTATGAAGAAGGTTAAGGAATATGATATAAATTTAGAAAAAATTGTTGACTTTGAATCATTTACGGGTATGGGTATAAGTGGTTACCTAGATGGGAAAAAATACTTTATAGGTAATGACAAGCTTATGAACAGAGAAAATATTTCCTATGAGGAAACAGATGATCTAACGCTAGCCTATAAGAAGGAAGGAAAGACTTCCATCTATATATTTGATGAAAATAAACTTTTAGGTATTATGGCCATAGCAGATGTAATTAAGAATACTAGTGTGGAAGCCATAGACCAAATTCACAAGATGGGCATAAGGACCATGATGCTATCAGGTGACAATGAGATAACGGCCAAGGCCATAGCAAAAAAAGTCCATGTTGATGATTATAGGGGAGAGCTAATGCCCCAAGACAAGGACAGAATAATTACAGAACTTAAGAAGGACTATAAGACTATAGCCATGGTGGGAGATGGAATAAATGACGCTCCAGCCCTTATGAGAGCTGATGTAGGTATAGCCATAGCAGATGGTACTGACATAGCTATAGACTCAGCGGATATAGTTTTAATGAAGTCAGATTTACAAGATATAGTAGGTGCGGTTAACCTAAGTAAGAAGACTATAAAAAATATCAAGGAAAACCTATTTTGGGCCTTCTTCTACAATATTTTAGCCATACCAATAGCCATGGGCTTTTTCTATACTAGTTTTAACCTAAAGTTAAATCCTATGATAGGATCCTTGGCCATGAGTATGAGTTCTATATTTGTAGTGACCAATGCCTTGAGATTAAAGAGATTTAAAAATGATAAAAAACTAGACTATAAAAGGTCATCGACCCAGCTTCAGGCTGAGAATAGTCTTAACTATAATATGAAAAACAATAAAAAAGAAGAAAGACAAGAGGAGAATAAAATGAAAAAAACTATTTATATTGACGGAATGACATGTAACCACTGCAAGATGAGAGTGGAAAAATTATTGGGAGAAGTAGATGGAGTATCTCAAGCTCAAGTAAACTTGGACGAGAAAAAAGCCCTAGTAGAAACATCTGTTGACTTGGATGAAAAAATGATCAAGGACTTGATAGATGATGCTGGATATGAATATAAGTCTATGGACTAGATATGAAGGCAGATAAAAAAAGTACCCTGCGTCGATTGAAGATAATTAGAGGTCAAATTGACGGCATAATCAATATGGTAGAAGAAGACAGGTACTGTATTGATATTTCAACCCAGCTTATGGCATCCATAGCTGGGCTGAAGGCTGTTAATAATGAGGTTTTAAAGGCCCATATGAAAAGCTGTGTAAAGGATTCCTTTGACAGTGAAGACCATGAAATAGCAGATGAAAAAATTGATGAGGTAATAAAGATATTAGACAAGTTGAGTAAGTAGGAGGTTAATTTGAAGATATTTGCAACAGATTTAGACGGAACTTTATTGAACAAGGAACACGGAGTTAGTCCGGCCAATGTAAGGGCCTTGGAAGAACTGAAGGCCAAGGACTATATGGTGGTTTTTGCCTCTGGTAGGGTTAGTAGCTCTGTAGATTATATTATGCAAAAGGCAGGCTTAAATGGGTATATAATAGCTAACAATGGAGCCTTGGTTTTGGATGAAAATAAAAATATTGTCCATGACAGCCCTCTAAGCTATGATAAAATAAAAAGAGTTACAGATATTGCCAAATCAGAAGAAGTTTACTTCCACATGTATGACAGGGATACCTTCTATAGCAATAAGTTCTGGAAGGAAAGAGTTGATCATCTTTTAACTGAAGATGGCAGCTACCAGATAGAAATATTGATAGAAGAAGATATTTTAAGCTACTTGGAAGAAAAGAAGGTTTCAGTCTATAAGATTCAATTAACTGTTCCTGTTGAAAAACAAGAGGCCTTATTTGAAAAATTAAAAGACCTTGACGGACTTTATATAGCCAAGTCAGGGGACACCTATATAGAGGTAATGAGTGAAGGAGTTAACAAGTGGGAGGGAATCCAGGCCGTTGTCAACCACAAGAAGCTTAAGCCTTCCCAAGTTGTTACCATAGGAGACTTTGATAACGACATACCTATGATAGAGGCAGCAGACCTGGGAATCGCCATGGGAAATGCCAATGAAAAGGTTAAGGCAGTTGCAGACTATGTAACTCTTACAAATGTGGAGGACGGTTTCGCAAGAGCTGTAGAATATATAAATAAATAAGAGGTAGAGATGTTAAATATTGTTTTATTAGAGCCAGAAATTCCCTATAACACAGCCAATATAGGAAGGACATGTTATTTAACCAAGACTAGGCTACACCTGATAAGGCCCTTGGGCTTTATCCTTTCAGATAAGAACTTGAGAAGGATAGGTTTAGACTATTGGAAGGACGTAGACTTACTTGTTCATGACTCCTATCAAGACTTTCTAGACTATGCCAAGGGGCATACTATTTATATGGCAACTAGCAAGGCTAAGAAATATTACACAGAAGTCAACTATAAGGATGGAGACTTTATTATGTTTGGCAAGGAATCCAAGGGAATAGATAAAGAAATACTAGAGGCCAATAAGGACCATGCTATTAAGGTTCAGATGAGATCTGATAGCGACAGGTCACTAAACCTGTCCAATACAGCGGCCATAATTCTTTATGAAGGGCTAAGACAATTAGGATTTAAAGAGATGGATTAATTATTAGGAAGGAGAATACAATGATTTATGACGTTATAATATTAGGAAGTGGACCGGCAGGCTTATCAGCTGCCATTTATGCAGCTAGGGCAAACTTATCAACCCTAGTTATAGAAAAAGGAAATATAGGTGGACAAATATCCCTTACTACCAGTGTGGATAACTACCCTGGTTTAGACTATAATCCAACAGGCTTTGACATGTCTGAAAGAATGTGGAACCAGGCTGAAAAGTTTGGAGCAATGAAGGTTTTAGATGAAATAGTTGACTTGGACTTGGAAGGTGATGTTAAAACACTTAAGTCTAAGGATAAGACATATGAAGCTAAAACTGTAATCTTGGCTACAGGAGCCAACCCTAGAGAATTGGGAGTTCCAGGAGAAAAAGAATTTACTGGCAAGGGAGTTGCCTACTGTGCCACATGTGATGGACCTTTCTATACAGATTTAGAGGTATATGTTGTAGGTGGGGGAGATGCTGCCATAGAAGAAGCAATCTTTTTAACTAAGTTTGCCAGAAAGGTAAATGTTCTTTATAGGGGAGATAGCTTAAGGGCTGCCAAGTCTATACAAGACAAGGCCTTTGCCAATGACAAGATTGAAATCTTCTACAATAGGGAAGTAAAGGAAATTTATGGAGACATGGCTGTTAATAAGATGAAGATACTAAACAACAAGACTGGTGAAGAATACTTTGTGGAAACCAGTGGAGAAGATAGTGACTTTGGAGTGTTTATCTTTATAGGTTACCTACCAAACACAGGTTTGTTTGACGGCATGATAGACATGGACAAGGGCTATATAGTAACTGACGAAAATATGGCTACTAACATAGCAGGAGTATATGCTGTTGGTGACATGAGAAAGAAGAGAACTAGACAGGTTGTAACAGCTGCAGCAGATGGTGCTATAGGTGCTATTTCCGCAGAAAAATATTTAGAGAGCAAATAAAGAAGAATCCCCTAGGGGATTCTTTTCTTATAGATAAGCTAATATTAGATTGGCCGTTGAACAGTTCATGGCAACGGGTATATCGTAAAGGACAGCTATTCTTAGCAAGGCCTTAACATCAGGGTCATGGGGTTGGGCCTCTAGTGGGTCCCAGAAAAATACTAAAACGTCAATTTCCTTATTGGCGATGGCAGCACCTATTTCCTGATCTCCTCCATAGGGTCCACTTAAGTAAGACTTAATTTCTACGCCAATCTTATCCCTAATTAGAGAAGATGTTGTTCCAGTACCTGATAAATTATGATTTTTTAAGAGCTCTTTGTTAGTGTTTGCCCAAGATAATAGTTGTTCTTTTTTATGGTCGTGGGCCACTAAACATATGTTTTTTTTATTCATTTGCTACCTCCCAATAGATTTAACAATATCTTAACAGAAAACGTTTTCAAAGTATAGGGTTAGTTAAAAATTTAATTAAATACCTATAAATATTGAAAATAAGATGTCCCTATAGTATACTTATATTGTAAAAATAATAATAATTTGATTTTTTTACGGTATATAACCTATGGATAGTCTACAAATGGTCAAGGTACATATATCGCAAAACAAAAGCCAATAGGAGGAATAATATGAAAGTAGCATTAAATGGTTTTGGTAGAATTGGTAGAGATGTCGTAAGACAAATTTTTGAAAATGACGTAAAAGAATTTGAATTGGTTGCAATAAACAACCCTGGAGATATAAACACTTCAGCTAGATTATTCAAATACGATTCACTATATGGTAAATTTAACGGAACATTTGAAGTTAAAGATGATGCCTATATAATCAACGGTAAAGAAGTAAAATATTTAAGTGATAGAGATCCACTAAACTTACCTTGGGAAGAATTAGGAGTAGATATAGTTATCGACTCAACAGGAGTTTTCACAGATAGAGATGGAGCTTCAAAACATATCCAAGCAGGAGCTAAAAAAGTTGTTATTACAGCACCAGCTAAAAATGAAGACATTACAATAGTAATGGGTGTTAACGATAAGGATTACGATCCAGCTAAACACAACATTATTTCAAACGCTTCATGTACAACAAACTGTTTAGCACCATTAACAAAAGTTTTATTAAGCGAATTTGGTGTTAAAAGAGGTTTAATGACAACTATTCACGCATATACAAATGACCAAAATATTCATGACAATGCTCATAAAGACGCTAGAAGAGCAAGAGCAGCAGCATTATCAATGATTCCTACAACTACAGGAGCAGCTAAAGCAGTTGCTAGAGTATTACCACAAGTTGAAGGTAAATTAACTGGATACGCAGTACGTGTTCCAACACCTACAGTATCATTAGTTGACTTAACAGTTGAATTAGAAAAAGAAGCAACAGTTGAAGAAATCAACGCAGCAGTTAAAAAAGCTTCAGAAAATGAATTAAAGGGAATCTTAGGATACGAAGAAGAACCATTAGTATCAATTGACTTCCAACAAGATCCTAGATCATCAATCTTTGATCCAGCTTTAACTTTAACAATGGGTAACTTAGCAAAAGTTGTTTCATGGTATGATAACGAATGGGGATATTCAAACAGAGTTGTTGACTTGGTAAAAATGATTGCAACAAAATAGATAATTAAAAGCCCAGTCCTTGACTGGGCTTATATTAACCGGAGGAAGATATGAAAAAGACACTTAAAGATATAGATGTAAAGGGCAAAAAGGTTTTAGTAAGAGTGGACTTCAACGTTCCAATGTCTAAAACTAATCCTGGAGAAATAACTGACGATAGCAGAATTAGAGCAGCTTTACCAACAATTAACTACTTAATTGAAAACGGTGGTAAAGTTATTTTAATGAGTCACTTGGGCAGACCAAAGGGAGAAGCTAAAAAAGAATTTTCATTAGAACCAGTTAGTAAAAGATTATCAGAATTATTAGATCAAGATGTTAAATTCTTAGCGTCAGATCTTGTTGTAGATCAAGACGTAAAAAAATCAGTTGAAGAATTAGAGCAAGGCCAAGTTGCCTTACTTGAAAATACAAGATATAGAAAAGAAGAAACAAAAAATGGTGAAGACTTCGCTAAAGAATTAGCTTCACTAGGAGATGTTTTTGTTAATGATGCCTTTGGTACATCCCATAGGGCACACGCTTCAAACGTTGGAGTGTCAAGTATTATACCATCAGCACTAGGCTTTTTAGTTGAAAAAGAAGTAACTGTTATGGGTAAGGCTTTAGACAATCCAGAAAGACCTTTCGTAGCTATTCTAGGTGGTGCTAAGGTATCAGACAAGATAGGCGTTATTGAAAACTTGTTAGAAAAGGTAGATACTATTCTTATAGGTGGTGGTATGGCCTATACCTTCCTTAAGGCTCAAGGCAAAGAAATTGGCCTATCCTTACTAGAGGAAGACAAGATGGACCTATCTTTAGAATTAATCGAAAAGGCTAAGGCTAAGGGCGTGAGAATATTACTTCCTATAGATGGTGTAATAGCTCAAGATATTAGCGAAGATGCAGTAACAAAAGTAGTAGATATTGATTCAATTCCGAAAGATTGGGAATCATTAGATATAGGACCTAAGACAGCAGAAATTTTTGCAGAAGAAGTTAGAAATGCAAAAACAGTTGTATGGAATGGTCCAATGGGAGTTTTTGAAGTTAAACCATTTGCCAATGGAACCTATACAGTTGCTAAGGCCTTAACAGAATGTAAGGGCACAACTATAGTAGGTGGTGGAGACAGTGCATTAGCTGTTGAAACTGCAGGTTATAAAGATCAAATAACACATGTATCCACAGGTGGAGGAGCTTCACTAGAATTCTTAGAAGGTAAGGAATTACCTGGTATTTCAGCAATCGAAGACAAATAATTAGGAGGAAGCAATGAGAAAACCAATTATAGCAGGAAACTGGAAGATGAATAAATCAGTTTCTGAAGCCAAAGAATTAATTAAACAAATTAGAGATATAGACTTAAATCCTGAAGTAGAAGCAGTAATTTGTACGCCAGCAATTGACCTACAAACAGCTGTAGAATTAACGAAGGGAACAAATGTAAAAGTTGGAGCTCAAAATATGTATTTTGAAGAAAGTGGAGCTTTTACAGGTGAAATATCACCAACAATGTTAACTGACCTAGGTGTAGAATACGTAGTATTAGGCCACTCAGAAAGAAGAGAATACTTCCATGAAGATGACTCTTTAATAAACAAAAAAGTATTATCAGCTCTAGCTCATAATCTTGTACCAATCCTTTGCGTTGGCGAAACTCTTGAGGAAAGAGAAGCTGGCAAGGAAAAAGACAAGGTTAAGGGACAAATAGTTGAAAATTTAAAAGATGTTAAGGCTGAAGAGTTTGACAAGGTTGTTATAGCTTATGAACCAATTTGGGCTATAGGAACTGGTAAGACTGCTTCCTCAGACGACGCAGAAGAAATGTGTGCCTATATAAGAGAATTAATCGCTGATAACTTTGGTAAGGATGCAGCTGATAAGGTTCGTTTACAATACGGTGGTTCAGTAAAACCTAACAATGTTAAAGAATTAATGGCTAAGCCTAATGTTGATGGTGCTTTAGTTGGTGGAGCTAGTTTAGAAGCAGAAAGTTTTGGAGCTTTAGTAAATTATTAATTAAAAAAGGTGATTATGATGAAAAAAAGAGTAATGTTATTGATAATGGATGGTTGGGGAATCGGTAAAGACTATCCAGGAAATGCAATAAAATTAGCTGACACACCAAACGTAGACAGATTGACCAAGAACTACCCTTATACAGAAATCGCAGCAAGCGGTTTAGATGTAGGCCTTCCAGAAGGTCAAATGGGTAACTCTGAAGTAGGTCACTTAAATATTGGTGCAGGAAGAATCGTGTACCAAGATTTAACCTTGATAACCAAGGAAATTGAAGAAGGAAACTTCTTTGAAAACCAAGCCCTATTAAAGGCTGTAAATAAGGCTAAGGAAAACAAGTCTAAATTACACATTTTAGGCTTAGTATCTAAGGGGGGAGTTCACTCTCACCTAGACCACTTATTTGCCCTATTAGAACTTGCCAAGAGGAATAACTTGGAAGAAGTATATGTTCATGCCTTCTTAGATGGTAGGGATGTTTCTCCTTTCTCAGCCCAAGATGATATTAGGGAACTTGAAGAAAAGATGGAAGAAATAGGAGTTGGTAAAGTAGCTTCTGTAACAGGAAGATACTATGCCATGGACAGGGACAATAGATGGGACAGAGTTGAAAAAGCATATGACGCCATGCTATTGGGCGAAGGAAAACATACAAGTGATGTTGTAGCTTCAATAAAGGAAGAATATGAGAACAAGATAACTGATGAATTTATGACTCCAACAGTTGTGGTTGAAGACGACAAACCAGTAGCAACTATTGATGACAATGACTCAGTAATCTTCTTAAACTTTAGACCAGACAGGGCTAGGGAAATAACCAGAGCCTTAGTAGATGAAGACTTTAAGGGATTTGACAGGAAGAAAAAGGTTAATACAACCTATGTTTGTATGACCCAATATGACAAGACTATTGAAAATGTAGATATGGCATATCCTCCAAAGTCAGTTAAAAATACCTTGGGTGAGGTAATTGCTAACGAAGGATTAAAACAATTAAGAATCGCGGAAACTGAAAAGTATGCCCATGTAACCTTCTTCTTTAATGGTGGCGTAGAAGAACCAGAAAAAAATGAAGAAAGAATCTTAATTCCTTCACCAAAAGTAGCAACTTATGACCTTAAACCAGAAATGTCAGCTAAGGAAGTAAAAGAAGCAGTATTAGAAAAAATAAATGCACAAGATCCAGATTTAATTATCTTAAACTTTGCCAATCCAGATATGGTAGGCCATACTGGTATAATAGAAGCTGAAATAAAGGCTATAGAAACGGTTGATAAGGCTGTTGGAGAAATAGCAGAAGCTACTCTAGCAAATGGCTACGATTTATTTATAACTGCAGACCATGGAAATGGTGAACAACTAATAGATTATACAACTGAAAAACCTTTCACAGCACATACTACAAATCCAGTGCCATTAATCTATGTAACAAATGATAAAAATGTTAAATTACAAGATAAGGGTGGTAGATTATCAGATTTAGCACCTACAATGCTTGAAGTATTAAATATAGAAAAACCTGAAGAAATGACAGGTAGAAGCTTAATTATTAGGGGGTAATAGAATTATGGGAATGATTATTGATTTATATGCAAGAGAAGTATTGGATTCAAGAGCTAATCCAACAATTGAAGTTGAAGTAATAACTGACGAAGGTGGTTTTGGTAGAGCTATGGTTCCATCAGGAGCATCTACTGGCCAATTCGAAGCTGTAGAATTAAGAGATGGCGAAGACAGATACCTAGGTAAGGGTGTTTTAAATGCTGTTGATAATGTAAACACAGTTATAGCTGAAGAATTAATTGGTTGGGACGTTTTTGATCAAGTGGGTATTGATAACTTTATGATCGAATTAGACGGAACTCACAACAAGGCTAAATTAGGAGCTAACGCAATCTTAGGAGTTTCTTTAGCAGTAGCTAGAGCAGCTGCAGATGAACTTGGTATGCCTTTATATGAATACATTGGTGGATTCAACGGTAAGACTCTTCCAGTTCCTATGATGAACATCTTAAACGGTGGAGAACATGCTGATAATAACGTGGATATCCAAGAATTCATGATTATGCCAGTTGGAGCTGAAACATTTGCTCAAGCTTTACAAATGGGAGCTGAAATTTTCCATAACTTAAGAAAAGTTTTACAAGAAAAAGGCCATGCTACTGGTGTGGGTGACGAAGGTGGATTCGCTCCAAACCTAAGCTCAAACGAAGAAGCATTAGAAACTATAGTAGCTGCAATTGAAAAAGCTGGCTACAAGGCTGGAGATGACGTGAGAATCGCTTTAGACGTTGCTTCATCAGAAATGTATGAAGACGGAAAATACAACTTCAAGGGTGAAGGCGTTGTAAGAACAAGAGAAGAAATGGTTGCTTGGTATGAAGAATTAACTGATAAATACCCAATCATATCAATAGAAGACGGTCTTGACGAAGAAGATTGGGACGGTTGGAAATTATTAACTGATAAGTTAGGTAAGAAAGTACAATTAGTTGGTGATGACTTATTCGTAACTAATACCGAAAGATTAGAAAAAGGTATTGAATTAGGAGTTGCAAACTCAATCTTAATCAAGGTTAACCAAATCGGTACTTTAACTGAAACTTTAGACGCTGTTGAAATGGCTAAAAAAGCTGGTTACACTGCAGTAATTTCACATAGATCAGGTGAAACTGAAGATACAACTATAGCTGACATTGCAGTAGCTTTAAACGCTGGTCAAATTAAGACTGGTGCTCCATCAAGAACAGACAGAGTTGCTAAGTACAATCAATTATTAAGAATTGAAGACTTCTTAGGAGACAACAGTAAATTTGATGGTATTAAGAGTTTCTACAACATTAGAAAGTAATTAAGTTTTAATATAAATATAGACAGAAGGGATTCTGTCTATATTTTTTATTTGATAAAGCTAATTTCTATGTTATAATAAGACAAATATAAGAAAACTACGGGAGGTTATGATGAAGTTTGCTGGAGAGAGTTTAACTTTTGATGATATTTTACTAAAACCGGGATACTCTGAAGTAGTACCGAGTGAAGTATCATTAAAAACTAAACTAACAAAAAATATTACATTAAATGTGCCTATTATGTCAGCTGGTATGGATACAGTAACAGAATCTGCTATGGCTATAGCTGTTGCAAGAGAAGGTGGTATTGGTATTATCCATAAGAATATGACAATCGAACAACAGGCAGAGCAAGTTGATAAGGTTAAAAGATCTGAACATGGGGTAATCACAGACCCATTTTTCCTATCTCCTGACCATAAGATCAAGGATGCTTTAGAGCTTATGGCTCATTTCAAAATATCAGGAGTACCTATAACTGATGAAAAAGGCTATTTGGTAGGAATTATAACCAATAGGGACATTAGATTCGAAACTGACTTTGAAAAATATATAAAGGATGCTATGACTAGTGATAAATTAGTTACAGCTAAAGAGGGAACATCCATGGATGAAGCCTTGGAAATCCTAAGAACATATAAGATAGAAAAGTTGCCTTTAGTTGATGATGAAGGTAAATTAAAAGGCTTGATTACTATTAAGGATATAGAAAAATCAATTTCATATCCAAATTCAGCAAAAGACTCACAAGGTAGATTACTTTGTGGAGCAGCAGTAGGGGTTACTGGAGACGTTATGGAAAGAATCCAAGCCCTAGTTGATGCCAAGGTAGACCTTGTTGTTATAGACACTGCCCATGGTCATAGTGCAGGTGTATTAAAGACTGTTAAGTCTATTAAGGAACACTTCCCTAACCTGGACATAGTTGCAGGTAACGTGGCTACAGCAGAAGCTACAGAAGCCCTAATCAAGGCTGGTGCAGATGCTGTTAAGGTTGGTATAGGACCTGGTTCCATCTGTACTACAAGAATTATTGCTGGTATTGGAGTACCACAAGTTTCAGCTATTATGGACTCTTATGAAGTAGCTAAGAAATACGGCGTATCAATTATAGCTGATGGTGGTATTAAGTACTCAGGAGACGTTACCAAGGCTCTAGCAGCTGGTGGTAGCGCAGTAATGATAGGTTCCTTATTTGCAGGCTGTAAGGAATCACCTGGAGAAGAAGAATTGTATGAAGGAAGAAGATATAAGGTTTATAGGGGTATGGGATCTATCACTTCTATGAAGGCTGGTTCTTCTGATAGATACTTCCAACAAAATTCTAAAAAGTTAGTGCCAGAAGGAGTAGAAGGAAGGGTTGAATACAAGGGACCTTTAGCAGATGTAGTCTTCCAATTACTAGGAGGCCTAAGGGCTGGTATGGGTTATGTGGGAGCAGCAGGCATTCCACAATTACAAGAAAACACTGAATTTGTAAAAATAACAAGTGCTTCTTTAATTGAATCCCATCCACACGATATTAATATAACTAAAGAATCTCCTAACTATAGTAGTAGATAAGAATTTGATGACTCAGGAAACTGGGTCATTTTTTTTCCCTTTACAGAGGCCTGGGTTTTTTGCTATAATCTAATCTGTTATTATATTAAAAAGGAGGCATTATGAACGAATTTACATGGTTTTCACTAGCTTTGATAGCCACATTCTTTTGGGGCTTATCAGATGTTACATTTAAAAGGGGAACAGACCCAGACGATCCCTACAGCCATTTGAGAATCCTAATCATGATAGGTATTATGATGGGTATTCAAGCTTTCTTTGAACTATATAAATTATATAGCAATGGATTAACATATAGTATTAGGACAGGACTAATTTATTTCCCAATATCATTCTTATATATTTTATCAATGGGAGTAGATTTTTATGGTTATAGGTACTTGAGAATATCTGTAGGATCACCAGTTGCATCCACATCTGGAGCAATAGCAGGTCTTTTGGCCTATAAGGTTCTAAAGAAACCTATGACAGGTATACAATTTTTTGCAATTATTTTAATAGCAACAGGTTTAGTTGCCCTAGCCTATATGGAACATTTAGACTCAAAGAAAGAAAAGTTATCAAAAAAAGAAATAGCAGGTATGGGGGCAGCAGCCTTTATTTTCCCAGTTACATATGCGATTGTAGACTCTATAGCTACCTTTCTAGATGACGTTTATTTAACCAAGTACTTGACTGAGGAGGAGGCACTTATTTCTTTTGAAATGACATTTTTAATAGTTGCCTTGATAGCCTTATTCTATTTGGTAGTTATCAAGAAGCAGGACTATAAGTTAAAAAATGAGAAATTTAACATGCTAGGCGGAATTTTTGAAACTGCCGGACAGTTTTTCTATGTTTATGCCCTAAGTGGTAACTCAGTAGTATCAGCTCCAGTAATGAGCCTTGATGGTATTGTGGCTACAGTTATTGGGGGGATCTGGTTAAAGGAAAAACTTTCTAAAAAACAATACGCTACCATAGCCATGATTGGTGTGGGAGTATTTATACTAGGATTCTTTGAATAAAAAAATAAGCTTCTTTGAAGCTTATTTTTAATTTAACTCATTTTTTAAATAAGAACTTATTATTTGGGAAAACCTCTCTATATTTTTAATATAGGCAAAGGAGGACCCATATATTTTTTTCATAATAGATATATCATCTTCCAGGCCAGTATAGACTGCCAGTGTCCTTACATTTTGGGCCTGGAGTTTTCTAAGTTCTAGGGCGCTATCATTTATGGCATAGTTGCCCTCATACTTGGTCATAGACTTGGAAGAGTAGTTATTTATCTTCTGCCTTACGTCGTTGGGCTTGCCATCAGTTAAGATAAGAAGTAGCTTGTTTTCATAACTGTTGGATTCCATTAGCTTGGCCATCAGCCTAAAGGCCAGACCATCCCTATTAGATCCAGAGGGCAAGTATTCAAATATCTTCTTGTTTTCCTTCCTATCAGCATCATAGTCCCTAAAGATCTTTAGGACCAGGTAGTCTTCCACATTATTGAAGGACACCACCCTGGTAGGTAGGCCCAGACTAGTAAAGGCTTCAGTTATAATGTAGGCTTGGGAGGCTATCAAATCCTTATTTTCCTTTTGAGAGGCTGAAGAGTCAAGTAGGATATCAATGGAAAGATTTCCCCTTTCTTCCTTGGTCTCTTTTCTAAAAATATTTTGATCTCTCATATAGAGGTTTCTATAGATTCTATTGGGTATAAGTCTTCCTTGTGAAGACCTATTTTTAACATAGTTTAGATCATTTAATAAACTATGTTTTATAGACCTTTCCAGGTCTCCTATATTTCTGTCATAAATATGGCTATTGGCCTGGTAGGAGGTCAGGTTGTCCTGGAAGTTTTCTTCCATTAGAGACTTTCTATAGGAGGCCTCTACATTGTCCTTATAGTCACCCCTGGTAATTAAGAGCTTGCTATTTTTATGGTGGTCTCTACATATCAGTCCTTCCAGCCCCTTATTGACCTGGCTTTTTAAGGCTGATTGGCCAAAAATATTTTCTATTTGTTCTCTTTTATTGTCCTGGCCCTCATCCTCTAGGGATAGGTTAAGGACTCTTTCATCCTTTAAGACCCTATTATCCAGGTCCATTTCTAAAGTAAATTCTGCCGAACCTATCAGGCCGTAGTAGTCTTCCAACTTGTCGTCATCTGCCAGGGCCTTTTTACTTCTTTCCTTAAGAAAGTCCTTTAAGTCCTTATTGGCCTCTAGACCTTCCTTGGTCTTGTCCTGGAAGGAGACTATAAAGAAGTCATTTATAAGTTTGTTAAAGCCTTCTATAAATTCTTCTGTATTTTCTTTTTCTTTTAGGTCTAAAATACTATTTACCAATTTTCTCTTGGCTTGGTCAACCTTGGGAACCCTGCCCAAGTATTTAAGGGCCAGGGATTTTCTAACCTCTTCTACTATATTTCTAGCCTCTTGGTGGTCATAGTACCTTTTAATTTGGAGAAAGTGGTCCTTTCTATAGGCGGAAAGGGCTGGTCTTTCTTTAATCATCCTGGGAGCCACATAGGTTTCCAGGGCTAGAAAAAATAGCTCTTTAAAAGTGTCCTGGTCATTAAAACTATCCAGGTAGGACAGGTAGTCTAGGACCATCTGGTAGTCCATAAGACCATAGGTAGAACCTATAATTGTTTTTTCATAGAAGGTTTTTTCCTCCAGGTTTTCCAGCCCATCAAAGTTAAGGCTATAGTCTCTGGATAGAGTCCATAAAAGATTATGATCTAGGCGTTTTTCATCCATTAAAAACATCTCCTGGCTTTAGGTCTTTGGGAAGATTTATCTTGGCTAAATCCCTTAAGACCTGTTTTTCAAAATCATCAAAGGTCTTATTGATTACTCCCATTTCCAAGGCTTCTAGAGGATCTAGTCCCAATTCTATAGAACCAAGGGCTGCCAAAAGACCTCTCAGGTCTAGAGGTTTGGAAGAAATCTCTGAGTTTTCTACCTTTAGTTCTATATCCTTGAAAAAGCCTGTGAAATAAACTAGGGCTTCATCTTTTAAGCCAGGGTAGTTAAGCTTGATAATTTGGCCCAGGATGTCCTCGTCCAGGCTAGGCATGTCAATAATCATAAACCTGGATAAAAGGGCCTCATTAAGCTCTCTGGTCCCTAGATAGCCATAGTTCATGGTGGCTATGAAGCGACAAGAGGGATCTAGCTCGATTCTGTCATAACCTGGCACATCTATAACCCTTCTATAGTCTAGGGCTGAGTGAAGAACTGCCAAGGCTTCATTTTTTGCCATGTTAACTTCATCAAAAACAGCAAAGCCGCCTTTTTCTGCCGCTAGATAGATAGGGCCCTTCCTAAGTTGTACCTCATTGTCTACAAAGGTATCCATGCCTATTAGTTGGGCTTCATCTGTATTTACGTGAAAGGATACATTCCAAGCCGGCCTATTAAAAAGTTGGGCCAGATTGTCAGCCAAAAGGTTTTTACCTGTGGCCTTGGGGCCAACTAAAAGTATGTGTTGGCCCTGTAGGATGGCTGTTATGGCCTGCTCCCAAATTTTTCTTCCTATATATATATATTGGGCCTGGGGAATCCTATCCTCAAGTCCTTCTTCAACTGGATGGTTCTTTCTAAAGTCAACCACTTTTTCCAGTAAATCTTCTGATACATTTTGTCTTCTTAAGTCTTCTATCATTCTACTAACCTCTCTTAAATCTTATCATTCTATTAAGATAAACTAACTTTTATAAAACATCAAGGATTGTTATTAATTATACATAATAATGAACTTATGCTATAATATTCTTATCACATTATAAGGAGGCACTATGAAAATTAAGGTTTGTATGGGGAATAATTGCGTTCTTAATGGAGCTATGGAAATGTGGGATCAAATTTCAAGTATTAATGAATTGATCGAAGCTCATCCTGAAAATTATAAAATAGATAGGATAGAATTAGAACCGATTAAATGTCAAAAAATTTGCAAGACCAAGGAGGATCATATTACACCATTGGTTATAGTTGACGACCAAATTATTGACGATTATGAAAACAGGTTGGTAATGGAACATATTATGAAGTTAATTAGTAAATAAATGGAGTTATAGATGAAAGAGACATATACGGATTTAATTTATTTGAGAAGAAAAGTTTTTGCTGAAGTTGCAAAAATTGCCTTTGATAAAACAGATTTGTCAGAATTGGTTAATATACCATATAAGATTTTGCCAGGTGAAGTTGCTACATATAGGGATAGTATTTTTAAGGAAAGAGCTATCTTAGAAGAAAGAATTAGATTGACCATGGGGCTGGATGTTAGAAAGCCTACTGAATTTAGTCTAATTACTGATGGAATGGAAAAGTACGATATGAAAGAGGTACACTTTGATCTACCTTTAGTAAACGTTATTCCTTACGCATGCGAAGCATGTCCAACCAAGAGGTTAATGGTTACCAACAACTGTAGAAAGTGTCTGGGCCACCCATGTATCAATAGCTGTCCAGTAAATGCTATTAGTATGGGCAAGGACGGAGCAGTAATAGACCAAGAAAAGTGTATCAAGTGCGGTAGGTGTAAACAGGCCTGTCCTTATAGTGCTATCATTCAATTTGATAGACCATGTGCATCAGTTTGTGGTGTTGACGCCATTGAAAGTGATGACCTGGGTAGGGCTAAGATTAATCCAGACAAGTGTGTATCTTGTGGTAGATGTATGATGGAATGTCCTTTTGGAGCAATAATGGACAAGAGTCAAATTTTCCAATTATCAAGATCACTTGCAGACAATGAGAAAAACTACGCTATAATTGCGCCTTCCTTTATAGGACAATTTGGCGTTTTATCATCACCTTTACAAATCATAGAGGCTATTAAGGCCCTAGGCTTTAGAAATGTTGTTGAGGTGAGTTTGGGAGCCGATATAACTACAGTTAGAGAGGCTGGAGAGTTTGTGGAAAAGGTGCCAGAAGAAATACCATTTATGGCTACCAGCTGTTGTAACTCTTGGACCTTGATGGTGGAGAAAAAGTTCCCAGAATTTAAAGACTATGTATCAGACTCAGCTACGCCTATGCTTGAAACAGCAAAGTATATTAAGTCTGTTGAACCAGAGGCTAGAATTACCTTTATAGGACCTTGTATATCTAAAAAATTAGAGGGTATGAGAGACCATGTAAAGGACTATGTAGACTATGTTATAACCTATGAAGAACTTATGGGAATGTTTGTAGCCAAGGACATAGAGCCAGCAGACATGGAAGTTAGTTCAGACATGAGGTATTCATCATCTCTAGGTAGAGGCTTTGCCGCTGCTGGAGGAGTTGCCAATGCAGTTAAGGAAACAGCTGAAAAGATGGATCCAGACCTGGATATAAAGGTTGCATCTGCATCTAATTTGGCCGACTGTGTCAAGTTGATGAAGATAGCAAAAGCAGGCAAGTACGATGGATATTTATTAGAGGGGATGGCCTGTCCAGGTGGCTGTATAGCAGGACCAGGATGTATGTCATCATCACCTAGAGTAAAGAAGGAACTGAAGAGTTTTATGGATGAGGCAGAGGTTTATTATCCTACAGACAATCTAAATTTAGAGGAAGAACTTGATGGCTAAACCGAAAGGTTTAGTCATTTTTATTGTATGAAATCGTTGTTCACAATATCCTAATATGATATTATGGAATTGAAGAATATTTATTAGGAAGGTGAAAAATGAAGGAGAAAGTGTATATTACTGGACATAAAAATCCAGATACAGATTCAATATGTTCAGCATTAGCCTATGCTGATTTAAAAAATAGAAGGGGAGACGTAGAAGCTCAGCCCATTAGAATTGGCGAGCTAAACCAGGAAACAAAGTTTGTCCTTGACTACTTTGGAGTACAACCACCAGAATATGTGGGAACTCTAAAGCTAAAGGTAAAGGACCTACAATTGGACCATGCCCATAGCGTGGCTCCAGAAATATCCATAAATAAAGCTATTAAATTCTTGCAAGAGGGTAATCACACCTCCTTGCCAGTGGTAGATGAAGCAGATGGACTTGTCGGTATCGTATCTACTTCCAACCTAACCAGATCCTATATGGAGGTTTGGGATGACAGGATTTTATGGAGGGCCAAAACATCTGTAGATAACATTATAGATGTTATATCAGCAGAGATAGTTAACTATCCTAAGGACTTTAAGCCCTATGATGGTCGCATAGTTGTCTATGTGAGTGAAGCTGATGAAGAGGGCCACATAGCCAAGGGAGATATAGTAGTTGGAGGAAATAGGGATGATGTTCACAGGGAGGCCATAGATAGGAAGGCGGGAATTTTAATCCTATCCAGTGGTGCCAAGATGAAGGACGAAACCCTGGCCTTGGCCAAGAAGAATAACTTAATTGTTCTATCAACCAAGTATAATTCTTTTATGGTTTCAAGACTTTTACCCCAAGCAATCCCCCTAAAGTATGTTATGACAACGGAAAACCTGACCTACTTCCACCCAGAAGATTTTCTAGAGGATGTGGAAAGGGTTATAAAGACTAAGAAGTACAGGTCTTTCCCAGTTCTAGACCATAAGAATAGGGTGGTTGGTAATATTTCCAGAAACCACCTACTTTTAGACAGGAAGAAAAAACTTATTATGGTAGACCATAATGAGAGAAACCAATCTATTGATGATTTTGATACAGTTGAAGTCGTAGAGATAATAGACCACCACAGGGTGGCTAATATCCATACCAATGGACCTATTTACTTTAGAAATATACCAGTTGGTTCAACGGCAACAATTATATCCATGATGTTTTTCGAACAAGGAGTTATACCTAGCAAGCAAATAGCAGGGATTTTAGCATCGGCAATTATTTCAGATACTCTTTTATTTAGATCCCCAACAACCACTAAGACAGACAAGCAAATCCTTATGAGATTGGCTAGAATTGCTGACTTGGACGTGGAAGAATACGCTATGAAAATGTTTAAGGCAGGAACTTCTTTAGACAACAAGAAGCCATCTGATATCTTAACAGCAGATTCCAAGGTATTTAACATAGAAGAAGAAAAGGTTAAGGTAAGTCAAACCTTTACTACTGACCTGGATTCATTGGGAAACATAGAAGAGAGATTGGTTAAGAGGATGCAAGAGATGAGGGTTGAAAATGGAGATGATGTATTTGTGCTTTTAATTACAGATATCTTCGCCCAAAAATCTAGGGTTTTGGTAGTTGGTAAGTTTGGAGAATCTATAGCCAAGGAATTTGAACAAGAAATCAGTGACTGTGGATTTTTAGTAGAGGGACTATTATCCCGTAAAAAGCAATTTATACCTAAGATTACAGCTGCCATTAATAAAGCAAAGGAAGTTTAATGATGAGTTACTTTTACAGTGATGAGAAAATATTAATAGAAAGATTTAAGGCCAATAAAGATAGTCTCTATAGAGTACTAGGATCTAGAAGGATAGAAAAGGGCTATGAGTTTAACCTTTATGCTCCCAGTGCCAAGACGGTTTATCTAGTAGGAGATTTTAACGACTGGCAGATGGACTATCCTATGAAGAGGATAGGAGAGTCAGGCCTTTGGAATATTAATATAGATCAGGTAAAAGTAGATGATAATTATAAGTATTTAATAATAGACAAGAAGGACGAACAAGTATATAAATCAGATCCCTTCGCCTACAGTTTTGAAGATTCCTACCTTCATGCCTCCCAGTACTATGACTTGGACTATGGGTGGGAAGATGAGAAGTGGATGAAAAAAAGACAAAAAAATAAGTTATTGGAAGGTCCTATGGCCATATATGAGATCAGCCTTTCCTCTTGGAAGAGGGGGGAGGATGGATCTTTTTATAGCTATGAGATGTATGCGGATGAATTGGTAAAATATCTTTTGCATATGAAGTACAATTATGTTGAATTTATGCCGCTTACTGAGTATCCCTATGACGGTTCATGGGGTTACCAGGTGAGTGGTTATTTTGCAAGCAGCAAAAGATTTGGAGATCCTGAACAATTAATGTATCTAATAGATCAACTACATAAAAATAATATAGGGGTTATTATGGATTGGTCAGGGTCTCATTTTTGCGTTGATGAATTTTCTCTTAGTAAATTTGATGGTAGCTATCTTTTTGAAAGTGATGACCCCTATATGGCTACTAGTCCTTGGGGGAGCCTATACTTTGATTATAAAAAGGAATTTGTACAAGATTTTCTAAGCTCATCCATAAGTTTTTGGATGGATAAGTTCCATGTGGACGGCTTTAGAATAGATGCGGTTTCTTCTATGATCTACCTGGATTACAGTGGCAGAAAGATTGACCATAGGTCTCAAATCTATGACCAGGCTGCCATAAAACTTATAAAGAGAATAAACAAACTCATGGACCAAAATGAGGTGTTCTCTGTAGCTGAAGATTCAGGAAAGACAAAAAACTTAACAGATGAAAGTGCCTATAACTTTGATTTCAGATGGAATCTAGGTTGGATGCACGAGAGCTTGGACTTTTTTCAAAAGGACTATAAAGATCGGAAAAAAGGCCAGGGAGACTTGGTAAATTCATTTACATATTTTTTTAAAGACCATTTTATATTGGCCATTAGTCATGATGAACTAGTTCATATGAAAAAATCTTTACTGGACAAAATGCCTGGAGACTATCTGGAAAAATTTGATAATTACAGGTTGTTTTTAGCCTATATGTACGCCTTCCCAGGGAAAAAATTACTTTTTATGGGAAGTGAACTAGCCACCTTTGATGAGTGGGACCACGATGGACAGTTGGCCTGGAACATTTTAGACTATGACAGCCACCAGCTGGCAAAAAAATATAATAGAAAGCTCAATGACCTTTACAGGGGCCACAAGGCCCTATATGAACTAGATAGGTCCTGGCAGGGAATAGAATTATTGGACTATAAGAACTACCAGGATAATATTTTAGTTTTTGAGAGAATTAGCAAGGATGATGAAAGAATAATTTGTGTTTTTAACTTTTCCAGACAACTTCTTCCAGCCAGGAGAATAGGTGTTAAGGAGAAGGGGATATACACTATCCTTTTAAACTCTAGCCATAGAAGATATGGGGGAAAAGTTAAGAGAAATAACTATTTTTATTCTAAGGATATAGGGGCCCATGGACGGGACCACTCTATTTTAGTGGATATAGAACCCTTGCAGGCCCTTTATATAAGATTAAACACGAAATTGTAGGAGGAGAATATGTCAGCACATAAAACAGAAATGGTAGCCATGCTATTGGCAGGTGGACAGGGAAGTAGGCTAAAGGCCTTGACCAAAAATACTGCCAAGCCAGCAGTTCCTTTCGGTGGTAAGTATAAAATTATAGACTTTGGCCTTAGTAATGCGGCCAATTCAGGAATAGATGATATAGGAATTTTAACCCAGTACAAGCCTTTTTATTTAAATGAACATATAGGCTTGGGCGGAGCTTGGGACTACGATAGAAATACAGGTGGCCTGAAACTTTTGTCACCTTACTATACAGAAGATGGAGGTAGATGGTATAAGGGAACAGCCAATGCCATCTATGAAAATATAGATTATTTAGACACTATAGATCCAGAATATGTTCTTATCCTTTCAGGAGACCATATTTATAAGATGGACTATAGAAAGATGTTAGATGTCCACAAGAAAAACCAGGCAGAGGCAACTATTGCTGTTATGGAAGTGCCTTGGGAAGAAGCATCTAGATTTGGAATAATGAATGCGGATGAAAATGACGCCATAATTGAATTTGATGAAAAACCTGCAGAACCTAAGAGTAACCTAGCTTCTATGGGAATATATATCTTTGATTGGCATGTTTTAAGACAGGCCCTAATCGATGATTATAAGGATGAAAACTCCGACTATGACTTTGGTAAAAATATAATACCTAAGCTTTTATACGACGATAGACCGATGTTTGTTTATAGGTTTGAAGGCTATTGGAAGGACGTTGGTACAGTAAAGAGTTACTGGGAGGCCAACCTGGACCTGATAGACCCTAAAAACACCTTAAACATATATGATAACTCTTGGAGAATATCTACAGCTTCTAAGAACTTAGCTCCTCACTTTATAACAGAGACAGCCCAAGTATCTAATGCTCTTATTAATGAGGCTTGTATAGTTGAGGGAAGTGTTTCAGACTCAGTCCTATTTGACCAAGTAATTGTAGAGGAAGAGGCCCTTATCAAGGACTCTGTAGTCTTGGCAGGATCAGTTATACAAAAGGGAGCCAAGGTTTACAATGCAGTTATAGCTGAAAATCAAGTAATTGAGGCTGGAACAATTATAGGTAAAGAAGATTCAGACAAGGTTTATTTGGTTTCAGACTATGGAATAGAAGAGGAAGACTAGGAGGAGAAGATGAAAAATTGTATAGGTTTAATAAATAGTGGAGACAGTAAGAATAATTATGGTTCTCTTTGTGATAAAAGGCCTGATTATATGCTTCCCTTTGGAGGAAGATATAGGATAGTGGACTTTACCCTTTCAAATATAGCCCAACACGATATTCAAAAGGTTGTTCTATATGGGGGAAGAAATATAAGATCCACCCTGGACCATGTGGGAAATGGAAAGTCTTGGGGACTAAACAGGAGAAGGGACGGACTTATGATCAACCCTCCTTCCTATGGAAAAGACAATGCCATATCAAATATGAAGACCTACTATAAGTCACTTCCTTTCTTCGAAGACACAGATTTGGAACATATTTATGCTGCCAACCCTATGTTTGTATCCAGAATAGATATATCCAGGGCCTATGAAGAGTACTTGGAAAATGACTATGATGTGCTTTTACTTTATAGAAAGCAAGAGGACAATATGGGCCAATATTTAAATTCTCAAAAAATTATTTTAGATGAGAATGGAAACTTGGAAAATATAGGTCTACACCTGGGAACAGAAAATGTCTTTAATATGTTTATAGAAAACTTATTTATTAAAAAAGAAGTTTTTATAAATCTTGTTAAGGAATCTATGGAAAAGGGAAATGCAGTTACCCTTAGCCAGGCCATAGTAAATAATAAGAACAAGTTAAATATAGGACTGTTACAGGTTGAAAGACATGTGGAAATGATAAGAGATTTAAATTCCTACTACCATGCCAATATGAATTTATTAAACCATGGTGTTTATATAGATTTACTTTATGATGGAGAGGGAATTTTAACCAAGGCCAAGGATGAGCCATCAACCCTTTACATGGACGGTTGTAGGGTTTCCAACTCTATTCTAGCCAATGGTTGTATTATAGAAGGCCAGGTAGATAATTCCATAATCTTTAGAGGGGTTAAAATAGGTAAAAATGCCATAGTTAAGAACTCTATCATTATGCAAAAGGGAGTTATTGAAGACGGGGCCATAGTAATTAACAGTATTGTTGATAAGAACGGGGAAATTAGAGAAAATGTTTTTGTACAAGGATCCTACAATAACCCATATGTGGTTGATAAGTATCAAGTCATAGAAAGAGGTTAAGATGAAGGTTTTATACATTGCAAGTGAGTCAGATCCCTTTATAAAGACTGGAGGATTGGCAGATGTTGCTGCCTCTCTTCCAAAGGCTTTGAAGGAAGATGGAGTGGATGTAAAGGTTGTAATCCCTCTTTATTCCAAGGTTAAGGACAAGTATTTAGATCAGTTGGTAAAGACCCATGAATATTGGGTGGACCTGGATTGGAAGCACCAATATGCAGGAGTTTACGAGATGGAATACGGTGGGGTAACCTACTACTTTATAGACAATGAACAGTATTTTAGAAGGGCCAATCTCTATGGAGAGTTTGACGATGCAGAAAGGTTTATCTACTTTTCCAAGGCCGCTGTTATGCTGCCTAAAATACTTAAGTTTAAACCAGATGTTATCCACTCTAATGACTGGCATACAGGCCTGGTAAGTGCCTATGTTAATGAATTTAAAAAGGGTGATGACTTCTACAAGGACATAAAGACCCTTTATACCATCCACAACCTAAAGTACCAGGGGATTTTTGATCCGGGAGTTTTCTCTATGACAGGCCTACCAGGACATTTGATGAATGCCAATGACCTGGAGTTTAATCACGCTATTAACTTTATGAAGGGGGGCATAGTCCAGTCTAGTAAGTTTAATACAGTATCTAGAACCTATGCTGAAGAAATCAAGTATCCCTTCTTTGGTGAAGGCTTAGAAGGTGTTATTAATTATCATTCAGACAAGCTTTCAGGCATAGTTAATGGTATTGACTATGAAGTTTGGGACCCTAAGATAGATCCTCTTCTTTTTGAAAATTATAGTATTGAAAACTACCAAAAGAGGGTAGAAAATAAGAAGAAGCTGCAGGAAAAATATGGTCTACCAGTCAGAGAAGACGTACTTATGATATCCATGGTAACTAGGTTAACCTCTATGAAGGGGCTAGAATTGGTTAGGTATGTGATGGATGAGTTGTTGGAAGAAGATATCCAGTTGGTTATCCTGGGAACAGGAGACAAGGAATATGAGCAGATGTTTAAATATTTTGAAGGCGAGTATCCAGAAAAAATGGCTGCCAGAATTTACTTTGACTCAGATGAGTCCCATATGATTTACGGGGCAAGTGATTTATTCTTGATGCCTTCAGTTGCAGAACCTTGTGGGATATCCCAACTTATAGCCATGAGATATGGAGCCCTACCAGTGGTTAGGGAAACAGGTGGTTTAAAGGATACTGTTATTCCTTATAATAAATACACTAAGGAGGGAACAGGATTTAGTTTTGCCAACATTAATGCCCATGAACTATTGTTTAAGATCAAGGATGCCATAGACCTTTACTACAATGAAAGGGAGGACTTTAATCACTTGATTGAAAATGCCATGGGGGCAAAAAATGACTGGGAAGAATCATCTAAGGCCTATATAGACTTATACAGGAGTATGATGTAAGAGAATGATGGATAAATTGGAAGAAAAATTAAGGGATAATCTTTATCAGCTATATGCTAAAGATATGAGGGATGCAAGAGATTGGGAGATTTATAAATCCCTTTCTCTTGCTCTTAAATTAAGGATAGGAAAGGACTGGAATAAGAGTTTAATAACCAGTAGGCAGGAAAAAAGAAGGTACCTTTTATCCTTTGAATACTCTATAGGAAATAATTTAAAGAAAAACATTATTAATCTGGATGCCTATGACCAGGTTGAAAAAATTATGCTTAAAAACAAGAAGGACCTGGATCAGATTTTTCTCCAAGACAATGATATGGAATTAGGTTATGGAGACCTGGGCTATTTGACCAACAAGCTAATAGAAGATGGGGCAGATAGGGGAGAAAACATTTACTCCTATGGCCTTAGATATAGAAGGGGCATGCTTAAGCAGGAAATAGTAGAAGGCCAGCAGGTAGAAAAGCCAGATGATTGGAAGGGTTATAAAAACCCTTGGGAACATGAAAAAGGATTTTCCCACCTGGTTGAGGGCAAGGATTTTTCCCTAAGGGCAGTTCCCTATGATGTGCCTATAGTAGGCTATAAGAACAAGCAGGTAAACACCCTAAGGTTGTGGAAGAGTGAGTCCCTATCGGACATGGACTTTCAAAAGTTTTCCCAAGGAGAAATACTTTCTTCCTATGACCATATAAATAGGGCAAATGCCATAGTTGAATTTCTCTATCCACAAGATTCTAACTATCAGGGTCAAAAGTTAAGATATGCCCAAGAGTATTTTTATGCAAGTGCTTCCATCCAGGATATTATAAAAAAATACAGGAAGTATTCCCAGGATAGGCCATTGGAAAAAATGGATGACTTGGTAAATATAACTATTATGGGGATTCATCCTCTAATAGCCCTGGTTATCTTTATAGATATTTTGACCAATAAATATGGGATGGACTTTGATGAGGCCAAGGATTTGGCCAAGAGGGTCTTTACCTTTATAAATGTATCAGTTACGCCAGAATCTTTTGAAAGGTGGTCCTTGGACTTAATAGAAGATGTGAGTCCAAAACTTATAGCAACTATTAAAAAGTTGGATAGGAAAAATGAAAATAAATATTTTCCCCTAATAGAAAATAACAATTTGAATTTATTTAATCTAGCAATGAGTTTTAGCCATGAAATTTACCTTCTATCTGTTGAACACTATGAACTTTTTAAGACAGTTATAGGCAGGGAGGCCTTCCAGGCCATGAAGGATAAGATTCATATAATGGAATTAAAGAGAAATAAGAAAAAATACCTGAAGGAAAATAATTACAGGCTTTTTCAAGCTTTAGAAACTGGAAATTTCCAAGATATGGAAAAAATAAAACAGGCCAATAAGCTTGCTCTATTAAATAAATTAGTAGATGAAAAAAACATAAATCCCCAGTCCATATTCAACATGAATTTTGGGGTCTTTCACGAGTATAATAGGCAGCTTTTAAGCGCCTTAAGTATTGGTATTCTCTACTACCAATTAAAGAATGACTGTAATCTAGATGTGCCGGAAAGGACCTACTTTTTCGGGGGCAAGTCCTATCCTAATTACTATGCAGCCAAGGAGATAATAAAGTTTATCAATGCCCTGGCCCACTTGATTAATAAGGATATTTTTATCAAGGATAAGATAAAGATTGTCTTTATAGAAAATTACAATGTGTCCAAGTCAAAGATAATCATACCAGGAGCTGACATTAGGGAGAATTTAACCATACCATCCATGAAGACCAACTACCTAAATGACAGGGAGTATTTGGCCAATGGGGCAGTTGTTCTAAGCTCTAGAAACCACAAGAGAACAGATGACTATATCTATGAGTTTGGCAGTAGCTTTGAGAATATAAAAAATAGAAATTATAGGGCCCATGACCTTATAAATTCAGATCCCTTGATCAAGGATAGCTTTATTTACCTATCCAAACTAAACTACAGTGATCTGCCCTATGATTTTAATACTATCATTGAACTTTTATTAAAGTATGATGACGGATTTTTTGTTCTAAAGGATCTGAGAAGCCACCACAAGGTTCACGGGGAAATTTGCCAGGACTATATGGACCAGGCTAAGTGGATGAGAACTATAAAGAAATCAATTGGGGATATAAATGAAAAATATTAAGGATATAGAAACCGATAAAGAACTAGGACTAATCTATAGTCCTCAGGCCTCTATATTTAGGCTTTGGGCCTATAGCCAAAAGACAGTTAGACTGGCCCTTTACGACAGCCCAGACATGGTTAGAAGGCAGGTCTATCACATGGTTAAAGACCAGGATGGGGTTTTTGAGTTAAAGATAAATGGAGATTTGAAGGGAAAATATTATAGCTATTTGATAAATGATAGGGAGGTAACAGATCCTTATGGAAAGTTTTCTTCTGTCAATAGTAAAAAATCCTATATAGGAGATTTGGAAGATACCAACCCGCCAGGCTTTCTAAACCATAGAGTACCTGAAAATAAGAGGGAAGAGGCTGTTATATATGAGGTCCATGTCAAGGACTTTACCTATGATCAGTCCAGTGGAGTAGACCATAGGGGGAAGTTTTTAGGCATGGCAGAAAGTGGAGTCTTAAATGGAAATATACCGACTGGTATGGCCCACTTAAGAGAGTTGGGCATTAGCCACCTTCACTTAATGCCTATTATGGACTATATAACAGTAGATGAAAGAGAAAACAAGTTTGACTATAAGCTTAACTATAATTGGGGCTATGACCCAGAGCTCTACAATGGGGTGGAAGGCTCTTATGCAAGTAGGCCAGACCAGCCAGAAAATAGGATTTATGAGCTTAAAAAACTTATTATGACAGCCCATGAAAATAAGATATCAGTGGTCTTAGATGTGGTTTATAACCATACCTACAAGACTAGGGACTCTAATTTCAACATAATTGAGCCAAACTATTATTATAGAATGAATGGTGAAGACTTCTCCAATGGTTCAGGTTGTGGCAATGAGTTTGCGTCTGAGACAAAAATGGGAAGAAAATTTATTATAGACTCTCTAGTTTACTGGGCAGAAGAGTATAAGGTGGACGGTTTTAGGTTTGACCTTATGGCCCTTCTAGACCTAGATACAATAGAGGAGGCCATGGTAAGGCTAAGGGAAATAAACCCTAACATAATAATTTATGGGGAGCCTTGGATGGCCCTAGGATCTACCTTGGACTATGACAAGCAAATAAGGCCTGGAAAACAGAAAAACAAGGGATTTTCCCTTTTTAATGGAGCCTATAGGGATGCTTTAAAGGGGGATAATGACGGTTTTACCAAGGGCTATCTTCAAGGAGATTTTTCTAAGAAGAAAGAGGTCCAAAATGGTATAATAGGGTCAGTAGGCCTATATATGGATACTGATTGGGCCAGTCCTTTAGAGTCTATTAATTATTTTAATGCCCATGATAATCTGATCTTTCAGGATAAGCTAATAAATTCTGGAGTGGCAGTAGAAAATTTAATTAAGACTAATAAGATGGCATTTTCCATCCTCTTGACCAGCTTTGGCCTGCCTTTTTTCCATGCAGGTAACGAGTTTATGAGGTCGAAGTCTATGAATCCCAATACCTATAATGCCTCTATTGATATAAATAAAATCAATTGGAAGCTAAAGGAAGAAAACTATGGCTTGTTTTCCTATGTTAGGGAAATGATTAAGTTTAGAAAAAAAACAGGGATCTTTTATGAAGAAGATAGAGATAGGCTAAGGAGGAAGGTTAAGTTTGTTGAAAATAATGACGATGCTGTAATCGCTTATTTTATAGAAAATAAAAAGGACTATTACTTTATAGTACACAACCTAAAATGGGAAGAAATTGAATTTGATAAAAAGCTTATACCCTATGACCTTAAGGATGGCCATGAATTAAGGCTGATCTGGGATGAGGCCATGGTGGATAGGAAGGTTGATAAATTTAGGATTCCCGCTTATTCAACAAAGATTTTTATGATAAAGGAGTAATGTTATGGATTATATGAAAAGATATGAAGAATGGTTGAACAATCCATTTTTTGATGAAGAAACAAGGGAAGAATTAAGACAAATAAAAGATGACAAGGATGAAATTCAAGATAGGTTCTACCAAGACTTAAAGTTTGGTACAGCAGGACTTAGGGGAATTATAGGGGCAGGAACCAATAGGATGAATGTTTACACTGTAGCCCTAGCTACCCAAGGCCTGGCAGATACCATCAAGGAATACGGCCAAGAAGCTATGGACAGGGGAGTTGCCATAGCCCATGACGTAAGACACATGTCCAGGGAATTTTCCCAAATCACAGCATCAGTACTAGCTGCCAATGGAATTAAGGTTTACATCCATAGGGAAATTCAACCTACTCCAGTTTTATCCTATACAATTAGAAAGTTAAATACCATATCAGGAGTTATGGTTACAGCCAGTCATAACCCACAAGCCTACAATGGTTACAAGGCTTATTGGGAAGAAGGATCTCAAATTTTAGACGACGTTGCTGATAAAATCCTAGGCCACATATCCCAAACAGATTACAGTCAAATAAAGGATATGGACTTCCAGGAAGCTCTTGACAAGAAGATGGTTGAATATGTAGACCAAGAAGTTGTTGAAGACTATGTTAAGGATGTTTTAAGCCTTACTATAAATGATGAAAATATAGACAAGGATATATCTATAGTATATTCACCATTAAATGGTACAGGTAATAAGCTTGTTAGAAGGATCCTAGACGAGAGAGGATTTAAGAATGTCCATGTTGTTAAGGAACAAGAAAATCCAGACCCAGACTTTACTACAGTAGGTTATCCAAACCCTGAAGATCCTAAGGCATTTAAATACTCTATTGAATTAGGTGAAAAAGTGGATGCGGATTTATTATTGGCTACAGACCCAGATGCAGATAGGACAGCCTTGGAAGTTAGGGATAGAAATGGCGAATATGTCTTCTTGACAGGTAATAAGATAGGTATACTTTTAGTTAACTATATCTTAGAACAATTAGATGAAAGAAATGAAATGCCTAAGAATCCAGTAATAGTTAAGTCTATAGTAACTGGTAAATTATCCAACCTAATAGCTAAGAAATATGGGGCAGAATGCTATGACGTATTGACAGGCTTTAAGAACATCTATGCTCCTGCCAATGAATGGGATAAGACAGGTGAAAAATCCTTTGTATTTGGCTATGAAGAAAGTATTGGTTTTAGCTATGGTGATTTCGTAAGAGACAAGGATGCTGTTTCATCAGCTATGATGATAGTAGAAATGGCTTCTTACTATAAGAAACAAGGTAAGAACCTACTAGAAGTTTTAGATGAAATCTATAAGGAATATGGTTATATGGGAGAAAAATTAGTTTCCATAGTACTAGAAGGCTTGGATGGTCAGGCCCTTATAGGAAGAATCATGGAAGACTATAGAAATAACCCTCTTAAGGAAATAGGGGATATTAAGTTGGTAGAAATTATAGACTATCAAAATGATGATACTGGTCTACCTGTATCCAATGTTTTAGAATATAGGTATGATGATGGTTCTTGGTTCTCAGTAAGACCTTCAGGAACTGAGCCTAAGATTAAATTATATATTTACTCTATGGCTGATAGTTTTGAAAAGAGTCAAGAAAAAATCAATTTAATATATGATAAGGCTGAAGAAAAAATTAAAAAAGTAAAATAAGAAGATAGGCCCCCTAGGGGGCCTTTTTATAGGAGATGTTATGGAATATTATGGAACGTTGGGACCGGCTTGTTCAGACCTTGCTAGTCTGGATAAAATGATAAAAGCTGGAATGACAGGTATTAGAATTAACCTATCCCATGGGGATTTGGATGAAAAGATAGACTGGATAGAAAACTATTACAGGGCCTGTGATTTAAATGATTTGGACTATCAAATTATTGTTGATGTTCAAGGACCTGAGCTTAGACTGGGAGTTTTTGATGATATAGACTTAAAAGAAGGAGAACTTATAGCCTATGTGGGAAAGGATTCTCTAGAAGATAGGGCCATCAAGGGACCAGGGGAAATAATAGATCATGGTCAGGTGGGAGACCTACTAATAGTAGATGATGGCAAGGTGAATCTAAGAGTTGAAGAGCTTGATGAAAACAGGCTTATAGTTAGGTCCTTAACTGATGCCAAGGTGAAAAAATCCAAGAGTATAACCATAAAAAACAAGGATATAAAGCTTCCAATCCTAACAGAAAGAGACTTGAAAAACTTGAAATTTGCCCAGTCAATACATATAAAAAACCTGATGCAACCCTTTGTTAGAAGTGGAGAAGAATTAAGGGAACTTAAGAAAACC
>JASLJE010000009.1 GCA_030152565.1 Peptoniphilaceae bacterium
CCCTGGCCTCTTCTATCTTCTTAAATAACTTTAAAACTTTCTACTTCCTGGCTTAACTACTCCCAGCCCTTCTTTACATAGAGGGCAAGTTTCCTTATCATAACTATTTATTTCCAAGTCTATAGCTGAATAAATAGGATAGTCAATCTTTGATCTATCACTCCTATTAGCCAGACAGGCTAAACCTAAAACTTCAGCCCCGTGCTCTTCTAAAACCTTAATGGTTTCTAGGGATGATTTTCCTGTAGTTATAACGTCTTCTATAACTAGGACTCTTTCTCCCTTTTCTATTTCAAAGCCCCTTCTTAGGGTCATTTCATTATTTTCTCTTTCTGTAAAGATAGCAGGTACTCCCAATTGTCTTCCCACCTCATAGGCTATTACGATTCCACCCATGGCAGGTCCTACCACCTTGTCTACTTGAATATCTTCCTGTCTTAATTGTCTTACTATCTCTTCTACCACTATGGCAGCCTTGTCAGGATATTGTAAAAGCTTGGCACATTGAACATAGCCATCGCTGTGCTTACCTGAAGATAATAAGAAGTGGCCCTTTAATAAGGCCTTAGTGTCCACCAATAAATCATATACTACTTTAGTCATCTCTACTCCTCCTAGATAATTCCTCTAATTTCATCCAAACTCTTAATGTTTTCTTTTAACATAAAGTCTTCTATTCCCTCAATTATTTCCATGGAAACATTGGGATTTACAAAGTTTGCCGTTCCCACCTGAATGGCTGTTGCCCCTGCCATGATAAACTCTAAGGCATCCTCATAGTTTGATATGCCTCCCAGGCCTACAATTGGTATGTCTACTGCGTGATAGACTTCATTTACCATTCTTAAGGCTATAGGCTTTATGGCTGGTCCTGATAGTCCCGCAGTCTTATTGTCAAAGACAGGTTCTCTCTTATGGATGTCTATGGCCAGGGCATTAAAGGTATTTACTAAGGATAGGGCGTCTGCTCCTGCCTTTTCCACAGCCTTGGCCATCTCTACAATGTTTTCCGCATTGGGAGAAAGCTTAACCATAAGAATTTTATCTGTATGTTTTCTTACTTCACTTACAACTATTTCTGCACTTTCACACTGGATTCCAAAGGCCATGCCGCCTTCCTTAACATTGGGACAGGATATATTTAGCTCTATAATATTTATATCTGTCTTGTCTATCAGCTTTACCGCCTCTATGTATTGGTCCAAGTTATTGCCCCCAATATTGGCTATAATTTCCGTATCATAGTTTTTCATAATAGGTAGGCCATACTTAATAAAACTTTCCACTGAAGGATTTTGTAGGCCTATACTATTCATAAGCCCAGCAGGTGTTTCATGAAGTCTTATCCCCTTATTGCCCTCCTTGGCATAAAGGGTAAGGCCCTTGGTAGATATGCCTCCCAGCCTATCCAAATCTACAAAATCCTTGTATTCATGGCCAAATCCAAAGGTACCTGAAGCTGTTATAACTGGATTTTTTAGTTTAATACCACATAAGTCTACTTCCATCATATTAACAAGTCCTCCCCTTTAAATATTGGTCCTTCCTTGCAGACCCTCTTCATGCCAGCTTTTGTTTCCACTGTACAGCCTAGGCAGGCTCCCAGTCCGCAAGCCATTCTGGCTTCTAGGGACAGGTAAAGATCTGCCTTCTTATTTTTTTCCTTTAGGCTCTTTAACATGGCCATAGGTCCACAGGCATAAATTTCATCATAGAGATCATAGTCTATATGGTCTACTATATAGCCAGATAGGTTTTCATCTTCTTTTTCTGTAGCTATATAAAGCTTGTCTGCCTCTTTTCTAAAGTCTTCAACCAGGTAGGGATCCTCCCTAAAGCCTAAATAAATATCCGGCTTTTGACCTAGGGATTTGGCAAAGTATAAAAGAGGAGCTATTCCTATTCCTCCACCTACTATGGCCACCTTCTTATCAGTCTTTGGAAAGGCATTGCCTAAGGGTCCAAAAAGTTTTATAGAATCCTTTAAGCTGGAAAACTCCTTGGTTCCCCTTCCCACTACTGCATAGAGAAAGGATATGGTCTTATTTTTTTCATCCACATCATAAATACTGATGGGCCTGGAAAGCAGATAGGAAGGATCTTCACTTCTAAGCATGTAAAATTGGCCAGGCTCACCTGTAAAGTCTCCCTTTACCTTCATCAGGTAAATGTTTTTTTCTATCTCTATATTTTCCAGGATTTCTCCCTTTCTATAAGCCTTATTCGCCATAGATATCACTTCTCATCTTTAAGACAGCCTCTCTTGCTGCCGGTCCCACCTTCATGTCTTCATAATTTTGATAGGCCTTAATTATTCCTCTAGATGAGTTTACTATGCCCCCATTAAAGTCATTAAGATACCTTCTAATATCCTCAGCTGAAGCTCCTTGAGCCCCATAGCCTGGTATTAGGAAAAATGAATCCTTATATCTATTTCTTATCTCATCAATCTCATCACTATGGGTTCCACCTACTACTAGGCTCAGGGCAGAATAACCTGACTTACCCCTATAGTTTTTCCCCATTTCATTAAGCTTGTCTCCTATGTGGTAGTAAAGGTGTTCTCCCTCATAGTCTAGATATTCTATATCCTTGGCTCCTGGGTTGGAAGTTCTCAGTAGGACAAAAACTCCTTTTTCTCCACTTTCTAAATATGGTAGATAGGGTGTTATACTATCAAAGCCCATATAGGGATTAAGGGTTATAAAGTCAACTTCAAAGTCTCCACTAAAGTGGGCTTTACCATACTCCTTGGCTGTTGCTGCAATGTCTCCTCTTTTAACATCCCCTATGGTAAGGCAGTCTTTTTTTCTTAAATAATCCAAGGTCTTCTTATAGGCAACCATACCATCTAGGCCATTGGCCTCATAGTAGGCAATTTGTAGCTTGTAAATTGCTGTAATGTCGTGGGTGCTATCTATAATTTCCTTGTTAAATTGGAAAAGCTGCTCAGAAACTTCCTTGTATTCTTCCTTGATATAGGCTGGTACATAGTCCAAACTTGTATCTAGTCCAACACAAACAAAGCCTAATTTTTCTACTTTTTCATATAATCTATCTATTATCATATCTATCTCCTATACTTTAATTCGCCTAGTCTATAGGTCTCTAATATCATTCCCTTAAATACCATGTCTATAAATGGTGAATTATGGCTCTTTGATTCTATCTCATCTTCTACAAACTTATATTCCTTGTCCAAGTCTACTATGGCAAAGTCAGCCTGGTAGCCCTCTTCTACTAGCCCCTTCTTATGGCCCAAGATCCTAGCTGGTCTCTCGCTCATAATCTCAACTAGCTTATGGATGGAAACCTTATTTTTCCCAACCAAGGTTGTATAGGCTATAGGAAAGGCTGATTCCAAACCTACCATGCCTGGACTTCCCTTGGCCTTGTCTTCTTCAGAGTGGGGAGCATGATCTGTAGCTATAGCATCCACTGTCCCATCCTTTATGGCCTCAATTATAGCTCTTATATCTTCATCAGTCCTAATAGGAGGATTTACCCTATAGTCTGAGTTGGATAAAAGAATATGGTGGGGAGTTACCTCACAAGTAACCTCTATCCCATTTTTCTTTCCCTGTCTTATGGCTTCTATACTATCCTTAGTACTTACATGGGAAAAATGAACCTTGGCTCCAGTCTTACCTGCCAGATAAACATCCCTAATGGTATGAAGGTCTTCTGCCAGTCTATAGTCAAAGGAGGAAAAATCCTTTTGCTCCTCATGTAGGGTAAGGGCAATATTTTTTTCCTTAGCCTTTAACATGGCCTGATACATAACCAGGTCTGAATAAACCCCATGGCCATCATCAGATATAAACTTAACTGTGTCGTCTATCTCATCCAAGTGGTCTAAAGTTTTCCCATCAAATCCCTTGGTTATGGTAATTACCTGTTCCACATCTATCAAATCTAATTTTTTAGCCTTGTCTTTTACGTAAGTATAAACTTCCATATTGTCACAAATAGGATTAGTGTTACCCATAAGATTTACACTGGTAAAGCCTCCCTTTAAGGCTGCCCTACTACCAGTTTCTAAATCTTCCTTATATAAGAATCCCGGGTCCCTGAAATGCGCATGTAAATCAGTAAAGGCTGGAAGAAGAACTCTCTTGTCTCCTTCTATCACCTGACAGTCATAGTCTAGGTTTTTGCCCACTTCTTTAATCATTCCATCTACCACATACACATCCAATAGTTCATCTTTGGAACTATCTATAACTCTAAAATTCTTAAATATTTTTTCCATTATTCCTCCACGCCGTAAAAGTGATCACAATAATCACACTTATAAGTTTTTGTACTGCTGTCCACCAGGGAAAATTTACTCTTTACATCCCTCTCTACTACTGATATACATTTAGGATTGGTACACTGAAGCTTGCCTTCCACATATTCAGGTAGGGTTATATGGATCTTATTTACTATCTTTTCGTCTTCAATTACATTCACTGTAACATTTGAATCTATTATACCTATGGCAGTTAGGTCCAAGTCTATCTCATCTTCTATCTTGATCATGTCCTTTCTGCCTTGTTTTTTACTTTCTGCATTCATGATTAAGGCCACCCTGTAGTCAGCCTCATGTAGGCCTAGGACCTTAAATATTTCATAGCCGTGGCCTGGTTTTATATGGTCTAAAACTATTCCTTTTTTTATACTATTTATGCTTAACATCTTTATCTACCCCCATTATTTTTGCAAGTAAGGACATTCTCACATACATGCCGTATTTGGCTTGTTTGAAGTATAGGGCCCTTGGATCCTGGTCTACTTCCTTGGCTATTTCATTCACCCTTGGTAGGGGATGAAGGATGGCCAAGTCTTTTTTGGCATTTTCTAATTTTTCCAAGTCTAAGATATAGGTGTCTTTTAACCTTTCATAGTCTGTATAGGATGAGAATCTTTCCCTTTGAACCCTGGTCATATAAAGTATATCTAGTTCATCCATAACCTCTTCCATGGTTTGAACTTCTCTAAACTTAATATTGTTGGCCATAAGGACCTGTTCTCTAATGTAGGATGGAATTTTTAACTCATCTGGTGAAATTAAAATGAATTCATTGCCTGGAAACCTTGATAAGGTGGCAATTAATGAGTGAACTGTTCTACCGTATTTTAAGTCTCCGCAAAGGCCTATTTTCATATCGGTAAGTCTTTTCTTTTCTTCTGTAATAGTAAGTAGGTCTGTTAGTGTTTGAGTTGGATGTTGATGACCACCATCACCAGCATTGATAATCGGTACATCTGCAAATTCTGATGCCAACTTAGCTGATCCTTCATTAGGATGTCTCATAGCTATAACATCAGTATATTGGGATACTGTCTTAACCGTGTCAGTTAAACATTCCCCCTTTGCCGTTGAATTGTTTTGCGTTCCAGAGAAACCAACAACTTTTCCACCTAATCTCTTCATGGCAGATTCAAAACTTAATTTAGTTCTGGTTGAAGGCTCAAAAAAAAGAGTCCCTAGTAATTTTCCATCAGCAATATGAGAAAAATCATTTGGACTCTTTAAAATATCTTGTGCATATTTAATTATTTCTAGTAACTCTTCGTTTGTCAGGTCGTTCGTACTTATTAATGACTTGTTTTTTAACATTCCAATCAACTCCTTTTTTATATCTGTATAAGCTTAACAGATAAAAAAAGGAATGTCAACTCTTAATTATATTCATTGTGAATCTGATCAATAATCTCTGCTATATCTCCTATAGCCTTGTTATTACCTGTTCCATCCTCATTTACATAGTTGGTAAACATGGCAAAACCATAAGGATTGGCTCCATAAACTATACCTATATCTCCAAAGATTGGATCAAAAAGTCCTACCTTGTGGGCTATTTCTGACTTGTCCTTAATAAGTCTTACATAAAGATTATCGTGGACAGTATTTTTCATATTGTCTATTAACTTTGGATAATTAGCCTTGTTCTTTTCCAAGTAAACAACTGCCTTTAAAGAGTCTTCAGCATTTATCATATTCTCTTCATCTATAAAAACATCATATTTTTCCTTAATAAGGTCTCTAAAGAACTGGCCTGAAGTCCTATTAATAACATCTATCAAAAGATTAGTTGCTATATTATCACTTTCCCTAATGGAAAGTTCTACTAGTTTTTCTAAAGTATAGCTGGTGCCCACAGGGTCATTTTGTATAAGTCCTGTTCCCCCTTCATAAAAACCTGAAACATACTGTACTGGATCTGACCAGTCCAAGGCTCCCTCATTTACCATATCCGTTATAGTCATAGCTATAGGTACCTTAACAGTGGATGCTGCATAAAACATCTTTTTTTCATTGTAGAAATAATAGGTGTTTTTATTAAAGTCATAGTAGGCAAAGCCCATATCGTCCTTGTCCAACTTATTTTCACTTAAGTACTTTTCTATGGCCCTGTCATACCTGTACTTTCTACTTACCTTATTCCTATCCACCATCTTGTTTTTAGCATCTTCCAAGTATATGTAATTGTCATTTACATACTTTAGATTCTTATAGTATTCGCTTTCTTCTGCGTATCTGGCTGCTGTTATAGCCTTATACTTCTTTATCTGGTTGGCTTTTTTCCTATTTTTAACAAAAATTGATATAAGAACAAAAAGTCCTATTAAGAGAATTATCAGGCCTATCTCATACTTTAACTTTTTCTTTCTCTTTTCAGCCCTGATCTTTCTCTTGGCCAGGTCTCTTTCCTCTTCCTTTTTCCTGTCATATCTAAGGGATTTCCTATCTGCCTTTTCCAGTGGTTTCTTTTCTTTCTTCCTAGTCTTTTTCTTTGCCATATTCCATCTCCTAGTCCAATAATATCATATAGTCTTCATAGCCTTTCTCAGCCATCTTGTCATAGGGTATAAAGTCTAGACTGGCTCCATTGATACAGTATCTAAGACCTCCTGCCTCTCTTGGTCCATCATCAAAAACGTGGCCCAGGTGGCTTTGGCCCAACTTAGACTTTACTTCCATTCTAACCATGCCATGACTATGATCTTTCCTATAATCAATTATCTCATTGACTATGGGTTTTGTAAATGACGGCCAGCCACATCCAGCATCAAACTTATCACTTGATAGGAAAAGAGGCTGCCTAGTAATCTTATCCACATAGATTCCCTTAGCTTCTTCATCATTTAACTCGCTGGTAAAAGGTTTTTCCGTATGGGATTTTTGGGTTACCAAGTAGGATAATTCATCCAAGTCTTCCAGCCTGGCCGGGTCCAACTTATAAAGGTCGTTTTTTTCTTCCCCGTCCAAGATAGATAAATCTACATGGCAGTAGCCGCCTGGATTTTTATATAAATAATCTTGGTGGTAGCCTTCTGCAGGCCTGTAATTTCTCACCTTATCCACTTCTAGGGCAGACTTTCTTCCAAGTTTTTCTTCCAGATCCTTAAGAGATTTTTCTATAGCCTTAAGGTCAGAAACTTTTTCATAGTAAATACCAGTCCTATACTGGACTCCCTGATCATTTCCCTGCCTATTTACAGCCAGAGGATCTATTATCTTATAAAACTTATCTAATAAATCTTCTGTTGGTAAAATCTCACTTATATACTTAACCTTTACTACTTCTGCGTAGCCGTAAAGGCCTGAACATACCTTCTCGTAACTTATATCATCCAACTTTTCCCCATTGGAATAGCCTGCCTCTGTATAAATAACTCCCCTCAGTCTTTTTATATAGGCCTCTACTCCCCAGAAACATCCTCCAGCCAGATATATTGTTTTAATCATATGCCACCTCTCAATCATAAGTGTAATTAAAGTCATGGTTTAATACTATTATATCATTTTTTTCAATAATAGTATTTCCGTCAGGAATAATCGTCTCATCCTCTCTTTTTATCATGATAACCAGCCTATCTTCTGATATATCCAATTGGGATATGGTAGATCCCACATATTCTTCATGTTCTGTAACATCTATTTCTGTCAAGCTAATTTCTGCATCCAAATCAGCTGATAGGGCTGATAAGATTAATTGATCATCTTCTTTCAAAATAGTATTTCCCCTAGGGGCAATATTATTCTTCCCCCTAATAATGGAAACTGCCAGGATGCCAGGCGGTAGATTAATGTCTTTTATCATCATATTAAACCACAGATGGTCCCTGTCTATTTTAAGTTGAATAAAGTCTACTTCTACCTCTTCTGAGTAGTCGTTAAAGGTCTTTAATACGTCCACCTTATCGTCTATCATATTAAGTTTTTTAGAAAAAACTGGTATGAGGGATCCTTGAATCAAGATAGACATTAGGACTATGGCAAATACTATATGGTAGATGTCATTTTCCAAGTAGACTCCGTCTATACTGGCCATGATGGCAAATACTATGGAGGCTGCCCCTCTTAAACCTGACCAGGCAACTATGGTCATTTGCTTAGGATCAGACCTTAAGGGTCCCATTAAAATCAAGGTCGCTAGAGGTCTTGCTATAAAGGTTAAAAATAACATAATCAAACAGGCCTTTAAAAATACTGCCGGTATCATGGAAGGCAGGGCTAAAAGTCCCAGTAGGAAAAATATTATAACCTGCATAAGACCAGTGACTCCATTAAAGAAGTGAACCAATTCTATCTTGTTTTTAAATGTATTATTTCCCAAAATAAGCCCTACTACATAGGCACTTAAGTAGCCATTTCCCCCTAAAGCCTCAGGAAGGGCAAAGGAAAACAGGGCTATGGAGATGACAAAAACCGCGTCAAATCCATTGGTTGTAAAATCAAACTTTCTAAGAACAAATAGGGCCACATAGGCTATTAAAAGCCCAAAAGTCAACCCAAAAAACATTTGGGAGAAAAACATCTTGGCTATCATGGCCTTGGATGCATTTCCCTTCATCATAGCTAAAACTATCATGGTCAACATATAGGATGTAGGGTCGTTACTACCACTTTCCAGCTCTAAAAGAGAGGCTGTATTATATTTTAAGTTAAGCTTTTTACTCCTTAAAATAGAAAAAACCGACGCCGCATCCGTTGACGCTATTACAGAGCCCATTAACATGGCCTCTAAAAAACTAAAATGTAGCACATAATAAACAAAGGCCCCTGTTGTCAGGGCTGTAATTATGGTTCCCAGGGTTGACATTAGTATGGCGTGTAAGGCCACAGGCTTTGCCATATCCCAATTGGTACCAAATCCTCCATAAAACATGATAAATACCAGTGCTATAGTATTTATATCTGAGACTAACTTATAGTCGTCAAAAGGTATTTTGAAGATTCCTTCCTCACCAAAAATCAATCCTAAAATAATAAATAATAAGAGGGCAGGAATCCCCACCTTATCTGAAAATCTATTAAGTATCACACTAATTAATATGACAAAGGCCACATAGATTAGTATTATTTCCATCCACTCCACCCCTTTACAAAAATAAACTTTAGAATATTCTAAAGTTTATTTAATCTCTTATATCTCTCAATATTTTCCTCACTTAAAAACTCATAAGCTTCATTAATTTCTTGGAACTTTTCCTTGGCATCCTCAGCCTTATTTAAATCAGGATGATATTTCTTAGCCAACTTCCTATATTGGAGTTTTACCTCGTAAATATCAGTGGAATAGTCCAAACCTAAAGCATCACAACTTTTTTCATACTTACTGTTAAAATCATCTGTTGGATTATAGCCCCCATAACCTTGATTATAGGAACCTTGACCATAGGAGCCCTGGCCGTAATAGCCACCTCCATAGTTTCCTCCAGCCTGGTTGAAGAAGTCGTCAAAGATCTTTTGCCACTCTTCATTTTGCTGTCTTTGTCTTTCTTCTTGGGCCCTTCTTCTCTTGTCTTCTTCTTCCTTCTTGTACCTGTTACTATAGTCTCTAAAGTTTACCTTCTTACTCTTGCCCAGCCTGTAGTAGTCAGCATAGTCGTAAAGATATTCAGTACTGACATATCTGGCATATTTTAGGGCTGAGATAACCTTTTTTCCCAATAAGGGAATTAAGAAGATAAGTAAAACTATGGTTATTACAGTTATAGCTGCAGGTGTCAAAAGGACTAGAAACATAAAGGGATAGGCAAAAAACATAAAACATCCCAATACTACAAAGCCAACGATAAATCCCTTAATTTGCTCTGCAAACCTGGTAATCCAGTCAAAGAGCTTTATCAGGCCACTTAAAAACACATCTACTATCTTGGCCAAGGCAAAGATAATATTTCCCCAAATTTTTTTCATACTCCCACCTTCGTTCTCTTTTTTATATTTCATACCCCAGCTAGGCTAGCCTAAGCTCTAGGAGACTAAACTCCTAGGAGCTAAAGGAACTATTACCTATAGACTTATAAAGGTTGGCATAGGCCCCATTTTGAGCTAAAAGCTCTTGGTGGCTACCACTTTCCTCTATTCCATTTTCAGTTAAGACTAAAATCTTATCTGAATTAATAACCGTTGACAACCTATGGGCTATGGTTATGGTAGTCCTACCATGGGATAATTCTTCTAGAGATTTTTGAACCAGTCTTTCACTCTTATTGTCTAAAGCAGAGGTTGCCTCATCCAAGATAAGAATTGGCGGGTTTTTCAAAAATACTCTGGCTATACTTATTCTTTGCTTTTGTCCACCAGATAGTTTCAAGCCCCTCTCTCCCACATAGGTATCAAAACCTTCTGGAAGTTCTCTGATAAACTCACTTGCTCCAGCCATGTCTGCCGCCCTAATGATCTCTTCATCACTGGCATCTGGCCTACCATAGCTTATATTTTCCTTAATAGTACCACTAAATAGATAAACGTCTTGTTGGACCATACCTATATTATTTCTAAGTGACTTTAGGGTCACATCCCTTATATCCTTTCCATCAACTGTGATGGAACCTTCATTTACATCGTAAAACCTAGGTATAAGATTGGTAAGAGTTGTCTTACCTGATCCAGATGGACCTACTATGGCTATCTTTTGTCCAGCCTTAATATCCAGGTTTAAATCATTTAAAACAAGATTGTGGTCCCTAGAATCAGGACTTCCATCCATATAGGCAAAGTGAACATTGTTAAAACTAATGTCTCCCTTAACATCCTTTAATTCTATAGCATCTTCCTTGTCTACAATATTTGATTTATAGTCCATAAGTTCAGCAAATCTTTCTATACCTGTCATTCCCTTTTCAAAGGTTTCAGTAAAGTCTACCACCCTGGTAACTGTTGCTAGTAATGATGATACATACATGATAAATAGGACAAAGTCTCCAGGACTTAACTTATTATCTATAAGTAGTATTCCTCCTAGGACTAAAACTACCAAGTACATAAAACCATCTAAGAATCTTGTCACTGAGTGAAAGATTGATAATTGGCTATAGAAGTTTGTCTTAAGTCTTAAGAACTCTTCATTTCCTTCATGGAACTTTTCTTCTTCAATATCTTCATTGGCAAAGGATTTAATAACCTTTATACCCAATAGTGAATCTTCAATGTTAGCATTTATTTCACCTATATGGTGTCTTTGCTCCTTGTGGGTCTTTCTAAGCTTCTTTCTCGTCCTAGTAGTAAAGACAAACATTAAAGGTATCATTAAAAATAAAACCAAGGTTAGGACCACATTTATTCTTATCAAAACTATAAAGGATATAACCAGCTTAATAGCTCCAATAAAAAACTCTTCCGGTCCATGGTGTGAAAACTCGGTTATATCAAAAAGATCCGTAGTTATTCTAGCCATCAACTGTCCTATCTTAGTATTGTTAAAATACTCATCGGGAAGAGTTTGAATATGGCCAAATACGTCCCTTCTCATGTCTTTTTCAATCATGGCTCCCATTATATGGCCTTGTTTTTGCATATAGTAACGAGCCCCAATTTCAACCATCTTAAGTGCAAAATATAATAAACCTATCTTAAAGATATAGGACATGGTAAGGCTGGCCAAGTCATTGGTAGCCTTGTCTGTGATAGCCCTAATAATAAGGGGCAAGGTCAGTTCAGACACTACCGTAAAGGCTGCTGCTGTCATATCTAAGATAAATACTGGCAAATAATTTCCATAATATGGTATAAATCTTTTTAGTAGATCTTTGTTCGTGTATTTTCTTTTTTTCATTTTCCCTCCTAAACATAAAACATATTAACATTATACACTATATTTTTATATTTACTAAAATGCCTTATAATATTAATATCAAATAATTAAGGAGATATTATGAGAAAGACAGTTTTAATCACAGGATCCTCAAGAGGAATTGGCAGGGCCATAGCCCTATCCTTCCTAGGAAAAGAATATAATGTAATAGTAAACTATAAAAAAGAAGAAGAAAAAGCCCTGGAAGTAGTACAAATTCTTAGGGAAAATGGTCTGGATGCCATGGCTATAAAGGCCGATGTATCCGACTTTAACCAGGTCGAAGAAATGTTTAAAACCATAAAAAAACGCTTTAGAAAGGTTGATATCCTAATAAATAATGCAGGTATAGCAAGGCTTAACCTGGCCCAAGATGTCAGTCTAGAAGAATGGGACGAAATCTTTGCAACCAATGTTAATGGTATGTTTAACTGCACAAAACTTGCCCTACCAGACATGATTTCCAACAAGGACGGAATTATAGTAAACACTTCTTCTGTCTGGGGACAAACTGGAGGCTCTATGGAATCAGCCTATGCAGCAACAAAAGGAGCAATCATAGCCTATACAAAATCCTTGGCCATGGAACTTGCCCCTTCCAATATTAGAGTAAATGCTGTTGCACCTGGCGGTGTTCTAACCGATATGACCATGGTCCTATCCCAAGAAACCTTGGATGGCTTTGCCCAAGAAGTTCCCATGGGAAGACTGGCCTATCCTGAAGAAATCGCCGATGCAGTTGAATTTTTAGTATCTGATAAATCCAAGTATATGACAGGCCAGGTTCTTGCCATCAATGGCGGCTACTATATGTGATCTATCCTGGTAAAGACATTGTGTCTAGCCCAGTAAATATAGGCTTCCTTAACCCTTATATTTAGAGAGCTTTCCAAGCCTCTCTTATATAGGGCTAGTTGGCCTTGATAAAGGTCTTCATCTATAGACCTATTAGTCTTAAAATCTACAATTACAATTTCCCCATCTTCTATGAAAAACAAGTCTATCTGCCCATCTACTAAAAGATCTATACCATCCTTTTGGTACTTTATGGTAAAGGCCCTCTCCCTATGAAGACTAGACCTATTGGCTATAATTCTCTCACCTAAATCTGAGTCAAAAAAGTTTATAAATATTTGGGGATCAATATAGGCCAGATCTTCTTTTTGTAAAAGTTCCCAGGCAACCAACCTATCTAATTCTTCTAGAAAACTCTCCCTGCTATATTTTTTAATTTCTACCAATTCAAAGACCTTGTGGATAAGACTTCCCTTTTCATTGGCCTTTAACTTTTCTTTTCCCCTGATAAAGTCAGGTCTGGCAAAGTCCAAATCCCTCTCTCTCTCATAGGGACTAAGGCCTGATGGTCTTTTAAAATCAGACGACCTATTATCATTTTTTTCTGATAAATCAGATACAGTCTTTTTATAGGGGGCCTTTATATAATCTTTAAATGGATATTCATAGTCAAAAATAGGATCCAGGTCCATTTCCATCAAGTCTAAGTCTTTTTCGTCCTCTTCCAAACTTGACTTGTATTCATCTATCTCTTCTAGAATAGCTGCCTCTTCCACCAGGTTAAAATAAGGCTTAAAACTACCCTCAAAATAATCTGTATCTGAAGGTATTTCTAGCTCTTCTTCAAGCTTAAAATCATCTGCTAGACAGTCTCTAAAGACAATACTATTTATCCAATCAAAGTAGCTGGACATGGAAGTCAAGTCCTTACCATAGTCTTTTTCCCTAAACTTATTGGGAAGTTTTCCCACTAAAACCAGCTTGTCTATGGCCCTGGTCATGGCCACATAAAGAATCCTAACCTCTTCTGACAAGGATTCCTTTCTTATCTCTTCCTTGATTAAATTATACTCCAAGGTTTCCTTTCTAGCATTCCTGTCCAAATCTACCACTCTTAGGGCCATGCCTAGGTCATTGTGGTAGATATAAGGATTTCTCAAGTCCATCATATTAAAACGCTTGTTTAGATTTGCTATAAAGACCACCCTAAACTGAAGTCCCTTGGACTTATGGATGGTCATAATCCTAACCACATTATCCTCTTCAGATAAGTCTGCCCCTGGTTCAAGTTGACTCTTGTCTTTTTTCATCAAGTCATCCACATAGGATAAAAATCCATAAAGACCCAGGTCTGAGTTTTCTTCATACTTGCCGATTTCATCTATAAAGGCTAGAAGGTTATCATATTTTTGCTTACCATTATTTAAGGACAAGACAAAGGCCAGATAGCCACTATCCAAAAGAACATACCAGGCAAAGTCTACCAAGGTCATGGTCTTTTCCCTATCCCTATAGGAATCTATCTTTTCCATATAGGACCTTCTTTTTTCCAGAATAGACTCATTTTCTCCATCATAGGTAAAAAAGCTATGATTAAAAGATCCTGACCTATTTTCTATCTTGATAAGGGAAAGCTCTTCTTCTGTAAAATCACCTAGGTGGGAAAGAAGAACTGCCATCAAGGGAAGGTCCCTCCTATCATTTTCTATACACTTTAAAAGGTTAATAAAGTTTAAGACTTCTAAATTTGAAAAATCAACCTCATAAGAGTCAGAAAAGAAGGGTATATTAAAGGCCTTTAAGTCCTCTTCATAGGCTCCTATATCCGACTTGGTCCTAGACAAGATAGCAAAGTCTCTATAGTCATAGCCTTCAAAATCTACCATCTCCTTAATTCTCTTGGCTATGGCAAAACTTTCTGTATTTTCAAAGCGGGTAGAATAGGCTATATCCAAGTCTTCTATTTCATCCTTGTCAGTTTTTAAGTATAAAAACTCCACCGGGTCCTTTAGGTCTGGAAAGTCTGTTCCCTTGACCAATTGATGGCTAGGACTTCTATAGTCTATTTCCCCTAACTTTTTAGTCATAAGACTGTCAAAGATAAAGTTATTAAAGTCTAGAAGTTCCTTTCTAGACCTAAAGTTTTTGTTTAAGTCTATGGCCTGGTCCAGGTCTTTAAACTTCCTATAGTCTTCATACCTCTTATTAAAAAGACTAGGATCTGCCAGCCTAAACTTATAGATTGACTGTTTAATATCTCCTACAAAGAAAAGATTATCCTCTCTTCTTATCTTTTCCACTATATAGTTTTGGATCTGGTTGGCATCTTGGTACTCGTCAAAGAAGATATAGGAGTACTTGTCTCTTAAAAGCTCTACCACATCCTGGTCTTCTAAAAGTTCTATCATTAAATGCTCAGCATCAGAAAAATCTATCCCCTTCTTGTCTCTTTTCTTCTGCCTATAAGCCCTATCAAAGTCCCTTAAAATCATCTCCATGGTCTTAAGGGTTCTAAAGGATTCCAGACTTTCCCTTCTAGCCTGGTCCATATCCAGACTTACAAGGTCGGCTATCTTGGAAAAATCCTTCTTATAGCCATCCCTAAGGGCCTTGGCCCTATCTTTTTTAAGAGGATCTAAAAGATTATCCTCCATTTTCTTCTTGGTAAGTCTAGGTAGGGTCTTAAAGTCTACCCCATCCAAGGCCTCCTTAAGAGAGGCTAGGTCATCCTCTTCCAAGGCTTTTTTTAGGCCTAAAAACATCTTGCTTTCCCTTTCAAATAAGTCCCTATAGGGCTCTGGACCATCATCCATTTCTGCCAGGTCTAGGGCTTCTTTTGAAGCCTTATAAAGGTCATCTAAGGGTTTTTCTAAAAGGCTTTTTACCATGGCTAGGTAGTAACTCTCATAGGCTGACTCATCCTCCAAGCCCTCTTCCACCCTTCTGGCCAAATCATAGGGCTCAATGGCCTCTTCCATCCAGGTCCAAGGATCTATCTGACTCATAAGAAAACTATAGATTCTTAAAATAAGGTCTCTAGTATTTTCGTCGTTTTTCCTACTGTCATACTTTTCTATAAAGGTTAAAAAGTCCTCATTTCTTTTTTCATAATAGTTAGAATATACTTCGTCCAAGGCCTGGTGCTTTAAGATATCCAGGCTGGCCTGGTTGAGAATAATAAAGTCAGGGCTTATGTCCAGCTTATAGAAGTACTCTCTTATAGTATTGATACAAAAAGAGTGCATGGTGCTTATCTGGGCACTATTTATATTATTGTACTGGTTCTTATAAAAGGACATATTCTCCCTGTCTACTTCCATAGACTTAACTATTTGCTTTTTTATCCTATCCTTCATTTCATAGGCAGCCTTATTGGTAAAGGTAACTATAAGCATGGAGTCTATGTCTATTTTTTCCTCCCTGATTAGCCTGATAATTCTCTCTACCAAGACCTGGGTCTTACCAGCCCCAGCCTGGGCTGAAACAATAATATTTTTTCCCCTGGTCTCTATGGCCCTTAGTTGATCACTTGTGTATTTAACTTCAGTCATCCTTACCCTCTATTTCTTTCTTTTCTATTTCTTCCTTGATATATGTCCAGTCAAACTTGCCCATATATCTAAAATCCTTGTCTTCAAACTTACAAATTCCCCTGTATTCACAGTAGGTACAGGCCAACTCCTTGTCCAACCTATAAGGTCTAGCAGCTATATTTCCCTTTTGAATTTTTCTTAAGGCCTCTTCTACCAGGTCTTTCACATGGCCTATAAGCCCCATCATAAAGGTCATGGTAACCACATTGTCCTTGCCATCTAGCTTACTTCTTCTTCCCTTAAACTCAACTATATCTGACTCTGGTTTTTCCTTGATTAGGTTAAAGCTTCTATCTATCCTGGCTAAGATTTCCCTTTGGTCTATCATAATTCCCCTTAGCTTAAACTCATCTGATATGGCCTGGGCCAGGTCGTCATCATCTATGTCATAGTCTACAGAAAAATCTCCATTTAAAGGAATATAAAAGGCTCCAATAGGCAGGTAGTCATGGCCGTCTACCAAGGCTCCCAGATAGATAATAAGCTGGATATCCAGGCCATTATAGACCTTGTTTATGTCAAAGTATTTATTGCCTGTCTTATAGTCTATGACCCTAAGGTATTTCTTGTTATCTATATTAAACTCATCAATCCTATCTATGATTCCCTCTATATTTACCTCCAGGTCATCATCCAACTTAAAGGTTATGGCATCATAGACTAGGTTTCTTCCAAATCTTTCTTCATCCCTAATTACATCTGGCTGGGATAGGGCCAGCTGCTTGGTTATTTCATAGCAGGATATGTCCAAACTCTCCTTGGTCAAGTCTAGGAAGAACTCATTTTTTGCATCTTCCCTCTTATAATAATCCACATTTAAGTCTAGAGACTCTTCAAAATCTTTTTGGGTAAGCTTTTTAATCTCATCCATTTCTAAGATCTCTAGATCCTTCTTTTTCAAGTGACTTTTAGTAAAGCCTGAAACTGACTTGTGGATAATATTTCCTATGTCCAAGTTATTTACATAAAAATTATTTTCCCTTCTTGGATTTAAGCCATAGTCAATAAAATGCTTGTAGGGACACTTTTGAAAGGTCTCTATCTGACTTATACTCACACTAGATAGGTTCTCATAAAGACCCATGGCCACTTCCTTGGAAAGCTTATCCTCTCTCCTATAGGCCTGGCCTTCTTCTATGGCCCTAACCAAAGCTTGATAGTCCTCTCTTTCCTCTAAATACTTGTAAAGGCTAAGGACAAAGACTTTTTCCTCCCTACTAATATTGGTCTTGGACCTAATATCATAAACCTTTTGGGCCAGATAGTAGGACAGTCTAGACCTGGAGTAAATATTGTTAAAGTAAGTATCATTTCTATAGATAATGTTCTTAGGATCTAAACACACCTTTATATAGGTCAGAAGAAAGGCCTCACTCATGGCCTGGTTATCACTGTCTATCAGACTAAAGGAAAACTCCAGCTCCTTACTTGGCCTGGACATTAGATTGTAAAGGGAAAGACTCTCGTCATGGCTCATATTGTCCTTAGTGGTCCTAAGGCTTATGCCATGGTCTATCAAGACCTCTTTTTCATCTTCTAAGAAAAGATCTGTAGTCTTATTGATCCTTGGATAGTAAATGTTGGTCATACCTAAAAAGTAAATCTTTTTCACATTCATAACCCTGGACCTGGATATGTCTCCCACTATAATCTGGTCTTGGCTGGGAGGAATAATAGATATGTTTATATTTTCCAAGCCCTCCTTAACCAAGAGACTAAAGTCCATAAAGGACATGGTCCTCTCACCTGATAGGTTTACTATATCATCTAAGATATCCATAAGACCCTGCCATATTTGCCTGTTTTCCTCTTCTAACTGCTCTTTTTCATCTCCAACTAATCTATCTTCATAGGCTACAATTCTCTCTAAAATTATAGGGTCACTAATAAACCTGTAAAACTTATAGACATGATTCTTTACCAGGTCATCTTCCTGGGAGAAGTCTAAAAAGTTTTCCCCATCATTAAAGTTTACTATGGCCTCTATTAAGTATTTTCTAACCTCTTCAACCTCTTTTAGGTTTTTCATATCCTCTTCCAAGTACTTTTTCTTTACCATTTTTTCATCCAGGCTAAAGTACTTGTCATCAAAAAGCATCTTGGATCTAATCTTCCTATCCTTGATGTAGTTTTCAAAAATATTTATCTGGTCATAGCTAAAATTATTAAAACTATATTTTAAATAGGCTATCAAACCATTGGTGGACAGGTTGGAGGAAAATAAGTAAAGGGAGGCATTTACTAGCTTTACTATAGGGTTCTCCCCTATATTTCTAGACTCATCTATAAAAAATGGAATATTATTTATTTCAAAGTCCCTCTTTATCAACTTATAATATTCTTCAGTAGACGTTACTATAACAGCTATATCCTTATACCTATAGCCCTTGTCTATCAGGTCTTTTTTTATGGCTATAGATAGGTTTTCCACCTCTTCCAAGGTATTGTTATATCTTTTTAAATAGATATTATCCAAGGACCTGGCCTGGGGTTTTTCATAGGAAAAGACCTGGGATAAAAGATAGTTTAAAGATGGGTTATCAAAACTCTCATCTTCTAAAAATATATAGGATAGGTCCAAATACTTGTCCAGATGGTTTAAAAACCTTTTGGATATTTCAAAGACCTCAGCGTCCTTTACAAGCATTTCTCCTACTTGGTAGGGACTATCTACCAGCCTCTTGTCTATGGTTACAGTTAAATAAACCTGGGCTCCCATCTTAACTAGACTATCTATTAACTTTATTTCTAAAAGGGACATGTTGTGAAATTGATCAAAGAAAAAGACAATATCCTTATAGGCCTCCATCTGGTCTACCTTTTCCAGGGCTAGGACAAACCTATCCTCTCCATCGAAAAGACTGTCTGACAAAATCCTTTCATAGCTTGAATATATCTTATTTATATCCTTAAGCTTTCTAGTCATTTCCCTGGACATGGAGGGACTCTCCATAAGATTTACCAGGTCTAGAGGATGGATATCCTCGTTTTTAAATTCCTTAATCAACTGAATTAAAAGATCTACAAAGCCTGGATCCTTTATATTTTTACCGTATAAGTCCAGGTCTAATTTAAGATCATCTAGTACCATCTTCATAAGAATGTTTTGGGCAGGCTCAGAAATAAAGTTTTTTTCTAGCCCCCCTCTAGTTTGTAAAATATCAGCTACAAGACTTCTAAAACTCTTGACGCTGACCAGGCTAAAGCCCTCATAGGGCAATTTATTAAACAAGTCCAATTCGCTGCCCAGAGTAAACTGCTCTGGAACAACTAAATAGGACTCTTTCTTGTTTTCTATATTTTCTTTTATTTTAGAATACATATAGTCTGTATTCTTATTGGGATTTCTAGAAGCTATAATATTTAACATTTCTACTCCTTATTCCAAGACTAGCTTAGCAGCTCCATACATACCTGCGTCATTGCCCAGGCTGGCCAATTTAATTTCAGCATCCCTGGTGCTGGAAAAGGCATATATCTTATAGTAGACATCCAAAACTTCCAGTAGGAAGTCTCCGGCATGGGATACTCCGCCTCCTATGACAAATACTTCTGGATCCACAACTGCTGAGATGATAGCCAGTCCTCTTCCTAAATACTTACCAAACTTATTTACTACCTTTAGGGAGATTTCATCTGCCTGCTTGGCATAGTCAAAAATATCCTTGGCTGTAATCATGTCAAGATCTCTAAGAGGTGAGTCTGTATCAAACTCTAAAAGCATGTCTTGGGCCAAATACTCTATACCAGTAGCTGATGCTACTTGTTCTAGACAGTTTCTCTTGCCACAGCCGCAAACCCTGTCCAACTCTTCTTCGAATAGAGGAATATGGCCAATTTCTCCAGCTGAACCATTGGTTCCAGAAATTATTTTACCATCAACTATAACTCCTCCACCTACTCCAGTTCCCAAGGTTACTAGGACCACATTGTTTTTTCCTTCTGCAGCTCCCTTCCACATCTCACCTAGGGCAGCCACATTGGCGTCATTTTCCACATAGACCTTGGTCTTTATTCTCTTCTCTATAATATCTGCTACTGGAACTTCTTCCCAACCTAGGTTGATGGCCCTACTAGCCACTCTCTTACCTATGATAGGACCTGGCACTCCTATTCCAATACCCAGTAAATTTTCTTCATTTAAGTCGTGTTTAACCACTAGTTTATCCAGGTAGTCACAGATATCTTCCAATATGTACTTGCCCTTTTCTTCCACCCTAGTCTTTATACTTGACTTGGCTAAAAGTTCTCCTTCTTCAGTGAAAAGGCCAAACTTTGCACTTCTTCCTCCTAAATCAATACCTATTATATACTTATCCATAATTTCCTCCTTTTTTAATATTATACCTAATATTTGTCTTTTTATAAACTTATGGTTTACTAGGCTGGCCTTTTATGATAACATTTAATAATAATATATATAGTGTTTACTTGGCACCCACTTAAAAAATCAAGACGTCGTCGTCTTTTGACGATTTTTTTTTGCCCTCTAAACACGAGGAGGTAATTATGTTGAAAGAAAAATTAACTACAAGAACTATTGCAAGACAAGGGGTTATAGCTGCTATTTATGTTGTCATGACCCTATCACTAGGCGAATTTGCCTATGGACCAGCCCAGTTTAGGTATTCTGAAATTCTAAACCTTTTGGCTTTCTATAATCCAATGAATATTTTCGGAGTTACCATGGGGGTCTTTGTTTCCAACTTCTGGTCACCTTATCCAATTGACCTTTTATTTGGAACCATGCATACCTTTATAGCCCTATACTTTATGACCAAGACTAAAAACATTTGGATTGCCAGCCTATGGCCTACAATCTTTGCCTTTATAATTGGCTTTGAGATAACATTTTTCTCAGATGCAGATGCGGCCTTTTGGTTAAATACTGTAAGGGTTATGATATCAGAATTTATTATAGTAACTCTTATATCTGTGCCGGTATATAAGTTATTAGAACAAAATAGCTACTTTATGAGGCTCATAAAGGGTTATGATTATTAGAGGAGATTTATGAAAATTATTATTTCCCCAGCCAAACAAATGAAGACAGGTAAGGGGCTGGACTGTCCAGTCAGCTTAAAAAATCCCAGTCAAGAAATTCTCCAGGCTCTTAAGGACCTGGATAAAGAAGATCTGGCCTGGGCCTTAAAAATAAAGGACAAGCTTTTAGAAGAAAATTACCATAACTATCAAAACTTTTTTGATGGTCCCAGCTACCATCCCCTAGACCTTTATAATGGGATGGCCTATAAGGCCTTGGACAAGGATAGCCTGGATGAAAAATCCCTGGCCTATCTGGATGACCACTTGGTTATCCTATCAGCCCTTTACGGGCCGACCAGGACCCAGGACCTAATCAAGCCCTATAGGTTGGATTTTCTAACCAGGCTTAAGCCAGGTGGAGAAAGTCTTAAAAACCTTTGGCTAGAAGACTATAATGCCTACTTTAAGGAAGAGGATGTGGTTATCAACCTGGCCAGCCAGGAATTTTCCAGCCTTCTAGATAGAAAGTCCTTAAATATAATTGACTTTGAATTCTACAAGGATCTTGATGGACAATTAAAGAAACATTCCACAACTGACAAGAAGGCCAGAGGCCTTATGGTTAGATATATGGCCTTAAATAAGATTGATAAGTTAGATGATTTAAAACAATTTAACCTGGATGGATTTTCCTATGATGAAAAACTCTCCCAGGCTAATAAATTAGTATTTAAAAAGTAGGATTTCTCCTACTTTTTTTCTCTTGTTTTTTATCTTATTTTTCTTCCCTAATCTTTTGGTCATAAAGGCCTATCATCTTTTCTGCAACCTCACTGTCAGGAACAATCTTTACTGATTTTCCCTTTTCCATATTACTGGCTTCATTTCCCTTGCCAGCTATAAAGAAAATAGTTTTTTCCTTAGGGTCTTTCATCATGGCCTCTATGGCCTTTTGCCTGTCATCATAGCTGGTATAGGCTACTTCAGGTCTTATATAACTGGCTATTTCTTTATTTATTTCATCTAGATCATCAAAGTTTTGGTCGTCTGGTACCAGGCAGATAAAGTCAGAATAAAGTCCTGCCACCTCTCCCAAGTCCTTTCTTCTATTAATGGCCTTACCACCTGTAGAACCAAAAATAGAAACTATCCTATAGTCTGGAAAATAATTCTTAATCATCTCATAGGACTTTTCAAAACTTAGGCGGTTGTGGGCAAAGTCTACTAGGGCAACCACTCTTTTGTCCTCACTGTAGATAAAGTTTACCCTCTCCTTTATTTCCAAGTTTTCCAAGCTTTCATTTATAGTCTTATCGTCTACTCCCAGTCTTCTTGCTATGGCTATGGCTGCCAGGGCATTTTCCACATTGTAATCGCCTAGAAGGGACAGGTTAAAATTAGAGGTTTTTTCTTCATTTACTAAGTCAAAGTTTAAGACTCCCCCTATAAACTCTATGTTTTTCCCCTTGAAATCAGAAGTATTTTTCAGGCTAAAGCTAATTTTTTCCTTGTCCTTGGCCCTTTCTTCCACTCTTTCCAGAAAATCCATATCCTTGTTATAAACAAGAAGGCTAGCTTGGTCTATCAGGCTTAGCTTGGAAGAAAAGTAGTCTTCAAAATCCGGGTGTTCTATAGGGCTAATATGGTCTTCACTAATATTTAAAAAGCCTGCCATATCAAAGTTAATTCCCTCTACCCTATCATACTTTAGGGCCTGGGAAGACACTTCGATAATCGCATATTCAAGGCCACTTTCTACTGCATTATTTAGGTTTTTCAATAGGGCTAGGGCCTCAGGAGTAGTAAGGCTTGACTCATACTCATCCAGTCCATCATAGGTCTTTATAGAAGATATGATGGCTGCCTTCTTCCTGCCATTTTTTTCCAAGTGTCTGTCTAGAATTTCCTTTAGCATAATAACTGTTGTAGACTTACCCTTGGTTCCAGTTATACCTATGGTAAAAAGCTTGTCTTGGGGATAGTCATAGAAAAAACTTCCCACTAAGGCCATGGCCTTTCTAATATCCTTAACTATTATCTTGGAAAGGTCTTTTCCATAGTCAACTTCTGCTATATAGGCCTGGGCCCCTCTTTTTATGGCTTCATCCAAATAGGCTTCCTTAAAGGCTGCCCCCTTGCAGAAAAAGAGACTGTCCTCTTCTACTTCCTTGGAATTATATGTAAGTGATCCTATTTCTTCATCTTTTATACTTGCATTTATCAATAAATTATTTTCTTTTAATACTTTTACTAGGTCTTTTATCTTTTTCATAATCTCTCCTCTTATTATGAAATTATAGCATAAAAGTGAAGAAGATTAATCTTCTTCACTCTCTATTTTCTTATATTCTTTACTCTTTTCATAGTAGTCTAGGGCATTGTCTATAGTAGCCTGAATCTCTTCCTCCCTAACCAGTCTTACAACCTTGGCTGGACTTCCCACTACCAAGGAATTGTCCGGTATTACCTTGCCTTCAGTTACTAGGGCTCCGGCCCCTACTATACAGTTTTTTCCTATGTGGGCCCCATTTAATATTATGGCCCCCATACCAACCAAAGAATTTTCTTCTATGATACAGCCATGGATAATAGCCCCGTGACCTATGGTAACATTTTTACCTATTATAGTCGGTAGGCCTGGATCTGCATGGATAACTGAGTTATCCTGAACATTGGCATACTCACCAATGGTTATGGTTTCCAAGTCCCCTCTAATAACTGTATTGTACCAGATAGAAGCCCCCTTTTTTAAGATGGTATCTCCTGTAACTACAGCTGTCTTACTCACCCAGGAGTCCTGGTCTAACTGTGGATAATGATCCTTAAACTTAATTAACATATCTCCTCCCAAAAAAATATTAATTTTATAGCCTTCTTCTGCCAGGTCCTCAAAAAGGTTTAAAATATCCTCTCCATAGGAACCTAGGCTTTCCAAAAGCGAACTCGAATTATATAAGTCCACTTCCAGACTACCATATTCGCTTAATAAATCCCATAGGGAGTCTAAGTTATCTCCATAGTAGTCAGAAAGATTCAAGGCCTTTCTCATTAGACTGTGAAAGTCTTCCTTAGTTTTTACATTTTTAAAGTCTATTTTAATCATCCTGCCCCCTTAATAGTTCAAAGGACTTATAGTGGTCCTTAGTATAGTAAATAAGCCCATCATTAGAGTAAATTATTCTCTGGGCATTTCTTCTGCCACCCTCATAATTAATATCTGCCTCATAGTACTTTCTTCCTTCTTTTACAGGAAGCTTTTTCTCCCTATTGTGAAAGACATCTCCTCCTATAAGCATCCTGTCAGTAACCTCCCAAAGGTTTCCCTCCTGGGCCTGCCAGCCTAAATTTTTCGCTTCTTTCTTGGTCAAGTAATTCTTAGGAAGCTTCTTGAACTTTTCCAAGTAGGAGACCACTTCCTCCAGCTCATAATAGGAGCCATCTTCAGTTAAGACATCCTCTTCTAACTTTTTATCTTCAATTTTTTCTGGTTGGTCCAAAACATCTGAACAAGCCACCAGCCCCAAAAGTGACAGGGCTAATATTAAATAAAATATAATTTTTTTAGTGTTTTTAAACATGGTTCACCTCTTCTTAATTATACTAGATATTTGACTTTTTTCATATTTTTCACTATAATTAGATATTACTTGGGGATGTTTTGGTTTCGACGAGGTTCTGGAACAAAGATAAGCGAGCCGTTGGGCAGACAACGATAAAAAGGCAATTTAAATATAAAAGCAGAAGAAAATAATTTTGCATTAGCAGCCTAAGCGGCTGCCGACTGACTAGATGGACCCGTAACGTCTAGCATGTCTCAATCATGTCGGGAAACCTATTTGGCAAAGCTTTGAGCCAGATACGGAATTTATGAAGCTACCGGTTAACCAGTTTGTTAATTAGCAATGTTAATGGGGAATCAAAAGTAATTAACTACGCTCGTAGAAATTCTTTCGGAAAGTTCTTCGGACGCGAGTTCGACTCTCGCCATCTCCACCATATAGCTATAATCGATTTATCTTTTAGATAGATCGATTTTTTTATTTAATAAAACTTATTTAAATAGTATTTGAGGTTATTAATTATATATAGAGGGTATATAAATTTAAATGAGTGTACTTATATCAATCTCATAATATTATAAATTAAAAGGATAATAATAAATCATGGTAAAAAAAATACCTGCAATTCCTATGGAGGAAGAGGCTCCTAGCTTTATATTTAAATACTACTCCTCTAAAAGTCAACTCTTTTTCGTTACTGAAAAAAAAGGCCCTGGTCTAGATAATATTGAGCACAGTTTTAAACTCTTTGATGATTTCTATAATTTTCTAAATGGAGATCTATCTGATGCTTATTTATATGACTTTAACTTTGACGGTCTTGATTTAACTAAATATAATCTTACTGGGGTTGAATTAAAAAGTGACCTGCTTGATAAACATGGTCTTTATGATGATTACTATTATAGAAAAAACCTAGGTAAGTTAAATATTTCTACAGATCTAAAGCTCTCATCCGATACTACCTCAATCGATACTACCAACCATAGTCCTAAGTTCCCTTCCAAGCCTAATCTTATAATTAATAATCCACAAAACATATACTATATTAGTGATATTCACCTAGACTATAAATTACATGAAAAATTTCCAATCAGAGCTACCAGATACGAAATAATATGCTATATGAGAGAACTAGCCCAGGATATGATATCCAACTATGATTTCACATGGAATGACTTTCTCTTAATAGCGGGGGATATTTCTCACTCTTCTGATTTAGCTATCCTATTTTTAAAAATATTAAGTGGGGAGTTCGGGAAAAAGGTTATGTGTGGAAGAATAATAGTAGTTTTAGGCAATCATGAAATTGCCAACATAAATGATTATGAGAAAAACTCTGAAAACAAGCTTACTATAGATGATATTGTAGAAAAATATAAGTCAAGCTTTAGATCCTATGCTGTCGAAATTTTACATAATGATTTGCTTATTGTGTCCGCAAAATATATGTCGAACTCAACAAAATATATTGCAACTTCTATAACAATTATTAGTGAAAAGAAGCTTGGGTCCTATTCTCCAGCAAAACTTAAAAGTCTATGTGATCAAAGCTCCTTAATTGTTTTTGGAGGCCTAGGCTTTTCTGGCTTAAATAAGGATATGAATGCTAGTCATGGCATGTACCATAAAACAATTACTAACTTAAAAGAAGACATAAAAGAGACTAAAAAATTTAATAAATTATATTGCAAACTTAATAAATACTTAAAGGACTATCAATTAATTATCCTAACTCACACTCCTAAAGATTACTGGTCTGATGCCCCATTTAACAGTAACTGGATCTATATAAATGGGCACACACATATTAATACCTACACCCTAACTGACGAATTAAAGCACTTTGCAGATAATCAGATAGGATATAAGAGAAAAAAACTAGGACTTAAACACTTTTATACCTCCTTTGACTATGATGTTTTTGCAAAATATGAAGACGGTATTTATGATATTTCTTATAAGGAATATCTCGATTTCTATAGGGGGAAGAAAATTCCTTTTGAATACAAAAAGAAAGAAAATAAAATTATCATGGTTAAGAAAAAAGAAATATATGCTTTTTTCTGTAAGAAACCTAATAAGGATAAGCTTTATCTCCTTGAGGGTGGCAAGGCCAGAATAATTAAAAATCAAGATATAAATTACTATTATGAAAATCTAGATTCTTATTACCTGGCTGCAAAAAACATTTTATCCAACTACTATAATTATCTTATAACTATATCAAACTCTATAAAAAAATTTGGAGGAAAAGGGACTATCCACGGATCAATAATTGATATTAATTCACTCAATCACGTCTATGTTAATCCTAATGACTATAGCCTTACTCCTTATTACGCCTTATCGGTTAAAAATAAGTATGTCTATCCTAGTGTGGAGAAGCTACTGTCAGAAGCCAATGAAGAGTTATACCATAGATACCTGGAACTTCCAGAAGATATAAAAGCCCCCATCTTACCAAAGAGTAAATTTGATACTCCTATGCTAATTTATGACGAAACCCAGGGAAATGATTCAGTTCCTCTTTATGTTGAGGATACCATAATATATACTACATCCAACAAGCTTAAGAAATTTCAATATATGTTCGAATTAAATATTGTTCGTGTTTGGGATGAAAAACTAATATCCCAATATAGGGACTTTCAAAATAATAACACTAACATCACATTAAAATAAGTATTCAAGCAAAAGAAACCTAAAGCTAAAAAATAGGTTTCTTTTAACTTTAAAAAATATAATTTTCTTGCAATTTTTTACGGGCAATCTTTTTTACAACTAGGGTTATTCAATCTTTTTTAGTTTTAAAAATGCCTAAAATGGGTATATATAAAAAATGAGGTGAATATATGAACAAGACATTTAAATACTTAAAAAAGTATAAAAAACACGCTATTATAAGTTCTCTCATTATGATAGTAGTTGTGTTTTTAGAAATTTTAATTCCAACTATCATGAAAAATATTGTCGATATTGGAATTGAAAACAACAGTGTTAATTATGTTGTCAAATACGGTCTACTTATGATATTTTTATCCATCCTGGCCATGGGCTTAAATATTATAGTTACCACCCTATCAGCCATAGCTGGTAATGGTTTGGCAGCTAATCTGAGAGAGGAATCCTACAAGAAGATTCAAAAGTTTTCCTTTGCAAATATTGATGACTTTTCAGTACCATCATTGATCACTAGACTTACCAATGATGCTGAAATGGTGGGAATGGTGGTTACAATGGGAACAAGTATTGCAACCAAGGCCCCTATGCTTATGATATTTGCTCTTATTATGTCCTTTAGACTAAATAAGGAGTTGGCAAAAATATTCTTATTTGTCCTTCCTATACTTCTTATTGCATCTCTTATTATCCTGGCCTTGGCCAGACCATTCTTTAAGAGAATGCAAAAGAAACTAGACGGTCTAAACAGTGTTATAAGAGAAAACTTGGCTGGTATTGGAGTAGTTAAATCCTTCAATAGACAGTCCTATGAAAAAGATAAGTTCGACGAAAGAAACGACGACTACAAAAATACTATTCTTAAGGCTTTAAAAATAGTGTTTTTATATGGCCCTATTCTTAATTTGGCCATCTATTCTACCATCATCCTAGTCCTTTGGTTTGGGGGAAATCAAATAAGTCTTGGCCTTATGTCCAAGGGTACACTTATTACCTTCATAACCTATATTATGCAAATTCTTATGGGCTTTATGATGATATCCATGTTCTTTATGCAATTTTTAAGTGGTCAAGCTTCTGCTGACAGGATTATGGAAGTAATTGAGACAGAATCTGACATTAAAGAAGAAAAACACCCTCTAGAACACATCCAAGATGGTTCTATAGAGTTTAGCAATGTTTCTTTCTACTATCCTAAGAGCAATGACGCCAGCCTTAGCGATATAGACCTGACTATAAAATCTGGTGAAAAAGTGGGAATAATTGGTAGTACTGGCTCTTCCAAGTCTACTCTAGTTCAGCTTATACCTAGACTTTATGATGTAACTTCAGGAGAAGTCCTGGTAGGCGGCAAGAATGTTAAAGACTACAGCCTAAAGGCCCTAAGAGATCAAATCTCCTATGTTCTACAGGCCAATACCCTGTTTTCAGGAACTATTAGATCTAACATTCAATGGGGTAAGGAAGATGCCAGCGATGAGGAAATCATAGATGTACTAAAGAAATCCCAGGCCTGGGAATTTGTAGGTAACTATGATGATCCACTAGAAAAGGAAGTTGAACAAGGTGGTAGAAACTTCTCTGGAGGTCAAAAACAAAGACTTACCATAGCTAGAAGTTTAATAAAAAGACCTAAAATACTTATTCTAGATGACTCAACTTCAGCAGTGGATATGAGTACAGATAGAAAAATTCAAGATATGTTAAAGAGAGAATTTCCTGAAACTACAGTTCTTATGATAACTCAAAGAATCTCATCTATAGAGAACTTTGATAAGATTATAGTTATGGAAAAAGGAAGAATAGATTCCATTGGTAGCCACCAGGAATTATTAGAAACATCTGAAATTTATAAGGATGTTTACAGATCACAAGTTGGGGAGGTAGCAGATGAACAATAAGAAAAACTTAAAACCTAACGACCCCATAAAGACTTTAAAAAGACTCTTTAGTTACTTTAAGTTTAATATACCCCTACTGGTATTTGGACTTATACTTACTATAGTTTCTTCAGTGGCCAACATAGCAGTTAATGCCATGCTAAGCCCTATAATAGATACTATGATAGGCGAGGGAATATCCCAGACCTTTATAAACTTAATTATCCAACTAGTTGTTATAGTCCTTGTAATCTCTGTAAGTGATTACTTTGGACAACTATCTATGGCCAAGCTTTCCCAAAGTATAGTCCATAGACTAAGAGAGGATATGTTTAACAAGGTCCACAATATGCCTATGGGATATTTTGATACCCACCAGTATGGAGATATCCTTTCAACCTTCGTAAACGATACTAGTATGATTACTCAAACCTTGGAAAGTACCATAACCCAATTTATTATATCTGTGGTTACAGTGGTTGGTTCCTTCATAGTTATGTTGAAGATTTCCTTCCCTCTTACCATTATAGTAGTTGGCTTTTTGGCCCTAATGTTTCTATCAGTTAAGGTCGTTGGTACCAGATCAGCCAAATACTTTAGAAGAAAACAAAGTAACCTGGCTGATATGAATGGTTATATAGAAGAAATGATGAGTGGCCAAAAGGTTATCCAGGTCTTTAACAGGGAAGATCAAGTAATTGATGACTTCTCCGAAAGAAACCAGGAGCTTAGGGTTGAATCAACCAAGGCATCAGTTTTTGGTAGGCTTTTGTGGCCAATCTTTAACTACCTAGCCTTTGCCATGTATGGAGCTGTTGCCATGGCTGGATCCCTACTAGTTTTAGCAGGTAGCCTAACCATAGGTAATATAACGGCCTACCTACAATTTACCAGGTCCATATCAAGGCCAGTTTCCATGTTGGCCCAACAATTTAACTCACTTTTTGCAGCCCTAGCAGGTGCGGAAAGAGTCTTTGCCCTATTGGATGAAGAAGTTGAAGAGGACAATGGAAGGGTAAGAGCTGTTAATGGCATAGATAATCCTGATAAAAAGTTCTGGGTTTATGAAGATGAAAATAATGTTACCCAATATATTCCTATCAAGGGTAATATTGAATTTAAGAATGTAAACTTTTCTTATGTGGAGGGTAAACCCATCCTTAAGAATATTAATATTAAGGCCTGCCCTAACCAAAAGATAGCCCTAGTAGGGTCAACTGGTGCAGGTAAGACAACTATTACCAATCTAATCAACAGATTTTATGAAATTGACAGTGGAGAAATTCTTTACGATGGCATCAACATAAAAGACATTAATAAGTTTGACCTAAGGTCTACTCTTAGTGTGGTGCTTCAAGATGTCTATCTTTTCAAGGGATCTGTAGCTGACAATATTAGGTATGGTAGACTGGATGCTAGTGATGTGGATATAGTAGACGCTTCTATGATGGCCCATTCCCATGGCTTTATAAACAGGCTTCCTAAGGGATATGAAACAGACCTTATAGAGGGTGGAGACAATATCTCCATGGGTGAAAAACAATTGGTATCTATAGCCCGTGCGGCCATAGCCAAACCAAATGTTTTAATCCTAGATGAAACCACTTCATCTGTAGATACGAGAACTGAAAAATTAATTCAAAAGGGTATGGATAAGCTTATGGAAAATAGGACAACCTTTGTCATAGCCCATAGACTATCCACTGTAAGAGACTCTGATATTATCCTTGTTATGGAACAAGGTGAAATAATAGAAAGAGGTAACCACGATGAATTAATGGCCTTAAAGGGTAGGTACTATGACCTTAATACAGGTAAGGCTGAATTAGAATAAAAAAATTAGCTGGATTTTATCCAGCTTTTTTTATGTCTATTTTCCTGTAGGTCCCATCGCTAAAAAGATAAAACTTTTCATTAAACCACTCCAGGCAAAGAACCTCTTCTAATTTTAAGTTTTCTTCTTCTAAAAGCTGGGTCAAGTAAGTTTCTTCCAAGCCTAGACGCTCCAGACTCTCTGTATTATATTGACCATTATAGATCAAGAGATTGGACTGATTCTTCTCCGTCTTTAAGTCCAGGGATATATTACCTGAAGAATCAAACCAGGCATTGTTGATCTGACTTAGACTTTTTACCCCCTGGCTGTGAATATTGTTTTCAAAATCTAGAATTGATATTTGAGCCTTTTTTAAGTCTTCCTCCCTAAGTTTTCCATCCTTCATCAACTGATATTTCTTCCCATCTAAAAGCTCTGTAAACCAATTACTCTTAAACTTAAAATATCTTAGGAAAAGTTGTAAAAACCCCCACATAAAAACCAGGACTACAGACTCTAAAATACTTACATCTGAAGACACTATAGCACTACTTACCAAAGCACCCATAACCATATTTCCTATTTGATCAGTTGGGCTCAAGGGAGCCAGTTGCTTTCTACCTGAAAGCTTAATATAGACCAGGATTATTATAAATCCTGCCATTAGTTTTTCTGCCATAAATTTAATATCCATCTTAACCTCCCCTACTTTTATACCCGCAAAAAAAGAAGAACCCTAAGGTTCTTCTACATTTTTTCTCTATAGCCTAGTCCACATTAATCAAATGAAGGATCTCTTCCCTTATTTTCATAAATTCTGGATCCAATGTGGCAACATAGCCAGGTTCGCTTTCCAGCCTTTGGCTAAAGTCCACCTGGTATTCCTTTTGAATTTCCCCAGGACTATGGCTCATGACAACTATCCTATTGCCCAGGCTTAGAGCCTCTTCAATATCATGGGTTATCAAAAAGAAGGTCTGGTCCCCCTTCTTCCACAACTTTCTAACCATGTCCTGCATGTTTAGTCTGGTTATGGCATCTAGGGCCCCAAAAGGCTCGTCCATAAGAAGGATTTGAGGGTTGTTGATCATTGACCTTACAAAGGCCACCCTCTGCCTCATACCTCCAGATAACTCTTCTGGATAGTGGTTCTTATAGTCTTCCAGGCCTACCTCTTCCAAGTAAAGATCTACAAGACTATCTATAGTGGCCTGGTCCATCTTATTAAGATTCAAACCATAGGACACATTCTCTTTTACATTTAACCAGGGAAAAAGGTTGGTAGATTGAAATACTACCCCCCTATCCCTATTGGGACCTTCTATCTTGTGGCCATTTATTTCCACACTTCCCCTGGTAGGCTTGTTAAAACCTGCTATTAGCTTTAGCAAACTACTCTTCCCGCAGCCTGATGGACCTAGTAAAACTAAAAAGTCTCCCTTGTTGATGCTTAGATCAATATCCTTTATGGCCTGGGTAGAACCCTGCTTGCCATCATAAACAACTGATACATTCTTAAGTTCTATTAACTTTTCCATAGCTACCTTATCGACCTTTCTATATATGAGGAATTAATAAATTCCCTAACTTCTTCTTCACTAGGAAGTTTTTCAATCTTACCCTGGTCTTTTAAAAATACTGCCGTATCCATAAAGACCTTGTGAAAACCTCCTGGCTCTCTGTCACTAGCCAAGTAATCTTTGGATATCTCTTCTTCCCTAGCTAACCAAATAGTTCCATTCATTTGCTTTTCTATACTGTCCCTATCTATGCCTAGTCTTTTAGATGCAGCTTCAATTGCAGCTGGCCTATCCTCACTATAAAGGTCATAGGACTTGGATAGGACACTTATATAGTCAGCTACCAAGTCTGGATACTTGTGGGCAAAAGTCTTATTGGCCAAGTCTATATTGGCTGTGATTATTCCCTCCTTGGCCAGGTCTTCTGAGTTTATTAAAACTCTTCCCCCTGACTTTAGAAGTTCACTTAAGCCTGGTTCCCAAATGTAGCTGGCATCTATATCGTCTCTCTTCCAGGCAGCCACCACATCAGCTGTATCCATGTCCAGGATGGTAAGCTCCTTAGGATCTATATTATTCTTCTCCAGGGTCTTTAGAAGGCTTAGATGGGAGGTAGAACTAAAGGGTGTTGCCACCTTTTTCCCCCTTAAGTCTTCCACAGTTTGAATGTGGTCCTTTACAACCAAGGCCTCATTTGAACCTAGGACCTCATGGATCCAAATTAACTCTACGTCAAGATTTTGTCCCTGGGCTACAACTGCATTAGTATGGCCCATTTCAGCAAAGTGAATCTTTCCTGATGCTAGAGCCTGGTTGGCAGAAGTTCCAGAGTCAAAGAAAATATATTCTGTCTTTATACCCTTAGGCCCAAATACTTCCTCGAAATAGCCCTTTTCTATGGCCACTGTCTTATCATTTGGAACCCTAATAGTACCTATCTTTATGGTTGATGGATAGTCACCTGATAGGCCGTTTTTTCCAGTGAACCTATCATAGGGAAATACTAAAAGTAGAAGAAGGACAAGCATAAAAACTATTACCTTCTTATACTTTTTATCATTCCAATAGACTATATCCTTGCCCACCTTTCTTAAAAAGACATCCAGGGCAACCCCAGAGATCCCCATAATAATTATTATGGCAAATACTATGTCGTATTTTAAATACTTGTGGGCGTCAAAGACCATCCAACCCAGCCCTGCTGTCGCAGCCACCATCTCAGCTGAAACCAAGGTGGTATAGGCAACTCCTACAGCCGTTCTAATACCTACGAAAATATCAGGCATGGTGGCTGGGATTATAACTGTCTTAAAAATTTGTTGGTTATTGGCGCCAAAGGTCTTGGCTGAAAGTATATATTCTTCATTTACCTTACCAACTGCCGATGATGCCGATATAAAGATGGGAGCAAAGGATGCTAAAAATAAAAGCATAATCTTAGAACTCTCATCTATGCCCAGCCAAATTATTAAAATCGTATAATAGGCCAAGGGTGGCAGCGGTCTATAAAAGTTTATTAGGGAGGATAAAACCGCCCTAAATTTAGGGAAATACCCTGACAAAAGTCCTAGGGGAATAGCTGTTAAAATAGCTAGTAGAACAGCTAATAGTAACCTGTAAAAACTTATGCCAAAATGCTTCCAAAAAGAAATATCGTTATAACCATTTTTAACTATATCGAATAAGGCCATTATCACACTTTGAGGCTTGGGTAACTTGTTTATTGATACCCAGCCTAAATTTGTAGATAAAAACCATAGGCCAATGATTACCAGCCAGGTTATGACACTTATCCTTCTATATTTTTTGTCCATAATTCATCCTTATACAATAATTACTAATGAATTTAAATCGTCCAGATCCTCCATTTTTTTATTTTTGTCTGCAAAAAAGATTTCAAATAAACCTTCCCTGTCCAATAAAAAGTAGTCCTTGGCAACCAAGCCCAGGTCTTCATCCTTTAGATTTAAACCATCTCTTATAAAATCAAAGTCTTCCACATTAATATCTTCTATACCTTGATTTTCTCCCATCCTTGCTATTATTATTTGCTCATATCTTTCCTTGTTAATAAGTACTAGTTCTCCTACTGTCATTTCTACTCCTTTACAAAAATATCTGCCTATAAACATAGGCAGATATCTAATTATACAATCTTATCTCTTAATTTATTACCTATAACTCCACCTATTACCATGAATATTAAGAATACCCATCCTGATAATGAAAATTGAGATATTGGTGTCAATAATGCTCCCGCATTACAGCCGTTAGATAATCTAGTACCAACACCCATGGCTAGACCACCTAATACATACATGATAGCTTCTCTACCACTAATCTTTAATCCACTCTTGAAACCAGTAGCTAAATTACCTGAGAATAGCATCATTAAGATTGTTCCTAAAACAATACCTAGGTTTTGCATTCTTCCGCCACTTTCCAAGATTGAAGCGGTAAATTTAGCAGCCTCTACTCCTGTATAGGCTTCTAATTTTGAAGCTTCCATACCAAATAAGTATAATACTCTTCCAAATAAATGTCCAAGGGCAGATGTAACTCCCCAACCACTATTTGTAGTAAGCATCATTATGGCAATTACTATAGAAAAGGCAAATACCCCTTCTGTCATAGTCCAAGGTCTTCTAAAGTATCTATAATAAACCTCGTCACTTAATAGTTTAACATTATCTGATAATTCAGCAACTGGTTTTTCTTGCTCAACTTCATCGCCTAAAGCAGAATATGTTCCTTCTCTCTTTCTTTTTTCTTCATATTTTTTAGCCAAGTAGGATACTAGTACAGCTAGGATAATAGTAACTAGAAGGGCACCTAAGAATCCATTTAGACCGTCGTTCTTAAATAGGTCTGGTAGGTAAACTCCCTTGTTGTCACCAGTTGTGATCCATGACTTAGTAACAAATTCACTCTTGTTTTGTAAAGGAAAGGCTAAGAAAATTCCCATGGAGAAAAAGATTAGGGTTAAGATTCCCTTAGGAAATTCTGTTACGATATCTGTTAAGGTTCCTGATGCACAGCAGGAATTAAAAGCCATACCTATACCGAATAGGACAGCTCCCACCATTAAACCACCATTTATAGGTCTAACAGCCAACTTAAATCCTTCTGGTACTCCAAAGAAGAATATTCCAGCTGATATAAAGGAAACAATAACAAAGAAGAACATTAAGCTTCTCATAAGCTTGGTTGAACCTGCCCTATAGGCCCTATTAACTGAACCTGCAAATCCATAGGCAGTTCTAGTAAGGATGTATCCTATAGATACACCTATTAATAATCTCAAATAAATTTTTGTATCAGGTATTAGAACTTTACCAAATATTACAATAAATAATAAAAAGACAAATGCTAATACATTTTCACGCTTATTATTCATGAAATCCTCCTATTTTTTAAATAAAGATTCTGACTATAAAAATAGTCAGAATCATCTATTTTTAATATTTTATTTTATTCAAAGTTGTATTGAGTTACGATTGGTTCTCTATTTAATTGTTTATCGTTAAAGTACTCATGCATACAAATTCCTAAGTATGATCCTTGGATGTTGTATACTTCTTTGAATCCATTACCCATTAAAGCTCTAACTGCATTGTAGGATCTTTGTGATGATCTACAGTGTAGGTAAACCTTCTTGTCTCTAGGTATTTCGTCCATTCTATCTCTTAATTCGCTAAGTGGAATATTTACAGCATTAACTATATGACCTTCAGCAAATTCATCTTCTTCTCTTACGTCTATAATACAAGCATCTTCTTCTACTAATTCTCTTACCATAGATACTGGAACTTGTTCATATTTTCCGTAAAGAATATTTAAGCCTACTAGGGCTGCATGGTTAACAACATCCTTAGCTGTTCCAAATGCTGGAGCGTAACATAATTCGATTTCTTTTAAGTCTTCAAGTGTTGCATTCATTTGAATCATTGCTGCAATCACGTCAACTCTCTTATCAACATTTCCAGTTCCCACTGCTTGGGCTCCTAAAATTCTTCCACTTGGATAAGCAAAGATTAACTTAAAGAATAATGGGCTTGCATCTGGCATTAAACCAACCTTGTCTGAAGGTATTACATAGGCATATCTATAGTCAATATCATTAGCTATACAAGCCTTTTCGTTTAATCCTGTTGATGCTGCATTGTAGTTAAATAATTTAATAATTGATGATCCTACAACGCCCTTGTTATAGTGATGGATACCATACATGTGGTCTGCACATGCTCTAGCTTGTCTTTGAGCAGGTCCTGCTAGGGCAAGTCTAGTTGGTTTTTGAGTGATAAAGTGATGAGTTTCAATAACGTCACCTACAGCATAAATATTGTCTAGGTTTGTTTGATAGAATTGGTTAACCTTGATTCCACCTGTTTCTCCTAATTCAATACCACATGCCTTAGCCAAGCTTGTTTCTGGAACAACACCAATTGCCATAACTACTACGTCTGCAACTAATTCTCTTCCTGAACCTAAAACAACCTTATCGCTATGTATTGCCTTAACTCCGTCACTTAATACTAATTCAACACCTTGGTCCATGATTTCTTTATTTAAAATTTGTACCATATCATAGTCTAATGGAGCCATAACTTGATCAGCTGCTTCAACTAAGGTTACATTTTTACCTGATTTTTTCAAGTTTTCCATTACTTCTAAACCGATAAAGCCACCGCCAACTACAACTATGTTTTCATAGTTATTATCATGGATGAAATCATCTAATTTTCTAATATCTGGTACATTCCTTACTGTAAATACATTGTCCCCATCTATACCTTCAATACTTCTTGGTAAAATTGGGTTTGCACCTGGAGATAAAACTAATTCATCATAGTTTTCTTCATACTCTTCGCCAGATTCTAAGTTCTTAACAACTACTTTCTTTTCTTCTGGTTTAATTTCTACAACTTCATTTAAAACTCTTACATCAATATTATATTGATTCTTAAAAGTTTCTGGAGTCATTAAAATCAAGTCATCGCTTTCTTCAACTTCTCTACTTAAAAAGTTTGGTAGGGCACAGTTTGAGAATGATGGATAAGGTCCTCTTTCAAAAACAACTACCTCTGCTTTTTCATCTAGACGTCTAACTCTTGCTGCAACAGATGCACCACCTGCTACACCACCTACAATTAATACCTTTTTGCTCATTAGTATTCCTCCAATATTTTATATATTATAATCTGTTAAATAAATTACAATAATTATATTATAATAGATTAGAAGGTAAATGTAAAATAATATTATAAACTTATAATATATCTTTATTTATAAATAAGTTAATTTATATACAATCATTTACTTTCTTATGGTTCCATAAGTAACTCTTACCCACTTTATCCTCTTCTAAAGAATATCCCAGCCTATTAAAGTGCTTTTCTTCTCTTTATATACTTTTTGTCTTTTTTGACAAAATAAAAAGGACCCAGGCCGGGTCCTTGTCTGTCTATAAAATTTTATCTCTTATCTTATTACCTAAAACTGCTCCCAAGGTCATAAAGATCAAGAATATCCAACCTGATAGGGACAGGGTTGCTATTGGAGTAAATAAACCACCAGCATTACAGCCTGATGATAATCTTACTGCATAACCCATTAGAAAACCTCCAACTACAAAGGTAAAGGCTTCCTTGCCTGATATCTTAAGACCAGCTTTAAAGGTTTGAGAAAATCTTCCCATGGTCAGTAGGGCTATAAAGGTACCTAAAATAATATTTATATTTTGTACTCCTATAGGACTGGCCCAAAAATCTCCCATTATACCAGCCATATTTCCTGTCCATTGGCCATTTTCTAGAGTTCCACCTGCTGTCTTAGCTATGGTTTCTGGAGCTAGACCAAAGGTCTTTAGAAGCTTACCAAACCAGATACCATAAGGTCCTGAAACCCCCCAACCACTGTTGGTTGCTGCCAATAAAACACCAAATATGATAGTAAATACAAAGGCTCCCTCTCTAAGAGTCCAAGGTCTACCTAACAATCTTTCATAAGTAGACATTTCTTCCAATCTTAAATTGGCCTTTTCCTGGTTTACTTCATCTGCTACTTCTGAATAAGTGTTTTCCTTCTTCCTTCTGGCCTCATATTTTCTTGCCAAGTAGGCAAAAAACAAGGCTAGACCAGCTGTGATTACTAGGGCTCCTAGATAACCGCCAAAGGCTGTATTCTTAAATAGATCAGGGAAGTAAACTCCATTTCTTTCAGCTGAAGATTCTATCCATGATTTATTAACCCATTCCTTGGCCCCCATTGGCATGCCTAAAAAGTTACCCATACCAAAGAAAATTAAGGTTATTAAAGCCTTTGGTAGTTCTGTTGCCAGGTCTGTTAAGGTTCCTGAAGCACAACATGAGGTAAAGGCCATACCAAAACCAAATAGGGCTGATCCTGCGATAAGTCCCATATTAATAGGTTTAACCCATGGTGCTACCAAGCTTTCTTCCTTTAACACTTGAAATCCTACAAAAACTATGGCTGACATAAAGAACATACTAAGTAGACTTCTAAATAATTTAGTTGATCCACTCCTATAGGCCCTATTAGGTCCTCCCGCAAAGCCTAGGGCTGCCCTTGTAAGAGTATAGCCTATGGCTAGACCTGAAAACATTCTAAAATAAAGTGGAGCTCCTGGTAGGATCTTAACTCCTATTAGAATAACTGCTATCAATAAAATAATTCCCAATACATTTTCTTTCTTGTTATTCATATCTTCCTCCTTATAAATAATAAAGCCTCCCTTAGGGAGGCCATGGTGAAATTTGTTTATGAATAACCATACAATATGGCCTTGACTATTAATAAGGTTATTCATATTAATCCTGTTTTAATATTTATTTTTTTATAAATATTAAAACGTTAAAAATATTACAAATCCTATTAACATTATAGCCAAAGGAGCCATGAATGTAAAATAATATTATAAAATAATAATATTAGCTAGTTATTATTTATATTTTCCTTAATAATCATTATTTGATTAAAGAGTTCATCTGATAAATCCTGGTATTCCAGGATAAAGTCAAAGTCCTCATTGGCCTTTTGAATCTGATTTAATTCTATATAAATCATGGCCCTATTATATCTGATCTTTATATCTGCTGGATACTTGTCCAAGGCTTGGCTAGCAATTACCAAGGCCTCTTCTATCTTCCCTAAGGAATACTTGATATAGATAAAGTCTATATAAAGAGTGGCAAAGTCTGCCCCCTTCTTTAGGGCATCATCCATATGTCTTTCAGCCATATCTAAATAGCCTAAATTCATATAGGAAACAGCCAGATAATAGTCTATATCATAGCCGCTATTATTTTTAGAGGCTTCAACCAGTCTTTCTATGGCCCTAGAATAGTCCATCTTATTTATATAGTAGATGGCATCTTCAACTAGGGCACTAGGTTCTACCTGGCTGATACTTTCCCTTATTTCTTCCTTAAGCTCTGGCCTATCAACAAGTCTTAGGGTTTTATTATAAAAGTTTAAACTCTTCATATAATTACCTGTAGCCTGGTTGATGATCCCTAACTCATAGTAGGACATGGGAAACTTTTCGTCGTCATTTATAATGTCTTCCAGGATGCCTATGGCTTCCTTGACAAAATCTTCCTTGTCTTCCAGGTCTACCCTCCATAGAAGTCTCGCATAGTTATAGGCTGCATATATATTTTTAGGATCTAGTATATAGGCTGCCCTGAAAAATAAGATGGCCTTGTCCAGGTCTTTTTCCAATTCAAAAAGTCCCTTATTAACTGCATAGGCTGCAGGGTCATCTATTAAGTTTTTAAGGATATGGAAGTAGTCTAGGGCAAACTTAAAGTCTGGATCCGCACTTATATTAATCAACATCCCCTCAGCTATATAGTCCAAGTCCACTTGATTGGCAAAGTCCTGATTTAGGATATTGGTCATCATCTCGTCTGTAACAATAGGTAAGGAAACCTGGTCTAGACCAAGTTTCCTGTATTTTTCTGAGCTTTCCTTTAATTCGATATAGGATAGCTTGTCTGCAAATTTTAAAAAATAATCATCAATTCTCGTCATAATTAAAACATCCCTTGAAACTTTCTCTTTCTCATACTTGAGTTATTTAGAATACTGAATAGCTGTCCCTTGTAAACCAAACCAAAGGCTATTAAACAAAGGGATAGTAAAACCCTAATAATAAGCCCTAGACCTGGCCCTTTCAACAAGAGGTTTCCAAATATAAAGACTTGAAAGAACCTTTGGTAGAATACTACAAAAACTATATTGATAACCCCCCATTGTAGGAAGTTATCCTTGATAAAGCTAAGAGACCTTTTAATGGCCTCCATGCCATAAGAATTATCCAGGTAGATCATTTCAAAAATCGGACTTTTTATAAACATTATTATAAAAAGTAGGATACTGGACAAGACATTAGTATTTAATCCTCCATAGCCCAGGCTATTTACAAAAGAGTAGATAACCCATTCTGCCAGGTAGAAAATAAAGTAAGTATTCATCAATTGACCCTTATAAGTTTGAAAACCGCTGGTCAAGTCATTTTTTGTAATCCTATTATAATTAACTACTGAAAATAAAATTCCCAATAGATTGGACAAGAGTAAGATATTAAAAACATATCTTATAAGGCCCGCTATCATACCATTAGCCAAGATATTCAAAGGACTTATCAAAAGGTTAAATAAGGTTTGTAAAATAGTATATACTATCAAAACCAAGGCTATAATAGGTATGTTTTTAATGGATTTTAACGTGTTTTCAAATGCCTTCTTGTTTACTGTAAGTGCATCTTTTAAAACTTCCATAAAACCTCCTACATTTTTTCAGGACAGTCTATTCCTAATAAATTCATTCCTATGGCTATGGACATCTTAGTCGCATAAACTAATAGGATTTTTGCTTTCTTTTCATTTTCTTCAAGATTTAAAATGTGGGTTGTATTGTAGAACTTGTTAAAGGCCTTGGCTATCTCAGTTAAGTGTCTAGTTATCAAGGATGGTTCATACTTGTTCTTAGCATTCACTATAACTTGAGGTAGGTTGTAGATAGTCGTAACCAAGTCCATTTCTTCCTTGGAATTGATAAAGCTAAAGTCTACATCTGCCACAACATCTTGACCGTACTTATTAAGGATACTGTTGGCCCTAGCATAGGTATATTGAACATAAGGTCCTGTTTCTCCTTCAAAGTTTAATATTTCATCCCAGTCAAAGGTATAATCCTTGATTCTATTGTTGAAAAGCTCTTGGAACTTAATAGCTCCTATACCTATTTGCTTAGCAACTTCTTCCTTGTTTTCTAAATCTGGGTTTCTCTCTTCTATTATGGAAAGGGTCTTATCTATAGATTGGTTTAAGACATCTTCTAAGAAGACTACCTTACCCTTTCTAGTGGACATGGTTCCATCCTTAAGGCCTACCATACCAAAGGCAACATGGTGGCACTGGTCATACCAGTCATAGCCCATCTTTTCCAAAACGTATTTTAATTGTTGGAAGTGTAGATTTTGTTGGGTAGCTACCACATAGATATTTTCATCAAATTTATAGTGGTCCTTCCTGTAGATAGCTGTTGCTATATCTCTAGTTATATAGGTTGATGAACCATTGCTCTTAACTATTAAGGCAGGAGCTACATCTTTGTCAGAAAGGTCTACTATCTTAGCATTTTCTGATTCGACTAGTAGGTTTTTTTCCTCTAACTCTTCTATAACTGAAGGTATAAATTGAGAGTGGTAGTGCTCTCCGTCAAAGGAGTCAAATTCAATATTTAATAGGTCATAAACCCTCTTAAATTCCTTAAGACTTATATCCTTAAACCAGGACCATAATTCTAGGGCTTCTGGGTTTTTGTTTTCCAACTTGTTAAACCAGTCTCTGGCTTCATCCATCATTTCAGGCTTGTCTTCAGCTTCACTATTGTATCTTACATAAAGCTTTAACAACTCATTTATAGGATCCCTATTGATGGCTTCCTTATCTCCCCACCTTCTATAGGCAGATATAAGGATTCCAAATTGGGTTCCATAGTCTCCCAGGTAGTTAATAGCTATTGTATTATAGCCTAAGTGCTTGTGGATTCTCTTTAAAGCATCCCCTTGAACTGTAGATCTAATATGACCTATATGGAAGGGTTTTGCTATATTGGTTGAAGAGTATTCAACAATTATATTTTTACCTTCTCCCATATTTGAACTTCCGTATTTTTCAGCCTTGTTAAATACTTCCAAAAGAGTGTATTCAGCTAATTTTTGCTTGTCTATAAAAAAGTTTAAATAAGGTCCAACATTTTTAACCTCAGCTAAAATATCAGATTCTATTTTGTCCTTTAAATCTTCAGCTATCATATTAGGTGACTTTCTAAAGGTCTTAGCCAGTCTAAAGCAAGGAAAGGCATAATCTCCCATTTCCTTGTTGGGAGGTACCTCCATACTTAGGTAGATGTCTTCCACATCCATACCTATATCTAAATTATTTAATACTTTTGAAATCTCTAATTTATAATCCATACTATTTAAGGGTTACAATTGTAACACCTGCTCCTCCTTCTTTTAAGCTTCCAAGCCTATACTTGGAAACATATCTACTTCTTTTTAGGTAGTCTGTAACGCCTTCTCTCAAGGCTCCAGTTCCCTTACCATGAATAATGCTTACTTCTTTTAGGCCCATTAAAATGGCGTCATCCAGGTGTTTTTCAATTTCTCCTATGGACTCATCCACATTCATACCCCTTATGTCCAGCTCTCTAGACACATCTTGGCCAGCCTTGTTTTTCAGTATATTCCTATAGCTTGTCTTTTGTTTTACTTCTTTTTTCTCTTCCTTTACCTTGACCACATCATTGATGTTTACAGTAAATTTAAGAATGCCCATTTGAACTGTCAAGTCTCCATTGTTGTCCGGAAGGGTTTGAACCACTCCCTGGTCATCCATGGATAAAATCTTTACTGTTTCACCCAATTTTAAATCGTCTATTGGGGCCTTGGTATTGATTCTCTTTTTCTTAGGCTTAATATATTTTTCTGATAAGTCCTTGTATTCGTCGTGGACCATAGTATAGGCCCTGTCCAACTCCTTATCTGAATATCCTGTTTGACTCTTGGCAAACTTAAGGATTTTCTTAGACTCTTCCTTGGCCTCTTCTAAAATAGCTAGGGCTTGGGCCTTGGCTTCTTCAACCTCTGACTCCTTGTCCTGTCTATGCTTAGAAATTTCCTTGTCCAGTCTCTCATTTAAAATCTCATAGTCTCTTTTTTGTTTTTCTACTTCTGCTAGTTTTTCTTCCAACCTAATCCTGTCAGTTTCTATGTCGCTAATCAGGTCTTCAAACTCCACATTTTCCTTGGATATATAGTCATTGGCCTCTGCCAAAATATCATTGTCCAAGCCTAGTCTTCTAGCTATTTCAAAGGCATTAGACTTACCTGGCGTACCTATTATCAACCTATAGGTAGGACTTAGGGTCTCCACGTCAAACTCTACAGAGGCATTTTGTACCTGGTCTGTAGATATGGCATAAAGCTTAAGCTCACTATAGTGGGTTGTAGATACGGTTAAAACTCCCCTTTGGGTTAAGTTGTCTATTATTGACATGGCTAAGGCAGCTCCTTCTGTCGGATCTGTACCTGAGCCCAACTCATCGAAAAGAACCAGGGACTTATCATCTGCCCTGTCTAAAATATCCACTATATTAGTCATGGATGCTGAGAAGGTTGACAAGGACATTTCTATACTTTGCCTGTCTCCTATATCAGCGAAAATATTTTCAAAAATAGCCAGTTCTGAAAACTGATCACAAGGTAGGTGAAGGCCTGATTGGGCCATTACTGTCATAAGTCCTAAAGTCTTTAGGGTAACTGTCTTACCACCTGTGTTGGGACCTGTTATGATTAGGGCCCTATAGTCCTTGCCCAGGCTAATGCTTATAGGCACTACCTTCCCCTTTAGTAGAGGGTGTCTGGCATTTTTTATATTTATAATGTTTTTATCGTTTAAGATAGGTTTGATGGCCTGCATTTCATAGGCCAATTGTCCCTTGGCAAAGTTAAAATCTATTTGGATTAACTTGTCCTGATTGCCTGCTATCTCTTCATTGTAAAGGTTGCAAAGGTCTGATAGGTCCCTGAGGATCTTATTGATTTCCTCTACTTCCTTTAACTCTAATTTTCTAATCTCATTGTTTATTTCTACCACTGCCATCGGTTCTATATAAAGGGTTTGGCCAGAAGATGATTGGTCGTGAACCACTCCTGGGAAAAACTTTCTAGACTCAGCCTTAACTGGGACTACATATCTTCCGTCCCTCATGGTTATCAAGTTTTCCTGTAGCTTATTTTGACTGCCCTTTACTATGGCATTTAATCTGTCTCTTACATCCTTGGTTTTTTGCTTGATGCCCCTTCTTATGGTAAAAAGATTTTTGGAAGCATCATCTGCAATTTCATCTTCAGATATAACAATCCTATTTATTTCTTCTTCCACCCTAATATTGGAATAAAGAGTCTTGATAAGCTCAGACATCCTATTGTCTTCATCATCATTTTTATCCTCATATTCCCTTATATAGTCTTTTAAGGACCTGGATACTCTTAGGGAGTCTGATATTTGCATAAACTGCCCATTATCTAAAACTCCTCCCAGTTCCAACCTCTTCATGATTTTACTTAAGTCATGTATACCATATAAAGGCGGATTGTCATGTTTAATTATTAGTTTTAAGGCATCTCTGGTCTCTTCTTGAAGTCTTTCAACCTCTCTTATATCCGTACTTGGAAGAAGGTTTCTACACCTTTCAGCTCCCAAGCTTGAATGGGCCCTATCGGCCAACCTTTCCTTAATCCTATGATACTCTATTGTCTCTAATGTTTTTTGTTCCACTATATAACACCTCTATTGTAGTGACCCAAAATATATTTATTTGAATCCATATATGTTTTCTTACCCAGTATAAAGGATTGGTAAAACTTATCTACTACTTCCTTCATATTCTCATCTTCTCTGTCTACCAGCCTAATAGAGTCTACATCCAAAGATCTCATCCTATCTTCCATGGTCAAAATATTTATAGGCCTATCTGTAAGGACTTCACTATAGCCAAAATTCCTGTAAACTGGCAAACTATCATACTCATTTTCCAGGCTTATGTCCTTGGCAAAAGGACAAGTTCCACATTGGGAATCATCCTTACACCCCTTGACTATAGAAGCTGGACAGTGCTTAAGTATCATCTGTGATAGCTGACCATAGCCTAGGATTTCACACCTGGCCTGTCTTTTTATCAGCTGGTCTATTTCATCTACATTTAATTCCTGGCTTAAACTAAAATCGTCTATGCCCTCTTCTAAAAGAAAGTCTATGGCCTGGGAGTTAAATATATTTAAGTGACTCTCCAAATGGATAGGCTTTTCATAGGCCTGGTAAAAGTAAAAATCTCCCCAGCTATTGGCTCCAAATCCATCTATTAAATCCAGGCTGGTTTCCAAATTCTTTCCTAGCCTGTCATAGTCTTTTTCCGTCATAATCCTAGGACCAATAAAATATACTGGTCCTTGATAAACCTGTCTTAGGTCTTTTAGGCTTTCTAAATTGTGGCTATAAACCCTTCCAATTTTAGAAAAATCAATATCCCTAGAAAAATCTCTCATATATTCATAGGACAAGGTCTTTTTCCTGTCGATCTTCTCATCTTTTAAACTTGGATAGGCCCTTCTAGTAATTTCTTTTCTAGCTAAAAGTTCCTGGTCCAAGAAGTCAGTTATTGATCTTCTAAAACTATTTAAAAAGCTTACAGGTATAAAGATGTCCTGGTCCATGTCTAAATCAAAACTTGCTATTTCATAGATGGTATTTCCCATCCTATCCATCTGACTTCTAACCTTTTTTTCACTTAAGGGTCTATTTAAGGATTCTTCTATTAGAAAATCCCCCTCTACTTCCAAGGTTTTTCCATCCATCTCTATCCTAGCACTAGCCTTCTTCCCCTTCTTAAGGCTTAGAGTCAAGTCTATAGGCCTTTTAATGTCTTCTTCAAGGCTATGATCAAGTTGGTCTACTAGCTCCTTAGAATGGATTCTATAGACTGCACAGCCGTCTTTTAAATCCTTGTAACGACTTAAATCCCAGACCTGTCCCCCCTTAAGGTCCTCAGTCAAGGTCAGGTTAAATCTTCTGTTTTTAATGTTTTCTACTGAAATTATATCTTCCTTTACCAGGTTTTTACTGGCCCTAAAGTTTATGGTCCTAGCATGTTTTTCAACATGGCCTACCAGTTCTCCAGATATGGAATCTTTTTCATTGTAGTAGTCTTTTCCAAAGTCTCCAAAGGCTAATCCTCTAGTAAACTTTCTATTGGATACGGTGGCTAGTCTATCCCTATCATAAGGCTTGTCTTCCAAGGCCTTCTTATATTCGCTTACCACTGTATAGACATATTCCTTCTTCTTCATCCTGCCTTCAATCTTATAGGAGTAAACCCCTATTTCCTGAAGTTTTTTTATATCATCTATAAGATTTAAATCCCTGGCACTTAAAAAACTGTCAGAATACTTGCTTATAATCCTGCCATCCTTGTTTTTTAAGTCATAAACCTTTCTACAAGGCTGGGCACACCTGCCCCTATTTCCAGATCTTTGTCCTATCAAGGAACTTATCAGACACTGGCCTGACACTGAAACACAAAGAGACCCATGCATAAAGGCCTCTATTTCCAGACTGGTTTTTTTACCTATCTCTGCAATTTCATCCAGGTCAACCTCCCTGCCTACAACCACTCTTTCAAAGCCCAAGTCTTCTATGTAGCGGGCTGAGTTCAAGCTATTTATAGCCATTTGAGTGCTGGCGTGGATTTCCAATTCAGGAAAGGATTTTCTTATAATATTGTATATGCCAAAATCTTGAATGATCAAGGCATCAACTTTAGCCTCTACTAATTCAATTATATACTGGTATATTTGCTCTAGCTCTTCATCTTTTATTAGTGTATTAACTGTTATATAGACCTTTATATCCCTAAGATGGGCATGGGCCACCAAGTTTCTTATATCCTCTATGGAAAAGTTATTGGCATAGGCCCTGGCTCCAAACTTATGGCCGGCCATATAGACAGCATCCGCACCAGCGGCCACTGCGGCATAAAACATGTCCCAATTTCCTACTGGTGCTAGTATTTCATAATTATTTTTCATCCATATCCCTATTTCTATTGATATTTTCCTGTAGTTGCTTTTTGGCCAAAAGTGTTTCCTTCTCCTGAGCCTTAAGCTTGTCCATTAAATCTTCCAAATGGATCTTTAGCTTGTCAGAGGAAGTTATCTTCCTGTCCAACTCCAGCTTAAAATTATCCCTGTCAAGGCTGGTCAACTCCACTTGAAGTTTTAAGTCCTTGATTTCTTTTTTTAGCTGGTCATTTTCTTCCTTAAGCAACTTATTGGATCTTAAAGTTTTTTCATAATTTTCCTTTAAGGGCTCATATTCTTCTATAGGTACTGAGGCTACTTCCTTAAGATGCTCGTGATCTTTTAATACATTGTAGTACTCATCAGCTATATTCAAGGCTGCTAGAGTAGCTACCATGGTTGGATTTCTCTTAGAAATATTAACTTCTGCCTTTTTTATTTCCCTGTCCACATAGCTAACTATGTGATCTGTCTCCTGTCTACTTCTATTACTTTTAAGAACATAACTATTGTTTCCCAGTTCTACTGTGTACCTATTAGTTTTTTCCATGATTAACCCCTTAAATTCACGTTAAAGGCCTCATTTAAAGCCTCAAGAATTTCTTCAAAGGCCTTTTTAACTTCCTTGTCCTTCAATGTTCTTTCATTTGATTGGAAACCTATCTTATAGGCCATAGATTTTTTACCATCTTCTATTTGATCGCCTGTGTAAATATCAAATAATTGAACAAACTTTAAGTGGTCTCCACCATTTTCTTCAATTATATTTACTACCTTGGCAGATTCTACCTCTTCTTCTAAGATTAAGGCAATATCTCTTTCTATCATAGGATACTTGGATATTTTCTCATACTTAGTTAAAGGCTTCTTATAGTCATAGGCCTTGTCTAGGTTGATTTCGCAAACATAAACTCTCTTGGATAGATCATAGTTTTCCCTAACTAAAAAGTCTATCTCTCCTATAACACCAATCTTACAATCTTCTATATAAACATCTGCACACCTACCAGCGTGGAAAATTTCATTTTCCCTATTGGCAACAAAGGTTAAACCATCTATGCCATTTTTAGCAAGTAGTTTAATTAGAGAGTCCTTTAGATAGTAAAAATCATAGTCTCCCATAAGTCCCATAGTCACAACCTTATTGTCTATACCAACTTCTTCTTGGTCTGGCATAAAGATATTTCCAAGTTCAAATACTCTTAAGTCATCAGCCTTATTGTTAAGGTTTCTCTTTATCAAGTCCAACATGTTTCCTATTATGGTAGTTCTCATAACAGAGAAGTCTTCTCCCAAAGGATTTAGAATCTTAACAGAATTTCTAAGTTCATTTTCCTTTTTAAGATTTAACCTGTCATAGGTCTTTGGACTTATAAAGGAGTAGGTCAAGGTTTCTAAATAGCCTAGGGCATATAAATCATTTCTTAAATGATCATAGAAATCTCTTTTCTTACTCTTGGTTCCCCTGGTTAGGTCCCCTCTTAAAGGCTTGGCTTCTATATTGTGGAAGCCGTAAAGTCTACCTATCTCTTCTATTAAATCAGCTTCTATGTGAAGGTCAGATCTAAAGTAAGGAACATCTACCAATAGGTAATCATCCTTCTTATTTACCACAAGTTCTAAACTTTCCAAGTAGGAAATAATAGTTTTTTCATCCAGGTCTACACCTAATAAACTATTGGCCCTAGCTGGTCTTAACTTAATTTGTATATCATCTGTTTTCTTCTTGCCTGCATCTAGACTTCCTTCTATATGTTTTCCATCTTCCTGGTCTAACATTAGCTTAACAAATCTCTTGGATGCTTCTTCTGCATACTCTAGAGGAATATTTTTTTCAAACCTATAGGATGCTTCTGATTTTAAGCCCAATCTCTTAGATGTCTTTCTTATAGACTCTGAATCAAAGTTGGCAGCTTCTATTAAAATGTTTTTAGTAGTTTCTGTTACCTCTGAATCCAATCCTCCCATAATTCCCGCTAGGGATATAGGTTTATTGTCTCCATCACAAATTACAATATCGCCAGCTTCTAGTTTTCTTTCTTCCTTGTCCAAGCTGGTGAATACTTCCCCATCTTCAGCCAATCTAACTGTAATTTTTTCGTGATTGATCCTATCTAAATCGTAGATGTGTAAGGGTTGGCCATACTCTAGCATGACAAAGTTACTCAAGTCTACGATGTTATTTATAGGTCTTACACCTGCTGATATAAGGTAGTTTTTAATCCATTGTGGAGAGTCTGTTACCTTTACATCAGTCATAACTCTAGCAACAAACCTATGACAGCTATCAGTCTTAAGGTCTATTTCTTTCACATGGTCTTCTATTCTATCACTACCCTTTGAAAGACTGTTGTCTGGTAGGGTAATTTTTTTATTAAAGGTCGCTGCAGTTTCTCTAGCCATACCTATCATGGATAGACAGTCTGGTCTATTAGGAGTTATTTCAAACTCTATAACTTCTTGGTCCATGTCTAGTTCAACTAGGGCATCTGCTCCAACTTCAACATCGTCTTTTAGGATGATAATGCCATCCTTTACTTCCTTTGGAATAGCCCCATCCGCTATGGCTAATTCATCATAGGAGCAAAGCATGCCTGGAGACATTACTCCTCCAAACTCAGCAATTCCTATAGTTATTCCCCCTGGTAGGCTGGCACCTTCTAGGGCAGCTACTACCCTGTCGCCAACCTTCATGTTCTTGGCTCCAGTTATTAGTTCTATTTCCTTATCTTTTAAGTCTAATTTTATTATTGACAATTTTTTCATGGTTTCATGAGGTCTAATTTCCATAATTTCCCCTATGACCATATTTGATAATTCACTGCTTAAATCAGTTATAGATTCAACGTGTGATCCAGAATCAGTTACCTTATCGGCTATTTCTCTTGTGGAATTATCTATATCAATATATTTTTTCATCCATTTTACAGGTACTAACATCTATTCCTCCTAAAACTGTTCTAAAAATCTCTTGTCGTTTTCATACAATAATCTAATATTGTCTATGCCGTACTTAACCATTGTGATTCTGTCTATTCCCATACCAAATGCAAATCCTGTATATTTTTCGGAATCAATTCCACACATTTCTAAAACATTTGGGTGAACCATACCACAACCTAAAAGTTCCATACTCCATCCTGTATAGTTACAAGCCTGACAGCCCTTACCCCTACAGCTAAAACATGAAACGTCTACTTCCATAGATGGTTCTGTAAAAGGAAAATGATGAGGTCTAAATCTAGTTTCTATATCGTCTCCAAATAATTGTTTAATAAAGACATTTATAGTATCTATTAAGTTGGCCATGGATACATTTTCATCTACCACTAGACCTTCTATTTGATGGAACATTGGTGAATGGGTATCATCCACATCATCAAATCTAAAGGTTCTTCCTGCTGAAACCATTCTAATTGGAGGCTTTTGCTCCATCATAGTCCTAACTTGAACTGGTGATGTATGGGTCCTAAGTAGGGTCTCTTTATCTATATAAAATGTATCACTTAAGGATCTTGATGGGTGAGTTTTAGGTGAATTTAACTTATCAAAGTTATTTTCCACAGTCTCAATCTCTGGTCCATCAATTACATCAAAGCCCATATTTCTAAATAAGTCTTCCAATTCTTCCATGGTTTGTTGCAGTGGGTGTCTGTGGCCCATGCTGATTAAATCCTTGTGAGCTGTAACGTCTAAGGTCTCTTCTAAGATTTGTCTTTGAAGTTTTTTCCACTTAAGCTCATCATTTTTTTCAGCTATGGCCTTGGTAATATCCTGCCTAACTTCATTGGCCAATTGACCAATTACAGGTCTTTCTTCCTTGGATAACTTGCCCATCTCTCTTAATATAAGAGTAAGCTCTCCTTTTTTACCCAGGATTTCAACCCTAATTTTTTCTAATTCTTCACTTTTATTAATACTATCAATTCGGTCAATAGTCTTTTTGTTTATTTCATTTAATTTATCTCTCATATATTCCTCCATGTACGCTATATCCCTATTAAAACATTATAGCATAGACTAAATAAGTGTAAAACTAATTGATGATTATAAAGAAAAAAGCTGGAATTTTCCAGCTTATCTTGAACTAATTTCACTCATTATTATAGAGCCACTAATAGCGGCATTTAAAGATTCTATCTCTCCCTGCATAGGAATTTTTATAGTCCTATCAAGGATTTTTTCAATATCTCTGGATATGCCCTGGCCTTCATTTCCTATAACCAGGATAAGTTTTGAACTATAGTCCTCTTTTCTATAGTCTTCACCAGCCATGTCAGCTGAGTAAATCTTATAGCCTAAAGACCTTAAGTCTTCCAAGTCACCATAGGACTTATTTATACAATTTAATCTAAAGCTAGATCCCATTGACGCCCTTAGGGCCTTGTCATTGTAGACATCTACACTGTCTATAAGGATTATATCCCTAAAGCCAAAGGCTTCAGCAGACCTGATTAAACTACCTGCATTACCAGGATCTTGAATCCTGTCCATGACTAAAATCTTGTCTTCTCTTGGATCAAACTCTTCTTTTTTCCTACCTACAGCCAAGACCCCATCGGGGCTTTGCATATTAGATAGGGACTTGAATAAACTGTCCTTTACCCTGTAAGACCTAGGGTATTCCTCTTCTAGATGGCAGGACTCTGCCAACAAGATAAAGTCCAAGTCCATGTCTGATCTGACTGCTTCATCTATCAGTTTTTTTGATTCTATAATAAATTTATTTTCTTTATCTCTAAATTTTTTTAATCTTAATTTTTTTGTATATTTAATATATTGGTTGTTGGGGCTGGTAATAAGACTACTCATTGTCCATCCCCTCTAATAATGCCAGGTCCTCTACATCACCTAAAACTATTAGATTGTCCCCTGGAAGTATTTCGTCCAAGGGTCCTGGATTACCATTTAGCCTGCCGTCAGTCCTAATGATTCCCAGTATATTTAAGCCATATTTGGCCCTGATGTTTAATTGTTGAATAGATTTTCCAATCCACTTCTTAGGCGCCCTAATCTCTAGGATAGAGTGCTCAGAGGACAGGTTGAAAAATTCTACCACGTTTTTAGAAGACAAACTATGGGCTAGTTTTTCTCCCATATCTCTTTCAGGTATAACCACATTATCTGCTCCCACCTTCTTAAGAATTAGGGCATGGGTGTCGTTTTTTGCCTTGGCAACAACATTTTCAATCCCCAAGTTTTTACAGGTTATAGTCGACATAATAGATGCTTCAAAGTCTGATGAAATGGCTACAATAGCCGTATCAACATTGGAAATCCCCAAGTCTCTCAAGGCCTCTTCGTCATTGGCATCTGCCACAGCAGCATAAGTAACTACTGGGGCAATCTTATTGATTACCTCTTCCCTCTTATCTATAACTATAACTTCATGACCCAGGTCGCTTAAGGTAGTAGCTAAACTATTACCAAATCTACCACAACCTATAATAGCAAATTCTTTAACCTTCATATTTTACCCCACAATAATTGATTCTTCAGCTTCTCTAAAAGCTTTTGGTGTCTCTTTAGTAGTAAATGCAAACATCATAGTTAGGGGACCTAATTTACCAAACAACATAGTAGCTGCAATAATTACCTTACTTGCAGTTGTCAATGATGTGGTGATTCCCCTGGTCAAGCCTGTAGTTGAAAAGGCTGATGTCACTTCAAATAGTATATCTAAAAAATCCTTATCTGTCTCTATTATAGTAAGAACAAAGCTTACCAATAGGACAAAAACTATGGCTACTATAAAGATAGTAGTGGCCTTTCTAGCCAATTCATTAGGTATTCTACGCCTAAAGGTAGTTATATCCTTGGCCTGTTTAATACTAGATCTGGAAACTAGTAAAAGCATGGCTACTGTAGTGGTCTTTATACCACCTGCAGTTCCCGCTGGAGAACCACCTATAAACATGATTACTATGGTTAGAAGGGCTGTCGCCTGCCTCATACCACCTTGACTAATTGAGAAAAATCCTGCTGTTCTTGATGTTGTAACCTGGAAGAAGGAAGCCAAAATCTTACCCTTTAGGGATAGATTAGCCATGGTTTCCGGATTGGACCACTCTAGTAGTAGAGTTATCAAGGCCCCTCCCAAGGTTATAGCAAGTGTTGTAACTATTACTATTTTAGTATGTAAGGTTAACTTTTTAAACTTTTTCTTTTGTACAACATCTCTGTAGACCCCATAGCCTAGACCACCAAATAAAATTAATAAAATAATAGTCGTAGAAACTATAATATTGTCCACATAGGGAACAACACTGGCGTCTCCTATAATATCAAAACCAGCATTACAAAAGGCGGCTATAGAATGGAAGACTCCAAACCAAAGTCCCTTGCCCAGGCCATAGTCTGGTATAAACCTGCTGGCTAAAAGTATAGCTCCTATACCCTCTATTATAAAGGTTGCCCTTAAGATGTATCTCATTAGCTTGACCATACCTGATATGGTTTCAGCATTTTTTTCCTCTGCTAAATGGATTCTTTCTGTCACACTAATCCTTCTTTTAAGTATTAGGGCAACAGATCCTGCAGCTGTCATAACTCCCAAACCACCTAATTGAATAAGTACAATTATAACCACATGTCCAAATGTATTCCAATGACTTGCAGTAGTTACAGTAGTTAAACCTGTTACGCATAGGGCTGATGTAGCCGTAAATAATGCGTCGATAAATCCTGTTACTTCACCTGTCGCTGAAGAGATTGGAAGCATTAGAAGAACTGTGCCTATTACTATTAAATAAATGTACATTATGAACAATAAAAATGGTGGATTCTTAGTAATCCTTTTATTATTAACAATACGTTTTATAAACATAGTTTCTCCTAAATAGAAAAAGTCCCTTAACGGAACTTTTATGTTTGTTTATTATGCTTGTTTTGCTATATTAACTAATTCTTTAAAACCTTCTGCATCATTGATAGCTATTTCTGATAACATTTTTCTGTTAACGTCAATATTAGCTTTTTTCAATCCTGAAATAAATGTGCTGTAGTTCATACCATTTGCTCTAGCTGCTGCATTTATTCTTGCTATCCATAATTGTCTGAAGTCTCTTTTTCTTCTTTTTCTTCCGATATATGCATAATTTAGGGATTTCATAACAGCTTGGTTTGCTGTTCTGTATAATTTGGATTTTCCGCCGTAATATCCCTTAGCTTGTTTTAATACATTTTTATGATTTTTCTTTGCATTGACTGCACCTTTTACTCTTGCCATCTTTCTCTACCTCCTAAATTATGGAATCATCTTGTCTATTCTTTTCATGTCCCCAGGGCTCACTAGTGCTGGTTTACGTAAGTTTCTGATTCTCTTTTGTGATTTTTTACCAGTTAAGTGGCTTCTGTATGCTTTATGTCTTCTTATTTTACCAGATCCAGTTCTTTTAAATCTTTTAGCTGAACCTCTATGTGTTTTCATTTTTCCCATAACTAATCCTCCTATTTTTCACTCTTTGGTTGTAAAAACATTACCATGCTTCTACCTTCCATTCTTGGTCTTTTCTCTATTTCACCTGCTTCTTTAGTTAAAGCAGCAAAATCTTCTAATACTTTTCTACCTATATCAGTATGACCTAATTCTCTACCTCTGAATCTAACGCTAACCTTAACCTTGTCTCCAGACGTTAAGAACTTGCTAGCTTGTCTAGCCTTAACATTTAAGTCATGACTTTCAATATTTGGTGAAAGTCTTAGTTCCTTTAAGTTGGTAGTCTTTTGTTTTTTCTTAGCTTCCTTATTTTTCTTGATTATTTCATATCTGTACTTACCATAATCCATTATCCTACATACTGGTGGTTTTCCGTTAGGTGCTATTAAAACTAAATCCTTACCTTTTTGAACAGCCATGTCATACGCTTCTCTTGATGAGAAAATACCTAGTTGCTCGCCTTCTGGCCCAATAAGTCTAACCTCTTTGAACCTAATTTCTTCATTAATTTGAAGTTCCTTTATATCCTACACCTCCCTAAATATACAAAAAATAGTAGTGAGAAAATACCCACTACTATCCTAATTTACGTTTCGGATCTTTAATTATAACCTTAGCAGCTCGTGCCCTAAGGTGAGAGTAGGTACCTCTTCTTGCTTTCATTACATCATGATATCACAAGGAGATACCCCTGTCAATATTTTTTTTAGTTTTGTTCCTTGTCCTTAATTTCTCTTTTAATTTGAGCTATAAAGTCATCAAGAGACATTTCACTAGTTTTCTTTTCACCGTGTCTTCTAACTGATACAGTGTTTTCTTCTAACTCCTTATCACCAAATACTAATTGGTAAGGAACCTTCATAACTTGAGAATCTCTTATCTTTCTTCCCATCTTTTCTTCTCTAGAGTCAAGTTCAACTCTGATTCCCTCAGCTATCAATCTCTTTTCTACTTCCTTAACTTGGTCAAAGTGTAAATCCATATTTACCGGAATTAGAGTAGCTTGTACTGGAGCCAACCAAACTGGGAAGTTTCCAGCATAGTGTTCTATTAAGATTCCCATAAATCTTTCTATAGAACCATAAAGGGCCCTGTGTAACATTACAGGTCTTTGTTTTTCATTGTTTTCATCTATATAAGTTAATTCAAATCTTTCTGGCATTTGGAAGTCTAATTGGATAGTACCACATTGCCATGGTCTTCCCATAGAGTCTTCTAATTGAATATCTATTTTAGGTCCGTAGAAGGCACCGTCTCCTTCATTGATCTTATAGTCTAAACCTAATTCTTCAACAGCTTCCTTAAGAGCTTCTGTTGCCCTATCCCAATCTTCTTGACTCCCCATAGAGTCTTCTGGCTTAGTAGAGATTTCAACTCTGTATTTAAATCCAAATACTGAGTAGATTTCATCTGCCAATCTCATAACATCCTTTACTTCATCCTTGATTTGTGATGGAAGCATAAAGATGTGGGCATCGTCTTGGGTAAAGGCTCTAACTCTAAATAAACCGTGTAGGGCTCCTGATAATTCATGTCTGTGAACAAAGCCTAACTCAGCAAGCTTGATAGGTAATTCCCTATAAGAGTGAGGTTTTGACTTGTAAACCAACATGGAACCTGGACAGTTCATAGGTTTAATAGCATAATCTTCTTCATCTATTTGAGTAAAGTACATATTTTCTTGGTAGTGGTCCCAGTGGCCTGATCTATGCCATAGGTCTTCATTTAAGATAAGAGGAGTTTTAATTTCTCCATAGCCTTCTCTTGTGTGAAGTCCCTTCCAGAAATCTTCCAATTCATTTTTAATGATCATACCCTTAGGGTAGAAGAATGGGAAGCCTGGACCTTCTTCCTTGATTGAAAATAGGTCTAATTCCTTACCTAATTTTCTATGGTCTCTTTTCTTAGCCTCTTCTATCATATTTACATATTTTTTAAGGTCTTTTTGTTTTTCAAAAGAAACTCCATAAATTCTTTGAAGCATCTTATTCTTTTCATCACCACGCCAGTAGGCACCAGCTATGGATAATAATTTTACAGCCTTGATTTTCTTAACATCCAATAAGTGGGGTCCCCTACATAGGTCCACAAAGTCTCCCAACTTATAAAGGGTAATTAACTCATCTTCTGGAAGTTCACTGATGATTTCAACCTTATAGATATCATTTCTTTCCTTGAATAAGTCTAAAGCTTCATTTCTTGGTATTTCAACTCTTTCCAATTCCAAGCCTTGTCCAACTATATCCTTCATTTTTGTTTCAATCTTTTCCAAGTCTTCAGGTGTAAATACATGATCACTATCTATGTCATAATAAAAACCTGAATCAGTAGAAGGTCCTATAGCAAACTTAACTCCTGGGTATAATTTTTCTATGGCAGCTGCCATCAAGTGAGATGATGTATGCCAAAATATTTGTTTTCCTTCTTCGTCGTCAAATTTAACAAATCTAACGTCTGCATCTTCCAGTAAAGGCTCTTGTAGGCCCTTGATTTCTTCATTTACAACTGCGCCTAAAACATTTCTTGCAAGTCCTTCTGAAATTGATTTAGCCACATCTAATAGTAGAACACCTTGTTCAAATTCTTTTTTATCCCCATTGGGAAATCTTACTTCAACCATCTCTTCCTCCTATTTTAGGAAATCCCCTAATTTTTCCTTATCTATAAGTTCTTGTTCACCTGTTTTCATATTTCTAAGTGAAACCTTGTTTTCTTCCATTTCGCTTTCACCAATGATTACAGCATAGTCTGCATTAATCCTATCTGCATATTGGAATTTCTTCTTCATCTTAGCCTTTTCTGTGTATACTTGACTTGTTACCCCCAGCTTTCTAAGGTTGTCAACAACATCTATTGAATAATCCAAGTTGGTCTCATCCATAGGTATAACAAGTGCTCTTATATAGCCCTTGTCTCCCATAAAGTTTAATAGGCCAGCCTCATTTAATTGATAGTATAGTCTGGTTAAACCAATTGATAGTCCAATACCTGGATATTTTTGCTTGGTGAAGTTTGAAGCTAAATCTTCGTACCTACCACCACTACATACAGAACCTATGTTTTCATAGCCTAGTAAAAAGGTTTCGTAAACTGTTCCTGTGTAATAGTCCAAGCCTCTGGTTATACTCAAGTTTAACTTAATATTTTTTTCTGGTATGCCAAACTTTTGCATGTATTCATAAACTGTCTTTAGTTCTTCTAAACCAGTTTGGAATAAGTCGTTTTCTATCTTATAAGAATCAAGTAGGTCTAATACTTCTTCATTAGTTTCCCTGTCCTTGATAAACTTATAAATTTCATCTATTTGTCCATCATTTAAGCCAGCTTCTAAAAGCTCTTCCCTAACATTGTCTTCCCCAATCTTGGCCAACTTATCGATGGCCCTCAAGGAAGCTTCCATGTCTTCTACTCCCAGACTATCAAAGAAACCATTTAATAGTTTCCTATTATTTAGGTGGAATTGTAGGTCAGTAAAATTCATGTCCTTAAAGACTGAATATATTACTGCTGGTATTTCTGCATCATTGTAGATGGCTAATTTTTCATGGCCTATAATATCTATATCACATTGGTAGAACTCTTTATATCTACCCCTTTGGTTTCTTTCTCCCCTATATACCTTACCTATTTGGTATCTTCTAAAAGGAAAGGATAACTCATTGGCATTTAAGGCCACATATCTAGCTAAGGGCACCGTCAGATCAAACCTCAAGGCTTGTTTTCTAGATTGCTTATCAATCTTAAAGATTTGCTTTTGGGTTTCGCCACCACCTTTTGATAATAAGACTTCTTCTTTTTCAATAACTGGTGTATCTAATGGGAAAAAACCATATTTAATAAAGTTTTTTTCTATTATATCTCTCATCTTGTTAAATACCAATTGATCTTCTGGAAGTAACTCCATAAAGCCTGGTAAAACTGATGGATTAACTATATCTGTCATCTTTCCTCCTTATTTTTGTAAACTAATGGAATAATTGAACCTAGGTCAACCAAGTCCACATCCTTGGGATATAGGGCTTCAATTTTTTCTATCTCTAATATATTCCTTAATTCCTTATAATATTTATAGCTCTCTATATTGCCAGTAAATAATATTTGGCTTTGGTTTATCATACCACAAGTACCTCCTATTATTCCACTGTCAAAACCATCTAAAGCTATGTGGCCATATCCTATTAAATAGCTCTTTAGCTTCCTTTGGATTAATGACCTATGTATCTTTATATCTGATGTTATAATAAAGTCTCTTATGGGTATAGTTGAACACTTGGCATAGGCCTGTTTTATATAAATAGCTTCCAGTCCTTGAAGCTTAAGTCCTTCCTCCAAGCCAGGATCAATGGCGTCCTCCTTGGTCAAATAAAAGTTCTTTAGCCTTCCAACATTTAGGGAACAGTCCCTAGGATAAAGCTTATCCAAGTCACTAGTCGCCCTTACTACCTCCAGGCCATAGGGGCTTAATTTTTCCCTATAGTAGTCATAACTATCCTTGGAAGCCATAAAGAGATCTTCTCTTATAGGGTGGATTTGTAGGTCTGGATGATCTGCTACCCTATCATCCACAGCCACCTTTCTAGTGTAGATTATATCTATGTCTTTTTCTTCTATATAGGCTATTAGTCTAGGGTCAGCCTTGTAACTTAGGATGACTCCATCAGCCTTCTTATCTATTATAAATCCATTCATAGTATCCCCTATTATAGCATATTATTTTATTTAAAATAAAAAATCTTGAAATCAAAAGACTTCAAGATTTGGAGGCGGCACCCAGATTTGAACTGGGGGTGAAGGTGTTGCAGACCTCTGCCTTACCACTTGGCTATGCCGCCATTTATGGAGCGGAAGACGAGATTCGAACTCGCGACCCTCGCCTTGGCAAGGCGATGCTCTACCACTGAGCCACTTCCGCATTTTTTATGGTGCCCGGAACCGGAATCGAACCAGTGACACGAGGATTTTCAGTCCTCTGCTCTACCGACTGAGCTATCCGGGCTTACCAATTTATTATAAACTCATTATATTTTTTTGTCAAATACTTATGACTAAAGTACTGACGACAAAAATAATATTATCACAAATAAATATTTTTAGCAAGTCTTTTTCTCTTATTGATTTTTTCTAAATATGATAATAAATTATATCCTAAAAAAAGAGTATTATCAAATACTCTTTTTACCTATCTGTAGGCCTTCCTTTTCAGGCTTGGATAATACAAATTCGTGTTTGCCATAAATCTCTTGCGGTTAATATTTTCTCTTGTCCTTTTAAATTCTTGGTATTTTTTACACCTATCATGACATCCCCCATCTCTTAAATCACAATTTAAACATGGTCCATTCATAGTATTTACCTCCTAAAAATTTATCGCCAATTAATATTACCCACCTACAATAATATCATAACATATTTTATATAAATACTTATAGATTTAAGTAGATATTAATTAATTGACATAATTTGATAATAAATACAATAAATATTTTTATTATACGCTATATGATGGTATAATGTTAAAAATAACAAATTCCGGAGGAGGTCAAAATGTATAATTAGTTACTATGAGATACTTTAGGGTATATTATAGTATAGAGTAATTAAGTAAATATTAAATAATAATAGATTTTCATTAAGAGGGGGAAAATATGAAAAAGAAATTATTAGCCATACTAATGGCTGCAATGCTAGCTTTAACTGCTTGTGGAGGATCACAAACTGTCCAAGTAAATGACGGTGATACCAGCGCAGAAAATGATAAGGATGCTGAAAAACCAGCAGAAGAAAAACCTGAAGAAGATAAGGAAGAAGCCGAAGGAAAAGGCAATGATGAGGAAAAACCTGCTGAAGAAGAAGCTGATGACAATGAAGATATCTATGATGATCTTCACAAAATGCAAATAAATATGGATAAGAAGCCTCATGAAGATATCGTTCATGAACCAGAACTTTACTCAGCTCTTATAAAAGAAGCCAAGCTTACAGAAGACAAGGCCGTAACAGTTAAATATGAATATCTAAATGTTAAGGACTTGGAAAATGAAGAAGGTCTAATGTTTACACCTGTTGGCCTAAAGGTTGGAGACAGTGAAGGAAGACCACGTGAAGTATCAGCTGCTCTTGCACCTAGACTTTTAGAAAAAAGGGAAGTTTTCCAAAGTGGAGAAATCACCTATGACTTTGATGGAGCCCTTGAAGAAGGTAGCGAAGTAATCTTTACTCTAGAAAAAAATAATGATGCAAAAGACACTATAGAATTAAAAGCAAAGTTAAGCAAATAAGACAAGGCGCTAAATATAGCGCTTTTTTTATGCATTTTTATCCTCCTTAAGGTATAATTGACTCAAGTGGGAGGTTATATATGAGAGAAAAATTTAAGAAGATAGTTTCACTACTTCTGCTAGTAGCTATATTGGGAACATCCTTTGTAAATGTGGGTTCTCTAGTACTGGCAGAAGATGTAAATGTAAGCAGTCAAGACCTGAAAGACGTCTATGTTAAGGCCAGGGTTAATGTGAGAGATAAGTCTGGAGAAAAAGTTATTAGAAAGGCTGATCGGGGAGAAAAATTAAAGGGCTACTATAAGGGATCCTATTTTTACTTTTCAGAAGGCAAGGCTCTACATAGAGTTCATACAAATTTTATCACATCTCATTTAAATGAGAACGTTATTGTAAAAGCTGATGTCAATGTCAGGGATATGAATAACAAGATTATTGGCAGAGCCTATGCCAATAATAGTTTAAGCGGTTATGTAAAGGGAAATTATTTTTACACCACCTTTAATAACAAGGATGCTAAAATTCATATTAACTTTATAACTAAGAAAAGTAATCTTGAAGAGCTTTTCATTTCTTCTAATGTAAATGTTAGAGACAGCAAGGGAAACATCGTTTCCAAGGCCTATAAGGGAGAAAGCTACTATGGTTACCTAAGTGGCAACTATTACTTTATAAGTAGGACTAAAAATTCTATGCCCCTTAACAAGGTTCATAAAAGCTTTATAAGCAAAAGTCCTGTTAACACTACCATAAGTATTAAATCTAGGGTAAACCTTAGGGATTTAAATAATAAGGTGGTTGGCAAGGCCTATCCCAATAATGTATTTTATGGTTACTATAAGGGAAATTATTTCTATACCAGCTTTAATAATCAAAAAATAAAGATTCATACAAACTTTGTAAAAGCCAGTAGGGAAAAACTTTACAAGGTAGTCAGGGTTGTTGATGGAGATACCATCATAGTAGACTTTAATGGAAAAAATGAAAGAGTAAGACTTATAGGAGTAGATACTCCAGAGTCAGTCCATCCTGATAAGTCTAAGAATAGCTATCTTGGAGTAAGGGCTTCTAACTTTACCAAGAATAAACTTAGTGGCAAACAAGTTAGGCTGGAATTTGACGTTCAAGAAAGAGACCACTATGGTAGACTTTTAGCCTATGTCTATCTAGATAACATTATGTTTAATAGAACTCTTTTAAGAACTGGTTACGCCCAAGTGGCAACCTATCCGCCAAATGTTAGATACACCAGTGAATTTCTACAATTAGAAAGAGAAGCCAGAAATAAAAATATGGGTCTGTGGGGACTGGGCATGGAATATAAGCCTAGCGGTGGAGGACAAACAAAACCCAAGCCACCTACCAACCCTAATCAAAATTTTAATGGCAAGATAAAGGGTAACATCAATAGCAAGGGAGAAAAAATCTATCACCTTCCTGGAGGAGCCTATTACAATAAAACAAAAATAGACACATCCAAGGGAGAAAGATGGTTTAATACAGAAGCCGAGGCCAGGGCCGCAGGCTGGAGAAAATCTAAAAGATAATAGTTAAAGAAAAGAGTCTCATATTTACATGAG
>JASLJE010000029.1 GCA_030152565.1 Peptoniphilaceae bacterium
GAAGACGCCTATAGTATGGACCTGGATATTTACAGTCCATGTGCCATGGGGGCCAGCATAAATGACAAGACCTTGGAAAAATTAAAGGTTAAGGTAATAGCAGGATCTGCCAACAATCAGCTGGCTGAAGAAAGACATGGAGAGCTTCTAAAGGAAAGAAAGATAGTTTACGCTCCAGACTTTATCATAAATGCAGGTGGGGTAATCAATGTGGCTGATGAACTTTATGGAGGCTACAATCCAGAGAGGGCCATGAGAACTGTTGAAAAAATATATGACCAACTGGAAGAAATATTTGAAATTGCCAGAGATGAAGATCTATCCACCAATAAGGCTGCAGAAAGACTGGCTGAAAAAAGATTGGAAGATGTTTTAAGGACCAAGAGAATATTCGTAAATGACAACAAAAATATATTGAAATTTTAGGATGAGATATGAGTGAAAGAATAACAATAGTAACAGGACATTTTGGAAGTGGGAAAACGGAATTTGCCATTAATTATGCTTTAGAGGCGAAAAAGGCCAGGGATCAGGTGGCCATAGTAGATCTGGACATTATTAATATGTACTTTAGGCTAAGGGAAAACAAGGAGTTTTTAGAAGGCCAGGGCATAGAGTGTATCTCCAGCCTGGTAGAAGGCAATAGCCTGGACATACCAGCCCTAGACCCTGCCATCTTAAGGCCCTTGGAAAACAAGGCCTATAAACTTATTATAGACGTGGGAGGAAACCCGTCTGGAGCCAGGGCCCTGGGCAGGTATGCTAATCTTATAAACAGGGAGACCTATGAGCACATCTTTGTCCTAAATAGAAATAGGCCAGAGACCAAGGACCTAGAGTCCGCCCTAGAATTTATAAAATCTATAGAGGAAACTTCAAAGACCAGGATTACAGCCCTAGTAAATAACACCCATATGTTAAGGGATACAGATGTGGAAGATATTTATTATGGAGATGACCTGGCAGGACAATTGTCAGAAAAATTAAACATACCAGTTAAGTACACTGTGGTAAGAAAAGATTTAATAGGAAAGTTAAATAAAAAAACACATGGTGAAATAATGGCTATAGACCTTTATTTCAGACAAGATTGGATGTAGAGGAGAAAAAAATGGCAAAAGCAAAGGTAATTATTGATCAAGATAGGTGTAAGGGCTGTTTACTATGTGTAAACATCTGCCCTAAAAATGTACTAGAGATAGACCATAGTAAGATAAATGCTAAGGGCTATAGTCCGTCTTCTGTAAAAAATATAGATGACTGTATAGCTTGTGGAAACTGTGCACTTATGTGTCCAGATTCATGTATTAGCGTATATAAAGAAGTGTAGGAGGTGTTTTATGACTAAGGTATTAATGAAGGGAAATGAAGCAGTAGGAGAGGCTGCCATCAGGGCAGGTTGTAAGTATTTCTTTGGTTATCCAATAACACCTCAAAGTGAAGTTCCAGAGTATTTGGCTAGAGAGTTACCCAAGGTGGGAGGAACTTTTGTTCAGGCTGAATCAGAAATAGCTGCCATCCACATGGTTTATGGAGCATCAGGTGTTGGTAAAAGGGTAATGACTAGCTCATCATCACCAGGAATAAGCTTAAAACAAGAAGGAATTACATATTTGGCAGGGGCAGAACTTCCTTGCGTTATAGTTAACATGATGAGGGGTGGCCCAGGCCTGGGAAGTATCCAACCCTCACAAACAGACTACTTCCAATCCACTAGAGGAGGAGGAAATGGAGACTATAGGACTATAGCCCTAGCTCCAGCATCAGTTCAAGAGATGGTTGATTTAACCATGGAAGCCTTTGACATGGCTGACCAGTATAGAAACCCTGTCCTAATAGTAGGAGACGGTATGCTAGGTCAAATGATGGAAGCAGTAGAATTTAAAGAATATGAGAAAAAAGATCTACCAGAAAAAACTTGGGCAGCAACAGGGACCAAGGGAAAGAGACAACCTAATGTAATCAACTCCCTTTACCTGTCAGCAGATGAATTAGAAGCCCACAATAAGAAGCTTATCAAAAAGTACGACGAGATAAGGGCCAAGGAAGTAAGGGTTGAAGAAATAAATCTAGAAGGGGCAGACCTGGTTATGACAGCTTTTGGTACCACTTCAAGAATATGTAAGTCAGCCATAGCCAAATTGGAAGAGGAAGGCTACAAGGTAGGTATGATAAGACCTATAAGTTTATGGCCCTTCCCTTATGACAGTTATAAAAACCTGGACACTAAGGACGTTCTAGTAGTGGAAATGAATACAGGTCAAATGATAGATGATGTTAAAATTGGAGTTGAAGGCAAGCAAAAGGTTCACTTTTACGGAAGACAGGGTGGCATGATCCCTTCAACAGAAGAAATATACGAACAAGCTAAGGCTATATTGGAGGCATAAGATGGAAAAAGTAATATATGAAAGATCAAATGGTTTAACCCAAATGCAAACTCACTATTGCCCTGGCTGTACCCATGGAATAATCCACAAGCTAATAGCTGAGTGTTTGGTAGAATTAGATGTTTTAGATGACACTATAGGTGTGGCACCTGTAGGATGTTCAGTTTTAGCCTATAAGTACTTTAACTGTGACATGTTTGAAGCTGCCCACGGCAGGGCTCCAGCAGTTGCTACAGGTATTAAAAGGTCCATGCCAGACAAGTTTGTCTTTACCTACCAAGGTGATGGGGACTTGGCCAGCATAGGGGCTGCAGAAATAATACACGCTGCCCACAGGGGAGAAAAAATATCAACAATATTTGTCAACAATGCTATTTATGGTATGACAGGAGGTCAAATGGCTCCAACTACCTTAATTGGCCAAAAGACATCAACTTCCCCTTATGGAAGAACTGAAGAACACAGCGGTATGCCTTTGAGAATGAGCGAGCTTCTAGCTACTATAGATGGGGCTAAGTTTGTAGAGAGGGTATCAGTTGATAGTCCAGCCAATATTAGAAAGGCTAAAAGGGCCATCAAGAAGTGTTTCCAACTACAATTAGACAATAAGGGATTTGGTATAGTAGAGGTTTTATCAACCTGTCCTACCAACTGGGGAATGCCACCAACAGATGCCCTACAATGGTTAAGAGACAACATGATGCCATATTATCCACTGGGAAATTTTAGGGAGGATATCTAATGGAAAAGAAAATAATTATATCTGGCTTTGGAGGCCAGGGAATCATGAGTATGGGACAGATCCTAGCTGCGTCAGGCATGGCTGAAGGAAGACAAGTATCCTGGTTGCCATCCTATGGACCAGAGATGAGAGGTGGGTCTGCCAACTGTTCAGTTATCATATCAGACGACCCTATAGGGGCACCTAATGTTACCCAGGCAGACAGCTTGATAGTTATGAATGAGCCATCTTTAGAAAAGTTTGAAGAAAACCTACTACCAGGTGGTAACCTTTATATTAACTCATCCTTGATAGGCCTAAAACCTAAGAGGGATGACATAAATGTCTACTACATAGCTGTAAATGAATTGGCCAATGAAGTAAGTCCCAAGTCCTTGAACATGGTAATGCTTGGAGCCTTTCAAAAGATAGAAAATCTTATAGATGAAAAAAATCTATGGGAAGGTTTTAGCAAGGTTTATGGAGAAAAGGCAGAAAAGATTATAGATATTAACAAAAAAGCCTATCAAATGGGTTATAATAGCTTATAAAGAGAAGCCGCAAGGCTTCTTATTTATTTATTATTTTTCAGATTATGCTATAATAAACAAGATAAATAAGATTTTAGAAAGATAGAAAGGAAGATTAAATGACAAAGAAACCATACTATATTACAACTCCGCTTTATTATCCAAGTGCCAACCTGCATTTAGGCCACACTTATACAACCATAATAGCGGATACTTTGAAAAGATATAAGACCATACAAGGCTATGATGTTTACTTGGTTACAGGTACTGATGAACACGGCCAAAAGATACAAGAAGCCTCAGCTAAAAAAGGCCAGGCTCCACTGGACTTTACCAGTGAAATAGTAGATTCTATTAAGGACTTATGGAAGACCTTGGAAATAGACTATGATTATTTTATAAGAACTACTGACAAGGACCACGAAAAAAACATCCAGGACATATTCCAAAAGTTATATGACAAGGGTGATATATACAAGGGCCACTATAAGGGCTACTACTGTACCCCATGTGAATCCTTCTGGACAGAAAGTCAATTGGAAGAAGGCATGTGCCCAGACTGTGGAAGAGAGGTTCACTACCAAGAGGAAGAGACCTACTTTTTCAGACTATCCAACTATACAGATAGATTAATCCAATACTATGAAGACCACCCTGAATTTATTTCTCCTGAGAGAAGTAAGAAGGAAATGGTCAACAACTTCCTTAAGGAAGGCTTGGACGACCTATCAGTTACCAGAACCTCCTTTGACTGGGGAGTAAAGGTTCCCTTTGATGACAAGCATGTTATCTATGTTTGGATAGATGCCCTATCAGGCTATTTAACTGCAGCAGGACTGGGAACAGACCAGGAAAAATTTGACAAGTACTGGCCAGCATCCATGCAATTAGTAGGTAAGGAGATAGTAAGATTCCATACTATTATTTGGCCTGCCCTACTTATGGCCTTGGATCTACCTTTACCAGAAAGAGTATTTGCCCACGGTTGGATCTTGTTTGGAGATGACAAGATGAGTAAGTCTAAGGGAAATATTGTCTATCCAGAGCCAATTATTGATCTATACGGCATAGATGCCTTAAAATACTTTGTTCTAAGAGAGTTTACCTTTGGATCAGACGGTCAATTTACCAATGAAAAATTCCTACAAAGAATAAACTCAGACCTAGCCAATGACCTGGGTAACCTGGTATCTAGAACTACTTCCATGGTGGAAAAATACAATGGAGGAATCCTGGAAAACACAGCTGTTGATGAAGAAGTAGATGAGGACTTAAAGAATGTGGCTAGGGGAGCCATTGTAGAAGTGGAAAGACATATGGACGACTTAAACTTCTCCTATGCCCTAGAAGCTATATGGAAGCTAGTTAGAAGGACTAACAAGTATATAGATGAAACCATGCCTTGGGTTTTAGCCAAGGAAGACATGGCTAGATTAAATACTGTCCTATATAATTTAATTGAATCTATAAGAATTATAGCCCAATTAATAGAGCCCTTCCTACCTCATACATCAGTTAAGATAGGTGAGCAAATAGGAGTTAAAAACCTAGGCTGGGACAGCGCTAGGGAATTTGGTTTAATAGCCAATGGAACCAAGGTTGAAAAGAAGGAAAATCTCTTCCAAAGATTGGATATTAAAAAGGAACTAGTTAACTTAGAAGAAGCCAATAAGGCCCTGTTTGAAAAAAGAGTAGGCAAGATAGAGGAAGAGAAAGAGGAAATAGCAGAAGAAGACTATATAAGTATTGATGATGTGGACAAGGTTAAGCTAAGAGTAGGAAAAATCTTAGAAGCCAAGGACCATCCCAAGGCTGACAAACTATTGGTTTTACAAGTTAAGATAGGCGATGAAACAAGACAAATAGTGTCAGGAGTTAAGAAGTGGTATAAGGCTGAAGATCTTATAGGCAAGAAGGTTGTAGTTGTTATGAATCTTAAGCCTGTAAAATTAAGGGGAGTAGAATCCCAAGGTATGCTACTTGCAGCCGACCACAAGAAGGATTTAACCATGTTATCAGTTCTTGAAGACATAGAGGATGGAGCTGAAATTTCATAATGAAAAATTATATAATAGACTCTCATGCCCATTTAGATCATGAGAGATTTGATGAGGACAGGCAGGAAATAATAGATAGCTTTGAAGAGGACAGGGTTTTACTTATGATTAATCCTGCCTCAGACCTGGCTTCTTCAAGGGCGGCCCTGGACTTGGCCAAGTCCAATGAAAGAATTTATGCCCTAGTGGGGACCCATCCCCATGAGGCCAAGTACTATGACCAGGCCACCAGGCAAGAATACAAGAAGATGGCCCAGGAAGAAAAGGTAGTAGGCATAGGGGAAATAGGCCTGGACTACTACTACGAATTTTCTGATAGGGAGGTTCAAAAAAAGGTCTTTATAGACCAGATAAATCTGGCTAAGGAATTAGGCCTTCCCATAGTTATCCATTCTAGGGATGCTGTAGAAGATACCTATCAAATACTTTTTGAACACGCCCAAGGTATGAAGGTTCTCCTTCACGCTTTTTCAGAGTCTTGGGAAGTAGCCCAAAGATATTTAGACCTGGGATTTTTTATATCCATGGGAGGAGTAGTGACTTTTAAAAACGCCAATAAGCTTTTAAGAGTGGGAGAAAATGTGCCCTTGGACAGGTTGGTCCTAGAAACTGACTCTCCTTATTTAACGCCGACTCCTTATAGGGGAAAGAGAAACCAACCGGCCTACACCCACTATGTGGCTGACAAGCTGGGAGAATTAAAGGATATGGATTCCAATGAAATCAGGCAGGCCAGCCTGGAAAACACCTTGGAATTCTTTGGAATAAAGTTATGATAAAAGAGATTATAGTAGTAGAGGGTAAGGACGACATAGCCGCTGTTAAAAAGGCGGTGGACTGTACTTGTTTGTCCACCCATGGCTATGGCTTTAACAGGGAGTTTCTAGACCTGTTAAAAAGCCTAGATGCCAGGCAGGGGATCATAGTTTTTACAGATCCTGACTATGCAGGTAATAATATTAGAAGAAAGATAAGAGATCATGTCCCTGGGGCTAAACACGCCTACTTGAGCCAGAAAAAGGCCTGGAAGAAGGGGGACATAGGCATAGAAAATGCCAAACCTGAAGATATAAGAAGGGCCCTGGCCCAGGCCAAGGCTGAAGAAATAGAAGAAATAGAGCGATTTGATATGAATACCATGATGGACTATGGCCTGGTTGGCCAGGCTGATTCCAAGGAGAGAAGGATACTTCTAGCAGAAGAATTATCCATAGGCTATGGCAATGCTAAGAGGATGCTGGAAAAATTAAATTCATACAATATAGCTAGGGAAGAATTTATAGAAGCAATGAGGATAATTGATGAAAAGAGATAGATTATATTCACCAAAGGTAATAAAGGATCTATTGAAAAGATTTGGCTTTAGCTTTTCCAAGGGCCTGGGACAAAACTTTTTAATAGATGGAAATATTGTAAGAAATATTAGAAAGTCAGCCAATATTAGCAAGGAGGACAATGTTCTTGAAATAGGGCCTGGTTTTGGTACCCTGACAGAAGAACTTTTACTCCATGCTAAAAAGGTTGTAGCCATAGAGATAGACGATAGGTTGGCAGAAGTTTTAGACTATAC
>JASLJE010000043.1 GCA_030152565.1 Peptoniphilaceae bacterium
CCATAGCGGTAGGAAGAAAGTTCTCCACTGGCCTTTACCACCCTATGACAGGGAATAATAAGGGCTAGCGGGTTTTTAGAAAGACTGGTTCCCACAGCCCTATAGGCCTTGGGACTTCCTATTCTCCTAGCTAGATCCTTATAGCTAAGGGTCTTTCCATAGGAGATCTTTTTTGTTTCTTCCAGTACTTTTTCCTGAAAGTCTGTCAGTTCCAAGTTATAGGCTAAATCAAAGTCTTTTCTCTTCCCTTCTAGATAGTCATCTAACTGGTCTATGGCCTCTTCTATAATCCTTGTTTTTCTTAAAAAACAGTTTTTAAAAATTCTTTCTCCTATACTTAGGCCTACCAGACAGTCCCCCCTAGAATAAAGCCAAATCCTTCCCAGACTTGAATCCTTAAAATATTCATAGGTTAACTGGTCCAAATTTAGCTGGCCTGGGGCAGATTTTTCTAGGCCTGCAAAAAATGAAAAGGCAGAAGTATAAATCGGGTTTTTTAACCTGGTCACTTGCCCCTTATCTCCCATAGCTATAATAACTAGGTCATCATCGCCATAGTCTCTAGCCCAGCCTAAAAGTTTCTCAGCTTCTTTTTTTTCATCTAAAGCATAAGCTAACTTCCTATAGGAGGGATTAAAGTCTTTCATCCTATCAAGGCTTTCAAAAAAGTCTTTTTTGGAAGCTAGTCCATCAAAGCTATGCTGGGAAATAATTATGCCAGGCTGAGCCTTAGTCAGGTCCTTAAAAAGTCCTAACCTGGAAAATTCCACATCCACATAGTCAACTAGGCTTTTTTCCATTACCCAGCTATTTATTCTATAGTAGTCTTCATCTGAAAGATCTCTTCCCCCCTCTGTTCTCAGGGTAAAAATTATTGGCCTTTTAAGACTTCTTATTTGAAGGATGAATCTTTCGATTTGATCCAAACTAAGGTCTTCTAAAAAATCAGCCCTAAACTCTACAAGGTCAAAGTATCTTTTTTCTAAATAGTCCAGATTTTCTTCCAAATCTTTTTGGTTTTTAGCCATTATAGAAGTGGCTATGGCTGGTCTATCTGGCATTGTTCTCAACTATTTTTACTATTACTTGGGAGGCCTTAACCATGCCTTCAACTGTATTTATTTCAAATCTTCCGTGGAAGTTATAGCCACCTGTAAAAATATTTGGAGTAGGAAGACCCATATAGGATAGTCTAGCTCCATCAGTTCCTCCCCTAATAGGCTTAATATCAGCCTCTATACCCAAGTCTTCCATGGATTTTTTGGCAAGTTCTACTATTTCCATGTGGGGCTCAATCTTTTCTCTCATATTGTAGTAGCTATCTTCCATATCTAATTCAATTATATTTCCATATTTTTCATTTAAAAAGTCTACTGTACTTCTCATATGGGCCTTCTTATTTTCGAATTCTTCCCTAGAGTGGTCTCTTATTATATAGACCATTTTACAATTTTCCACACTGCCTTCAATGTCAGCCAACATATAGAATCCTTCATAGCCTTCTGTGTGTTCTGGTCTTTCTACAGCTGGAATCATAGCATCTAATTCCATGCCCACACTTATAGCATTTATCATAATGTTTTTAGCAGAACCTGGATGGACATTTTTACCTTGGATTTCAAGGATAGCTGAAGCTGCATTAAAGTTTTCATACTCTAATTCTCCCACTGGTCCTCCGTCTATAGTATAGGCAAAGTCTGCCCCAAATTTTTCAACGTCAAATAGGTCTGCCCCCCTACCAATTTCTTCATCAGGAGTAAAGCCTATCTTTACATCTCCTCTTTTGATTTCAGGGTTGGCTATCAAGTATTCAACAGCATCCATGATAGCTGCTATACCAGCCTTGTCATCTGAACCTAATAGGGTAGTTCCATCTGTAGTTATCAGCCTTTGGCCTACCAAGTCCTTTAAGAAGGGAAAGTCCTCTTCTGTCAGACTATACTTATCATTTAACTTAACATCTCCACCTTCATAGGTAAAGATTCTAGGATTTTCACACTTGCCATCCAAGTCAGGTGATGTATCCATATGGGCTACAAAGCCTATGGTTGGAAGGTCCTTAGTATTTCCCTTAAGACTGGCATAAACATAGCCATTTTCATCTTGGTGGGCATCTTCTAAACCAAGTTCTTTTAACTCCTTAACCAATTCCCTACCTAGAACCACTTGCCCCTTGGTACTGGGACAGGTTTCACTTTTTTCATCACTCTTAGTGTCATAACTTATATATTTGGTGAATCTTTCTACTATCTTTTCCATCTTCTTCTCCTTATTTATCTAATAATTTCTTGTAGGTCCTATCTATAAATATGGCCCCCAAAGGTGCAGTAAGTAAGATACATATTACAGATACGGCCAAGATTATCTCTCCACTCTCTAAACCCATGGCCAAGGGAATGGCCCCTATGGCTGCTTGCACAGTAGCCTTGGGCAGGTAGGAACCCATGCAAAATATTTTTTCCTTGGTCTTATATCCCCTAGGATAAATGGCTATATAAACGCCTACCATCCTAAAGGCCAAACCTATTACTACTAATAATATACTTTTTCCCAAATAAGTAAATAAATAATTAATATTTACCAAGGATCCTACCAGGACAAATAAAATAATCTCAAAGCCTGACCATAAACTGTTGTAGGACTTGGCCAGCCTAGAGGCCAGTTTTTTATCTTTCTGGTATATATTTAGTCCTATGGAGATAATAGCTATTAGGGCTGAAAAACCCAGCCTTAAGTTTATTTTTTTCTCCCAGGCTAAAAGTAGAAAGGACAGGCCTAAAATCAAGATTACTTTTAACTTGTCTTTGATTACTATCTTATCAAATATCTCAACTAAGATAAAAGAAAGTATTTTCCCCAAGAGATAGCCTAGAATAATCGATACCGGTATATTTATAAGACTCCACATGGAAAAGCTTCCCAGGGTCTTTAACTCTAAAAGAGAGTAGAAGACCACTATGACAAAAATATCATCCATAGAAGCTCCTGTTAGGATAAGTTGAGGTATCTTCTCCTTTTTCCCATAGCCTTCATCTAGGATCTTTATAAATCTAGGAACCACTACAGCTGGTGATACGGCTGCCATTACCGCCCCCATGATGGCCCCATCCAGATAGGATATCTTAAAGATTAAAGGGGCAAAGATAGTAAAGGCCAGTATTTCTACCAGGGCTGGTAAAAAACTCATAAGTAAAGATGATACTCCCAGGTTTTTAATATCTTTTATATCTAGAGATAGGCCTGCCCTAGTTAAGATAAGGACCAGGGCAATCTGCCTTAAGTCGCCAGATATATCCAGGAGTCCCTGGTCCAAAAGGTTTAGACCATAGGGTCCTATGGCTATACCGGCCAAAATCATGCCCATTAAACTGGGCAGGCCTAGTCTTTCAAAAAACAAGGAAAAGGCCAAACCAATAACAAATAAAATTCCAATACTTTCTAACATATTTTCTCCTTTTTAAAACAAAAAAAGCTGACGAGTCTGCAAATGCAGAAGTCATCAGCTAAATAGCGGTTTTAGTTCAACTAAGGGAGAACTTCATTCCCCAATGTGTGAAATTATACCAGATTAAATTAATAAAAGCAACTATCTCTTGAATATGGCCACATCTGGGTTTTTACCATCCATAATATCCTTTACTCTTAAACCTATTAAAGGAAGGTATTTAGGGTGGGTTAAGATATAGAACTTCTCATCTTCTATAGCTTCAAAAACCGTTGTTCTTACTGAGTCTATAGGTATACCAGTTTCAATAAGCTGTCTTTTCACCTCATTATACTGTTCATATACCATACTTGAATAGTAGGGATCGTCGTCTATAGCAAATCTTTCTGGTCTTCTGTCATCACAATGGTGTAGGTCTGTTTGAACAAAACCTGGACAGTAAACACTCATTTTTATCTTAGAATTTTTTTCCTGTAATTGATAGTAGGTAGACTCAGATAAGGCCACATTGGCAAACTTAGTTGAGTAGTAAAGAGGCATCATAGTACTGGTCATAAGTCCTGCTACTGATGCTGTATTTACTATATGGCAAGGGGTATTTTGCTCTTCCATAAGAGGTATAAATACCTTTAGACCATAGGCTACAGAATAAAGATTAGACTGGATAATATAGTCTATATCTTTTACTGGAGTTTCCCAAAGAGGTCCTGCCACAACTACTCCTGCATTGTTAAAGAGTAAATCTACTTGTCCATACTCTTCCATCGTCTTTTCTGCTAGTAAAAGGACATTTTCATATAGGGTCACATCTAGGTCAAGGGCTAGATAATCAGCCTCCATTTGATCTAGTAGGTCACTAGTTCTTTTTAACCCTTCCTTATCTATATCACATATTACCAACTTCATCTGTCTTTGGGCTGCTTCCTTGGCAAATTCTTGGCCAAAACCATTGGCTGCCCCTGTGATAACTGCTACCTTACCTTTAAATTCCTTCATATTTTCTATCCTCTCAAATTATAAGTACTATCTAATCCAGCTACCATGGCCTCATATATTCTTCCTGGTCTATCACTATCCCCTATGTTAAAGGTATTTTCATACTTACGTTTAACTTCTTCAACGAGTTTATCGCTTCTTTGATCTCTTACACCTATAGATAGGACACAGTAATCAGCTTCTTCCAAGCTAAGTTCATTGGAGAACCTATCCAGAAGGATAATTTTACCATCCTTAAAGTCCTTTAATTGGTGGTAGGAAATAAATTCTACTCCCATGGCCTTTAATCTAGCTGTTATGTCAAATAAAAGGGCCTTGTGAATTCCGCTTCCTATCTCCTTGGCCATTTCAACTACAGTTACTTGGTTTCCTTGTTCAGCTAGATATTCAGCTGTTTCCAAACCAGTCATTCCTGAACCTATTACAAATATTTTCTTATCTTTTATTTGTTTTTCTTCTTCTAATACTTCAATGGCGTCCATAATCTTATCCCTGTCTTCACTTAAGGATAGGCTAATGTTTTTACCACCTAGGGCTAGATAAACTGCATATGGATTTATTTGATCTATAAGGTCCATATCAGCCTTGGTATTTAATCTAATATCTACGCCTTCTTGTCTTGCTTGGTATTCTAGGTTTTCAACCAAGGTAGATAAAAGATCCTTATGAGGTGGTTTAGAACCTATGGTTACAGAGCCTCCCAAGTATGGTTTAGCTTCTACTAGTATGGTTTCAAATCCTCTTTGGGCAAGAATTATTGAAGCTTGTAAACCTGCAGGGCCTCCACCAACTACTAGAACCTTTTGTCCAGAAGAAACTTTTTCTAAATCCCTATAGTCTTTTTCATAACCTAGTTTTGGATTCACAGCACATCTTAGAGTGTGACCATTCATTAAACTTTCTATACAGTGTAAGCAGCCTATACAAGGTCTAATATCCTTGGTCTCATCTTCCCTAGCCTTGTTAACAAAATCAGGATCTGCCAAAAGAGCCCTTCCTAAACCTACAAAGTCACAAACTTCTTCTTCTAAAAATCTTTCTGCATCTTCAGGTTTTTTTACTGTGTTAACAGCTATAACTGGAATACTTATATTTTTCTTTATTTCCCTAGCTAAATGCTTTCTCCAACCTGTTTGATAAGAATAAGGTTCAATTATTGTATTAGCTGACTCATATGACCCTGCACTTACATTTATACAATCTACTCCTATGCTCTCTAAATAAATAGCTGTCTTTATTGCCTGGTCTAAACTTATACCCCCCTCTACAAATTCATCCCCGTCTATACGTACTGATATAGGGAAGTGGGGACCACATATATATTTAATTCCCATTATTATTTCTGTTAACATCCTGTGTCTATTTTCAAAGTTTCCACCATACTTATCAGTTCTGTTATTTGTTGCTTCTGACAAAAATTGACAAAGTAGATAACCGTGAGCAGCGTGAAGTTCCACCCCATCGACTCCTCCCATTTGAGCTATCTTTGCTCCCTTGATAAAGTCCTTTACCATGTCTTCAACTTCTTCAGTTGTAAGGGCTCTTGGTTCTTCACCTATGGTTTTACAAGGAATACTACTTGCCCCTACAATTTGTCTTCCATCAATAAGTCTTGAGTGAGACTGTCTTCCTGGGTGATGTAATTGTAGAAATATTTTAGTCCCATGTCTATGTACAGATCTTGCTAGTCTTTCCAATCTTTGTATTTGATAAGGCTTGGTCACACAAAGTTGATTAGGTGTTCCAACTCCTGTCAAATCATTGACTCTGGTTATTTCTGTTATTATTAGGCCTACTCCCCCCTTGGCCCTTTCTTCATAAAAGGCAATTATTTCATCTGATGCACTTCCATCTGATTGAGCTAAAGAAGTTCCCATAGCTGGCATAACTGTCCTGTTTTTAATTTCTAAGTCTCCTATTTTTCCACTTTCAAATAATTTATTATACATAATATCCTCCTGTTCTTAAGCTAAGTATAGGTCTAAAATATTTTATTAACAATGTGGTTTGTGATAAAAATATCTTGTTTTTTTGTGCACTAAGCACTACAATGCTCTATATGATTAAGTAATAAAACTTGGAGGCCCTATGAATATAAGACTGGAAGACTTAAAAAAAGAATTAAATAACCTAAAAGATAATATTTCTCTAAATCAGCTAGATAAGGACCTTAAGCAAGACTATAAAAAGCTTAAAATCCTCGTAGAAAAAGAACAAATAGAAAATCCTTGCCCCTCTATTTTTATAGTGGACTTAAAAAAACTTAGTTCTTATAATTTAAGTGAACTTTTTCTTGCATCTCGCACAAAAGATTTACAAAGACACTTTTTTATCTTTATAAATCTTAAGTCTTTTTCTGAGGAGATAAAAAACAAGTATGATTATCTAAACTATGCCTGCTTTTTAGACCCTATTAGCGAAAGAGATACTATTGTTTTATTAAGAGACCTGATAGCTAAGAAAATGGACTACTACAATAAGTGCCAAATCCTTATGGACCTTCTGCTGGAAGACTATAGTCTGGATGAGATTCTGGAAGAAGCCTCTCTTGTATTCAACAATCCTATAGTGGTAATAGACAAATCATTTAAAATTGTGGCTAATTCAAAGGTTGATAATATAAAAGATAAATATTGGCTAAATAACATAGCCAATGGATTTTGCTCTTATGACTTTGTAAATAGTGTTAATAACATAAGAGAATTTAGGGAGGGAATTTCAAAAAATGTCCCTTTCTACATGACCTGCCAAATGGATAAGAGTGAAAAACTAATCAGCAAGATTTTTACCAATAAAAAAGAGTTTGGTTACTTAATAGTACTTGACTCTATGTCTAAGGTGAACCTAGACAATCTTGATTTAACCTCTTTTCTAGCTAAAATTGTATCAGAATATTTATTAAAAAATACTAGCAAGCATTTTTACCTAGACCTGACCAGGGAGAACCTTCTAACCAGTCTTTTGGATGGATCCATAGTCACAAGCCTTGATTTAAAAGAAAGACTAAAACTAGTTGAGGAAGACTTCCCCAAAACTTTTAAAATTCTTCTACTAGATTTACGATATGGAGAAAATAAGAGTATAGATGGCTTTATAGAAGAGATTAATAAGGTCTTTGTAAGACCCTTAATCCTTTATTTTGATAGGTATCTGGTCTGTGTTTTTGATAGTAGGGACTTGGAAAGTAAAAAAGATAAACTTAAGATGATACTTAAAAAAACAAATCTTACTGGCCTAATAAGCTCTGAACTTGACAATCTTTTAAGTATTTCCTCTGCCTACAAAATTTTAGTAAATAACCTAGATCTTATCGACCTTTTAAACCTAAAAGATAATCTTATAGAGGCCCAAAGTCTAAGAATGATAAGTGTCTTTAAAGACTTGTCTAAAAAAAATAACCTAATTGACTATTGTAACCCCAAGCTTTTAAACCTGGTTAGCTATGACTTGGAGAATAAGACTGACTACTATAGCACCTTAAAAACCTACTGTGAAACAAATATGAACCTTGTAGAAAGTGCTAAAGAGCTCTACCTACACAGAAATACCATAGCCTATAGACTGGCTAAGATTGAAGAATTATTTGACATAAAAATAGAAGGCTACAAGGATTATCTAGACCTTCTTTTGTCCATCTCTATTTTAGAATATTTAAATCTAATAAAGCAGACTAATTAGTCTGCTTATCTGTTGGCAAATTGCCTATAGTCTATATTTCTAGCCTGGCACCATTCCTTGGGCCTGCCCGATAAAATAAACTCTGCTGTTTTCAATTCATCTATGTTTTTCTTGCCTAGGATGGTCATGATTACCTTAAGCTCAGATTTCCAATTATTTATGGTTTCTATAGAGTTTTCCACTCCCCTATTTAAGACCATGTCTAAAATGGTTCCAGCTATTCCTGTGGCACTTGATCCCAGGGATAAAACCTTGATAATATCTAGAGGATTTCTAATTCCCCCACTGCCTATTATTTCCAAGTCATCCAAGTAGTCCTGGGCCTCTAAGAGGGATATGATGGTTGATTGACCAAAGTCTTCCAGGTAATCATACTTGTTTTTATCCCTTCTAAAGTTTTCTATTTTGGCAAAGTTTGTCCCTCCATAGCCTCCTATATCAACAGTCTTTACTCCGATATTTTTTAGCTCTTCCAAGGTTTTCTTACTCATGCCAAATCCCACTTCTTTTACTATGATAGGCTTGTCTATATTATTTACCAGGTTTTCTATGCTGGATAGCCACTTGGAAAAATCCCTATCTCCCTCTGGCATAACCAGTTCCTGGATAGAGTTTACATGAATTTGTAGGCCGTCTGCCTCCAGAGCGTCCATAGCCCTCTTAGCATTTTCTACTGAGTGCTCTGCACCTAGATTGGCCAAGATCTTTCCATTGGGATTGGTCTTTCTAATAATCTTAAAGCTGTCCATTAGGTCAGGGTCCTTCATGGCCACGCTAAGGGATCCTGAAGCCATCAGTAAATCACATTCTCTGGCCACAAGAGCTAACTTTTCATTGACCTTCTTGGTCATGTCTGATCCACCAGTCATGGCATTGATAAAGAAGGGAACCTCCATATCAAGGCCTGCCATACTGGTCTTTATATCCACATCATCTACTCCCATCTGAGGGAAGGAATGATGAAGGTACTTTATACTGTCAAAGTCTGATTGTTTTTCTCTTTCATGAAAAACTTGGGCTAATTCTACGTGGTCATTTTTTTTATTAAATCCCATTTGTCACCTCTTCTTATTTATCTTGATTGGCAAATGAATAATATTGTTTTCCTTCCATTTACTTATAATCTTATCTATATTCTCTTCGCTTTTTAAGATGGCTATTCCACAGTCACCACCACCGGCTCCTGAAGACTTGGCAAAGGCCTCATAGCTTTTTGCTATCTCACATAGCCTGCTTAAGCTTTCTGTCTCTATTAGGACATTTAAGCTCTCTCCCATAGACTTTAGAAGTCTTCTATTGGCAGCTATGTTCTCCTGAATTAAATCTACATTTTCCTCTTTAAATCCTTTTATCATCCTATTTACCAGGGCCTGACTTTTTTCTAAAAAGTCATTATAAATTTCATCCTTGTTTTCTTTTTTGTCTTTTACCCTATCTACCAGGTGGGCCGTACTAGCTGGACTTCCTGTCCAACCAATTAAAAGATGAAAGTTTCTTGGTATGGGAAGATAGTTAATCTCCAACTTTGGCCAGTCCATCTCAAGAAGGTCCTTGATAGGAGTGTTTTTTAACCTATCTATAACCCAATTTCTATCATAGGAACTATAGGATATAAGTCCTCCAAAAACTGAAGCTGCTATATCTCCACAAGATCCCATATCATTAATACTAAGTTGGGCTATGGAAGAAAGCTTAAATAAGTCTAGCTTACTAGTCTCTATCCCATAAAACCTACATAGGGCATCTATGGTGGCTACTGTAACTGCCGCACTAGATCCTAGTCCAAACTTCTTACCTTCCCTTGATTCCATTTCACTTACAACCTTTAGGTGGTAGAAGCTTAACTTTATTCCCAATTCCCTGGCATAACTTTCTACAGTCTTTATAGAGGCTATTATATAGGAAAGTCTATTGTCTCTCTTATCTAGGACCAACCTTCCATTTTCCCTCTTCCAGGCTATGGGTGAATTATCATAGCTAGTAATTGAACCACAATCATCTGCCTCTTCTAAAGAGACATAGATATACCTATCTACAGAGGCCAAGATGGCCTTGTAGCCTGGTTCTACTACTGCATATTCACCGGCTATATATAATTTTCCAGCCGCCTTAGTTTCTATCATAAATTCTCCTCACATATGCTAATTGAAGGACCTATACCTGCCTTGATTATTTGGTCATCAGAAAAATATTGGCCCAGTCTTTCAACTAGCTGGTCCTGGTCTGATTTTCTGCAAATAATCTTAACATTTGGCCCTGCATCCATGGTGAAATAGGCGGGAATCTTCTCGTCTCTCATTTGTCTTACCATGTCCATGGCAACCATAGTATCCTTCTCCCAATAGATGATGGGATCCTTGGCCCCCATCATGGTAGCATGCATCATAATACTATTTCTTTCAGCTATTTCACCTATTCTTTTTACATCCTTGTCCTTAATGGCTTTTTTCATATCAATTATATTAGAATTAGCCTCTCTTGGCCAGATTTGATAAAAAGGTGACGATTCAACTGTTTCCTTCATAGCCTTAGTACTAGATATCTTCTTCTTATTAGGATTTAAAACAACAATTACCATTCCTATATCAAAATCTCCTGAATCAACCCTTCTGGCATAAGAAGATTCATTATCCTCACCTTCTACCCACTCTACAAATCCCCCATAGACACTTCTAGTCGCACTACCTGATCCTCTTCTGGCAAATCTGGAAAGGTCCTTCTTGTCCATTTTCAGGTCTAAAGCTTCATTTAAAGCACCAGCTAGAGCTGCAAATCCCGATGCAGAAGATGCCAGGCCTGCAGCTGTTGGCAGGTAGTTGGTAGATCTTATTAAAACCCTGTCTTCTGTTTTTGCTTCTTGTCTAAAAAGATCTACAAAAACAGATATTTTTTCTGTAGCTTTTTTATCTTGCAAGCTATCATTTAAATAAAATATATCTTCTTTTAAATCTTTTGAAAATTCTACTTCAGTTATAGTATAAAAGCAGTCCAAGGTCATGGAAAGACTGCTATTCATAGGTAGCTTTAGGTAGTCGTCCTTCTTGCCCCAATACTTTATTAGGGCTATATTTGAATGGGCCTTGACCCTTGCTTTTCTATTCATTATCTTCTCCCAATCTTGCTATCCAAGTATCTATGGCTCCTGCTTCCTTAAGGGCAAGAGAAACCTCCCTGGCCTTACTTTCGCTTTCACAAAGGGCAATCATACTTCCACCACGTCCTCCACCTGTTAACTTGGCTCCCAAGGCTCCTGCCCTAAGTGCTGCATCAACCAAAGAGTCCAAGCTAGCATTACTTACTGTTAGCTCTCTTAAACATTGGTGGGCCTCATACATATTAGATCCCAAGGCCTCTGGTCTATTTGCTTCTATGTTAATCTTGGCCTCTTCAGCCAATCTGGCTAGGTCATCTATAATGGCCATATATTTTTCTGGTTCTTTATCTACTAGTTTTCTAACGTCTGTAACAGCTTCTCTAGTTTGGCCCAAGATTCCTGAATCTCCAACTACTAAATAGGCATCCACCCTGTTTTCAAAGGTTTTAAATGGTTGGCCCTTTATAAAGTATAGGCTCTTATTACCTATGATTGTAGCTGCATCCAGGCCGCTTGGATTGCCGTGAATTAATTTTTCAGAAAAGTCTGACCACTTGATTTGGTCTTTTAGACTTAGTTCTCTGTCATAGTATTTATATAGTGCCCTAATGACTGAAACTGAAACTGCTGCACTAGATCCCATTCCCCTTTCTTGGGGAACTGTACTTTCTATGATTATTTCAATGTCTTTTGGGCTTTGATCAAAACTTTCCAATATTTTTTCTATCATACTGGTTATGCCTCCAAGTTTATCTGGGGCATCTTTCAAGCTACCTTCATAAAAATAACAGGAAAATCTAGCTTCTCCTTCTATTTCATTTATTGTCGTTTTTACCCTGGCAGCTGGAAAAGGGATAGATAGGGCTGGTCTTCCATAAACAACTGAATGTTCACCCATAAGAATTATTTTTCCAACTGAAAGAGCACTTATACTTTTCTTCATGACTTTCTCCTATAATAAAATTAACTTACTTATAATCCAAGGTGCTGCATAGAGGGTCATAAATTGAACCCCATAGTTAACACCTAATTTATTTAATGTTCCACAAGTTATACCTATTAACAAAACTCCAAATATATTAATCAGGCCTGCATCCATGTAGGCAAGTAATAATATAAAGGATATAAATAGTCCTAATATAGCCTCATGAGGTATCTTCTTTAAAACAAATGTAGATATCTTACCTGCATACCTATTGGTTATTATATAAGTTATGGTAACTGCTATAAAGGCTCCCAATACTATGGCCAGGACAAATTCTCCCCTGGACAAGATATGGTGAAGGTTGTGGTCAACTGAAAATACAGGTTCTGCATTAAATAGAGCAGATCCTGGCCCTATTGATGTTGGCGATAGGGGCATGCCCAAGGCAATAAGAGGTATGGTTATACCTGATATATAGGTAGCCTGGGTTAAGGCACTCATGGTGGTTATGGCTGTACTAGCCTTCTTAACCGGGTCCTTCTCCCTATTAGCCATAGCCTCACCTATTAAAATTGTCAATCCTACTGGACTTAAAACAAATAAAAAGTTTGCTATTAGGGCTGAAAAAGAAGCCTTCTTAATTTCATCCCTGGTAACTATCTTAAGAGGGTTCAAGGTCTTTTCTGCCTCCTTGTCCCTCGGTATAATTATTTTTTTCTTTTCCGTCCTTAACATCTTGTCTCTTTCTGTCTTATTTAAAAGACTAAATAGAGATACTATTAAAGGACCGATGGTTATTCCTAAAAAGAAGGAGGTACTAATATTAACCCCTTCTGGTACTATTCCTATTCCCCAATATAAGTGTCTTAAGCCCATAAATAAAATGGACATGGGAATTATACTTATTAGGGATAAAATCTTATTTTTTCCTATCAAGGATAAAAATATTGCTCCTAGTATAAATAAAAGAGGGGCATATTCCTTTATGCTCTCTCCATAAGGAGCTAATATATTGGCTAGGGCTAGTGATATGGGAACTGAAATAATAACCCCTATCAAGGATCCTACCGCCATCTTCTTTATTACTCTGGCTGAAAGCCCTTTATCCTTTAAGTACAAAGAGTGTTCCATCATAGGACTACTCATAACTCCGCCTGGAAGTCCTACCAAGGCTGTTGGTATGGCATTGGTAAGGTTTAGTGTCACTATAGCCGAAATAAAAAAGCTTAGAACCACTATAGGCTCTACTCCTGAAAGTACTACTGTCAGGGTAATAGGCATAAGAACCGAGGTTTCATCTGTACCTGGTATAAAACCTATTATCACATATATAAGAACTGCCAATAAAGAGGCGATAATCATTTGTAATATAATATTAAAAGTCATTTTCATCCTCCTCTACATCTTTAACTTCTATAACTCTTTTAGGCTTAATAATAAGCGCATTAATGATAAATCCTAAAACAGCACCCATTAAACCAAAGAATAATTGTTTTGTCCTATCTCCACTTGGCGCTAAAAAATAAGCTCCCATGGTGGTAACTGAAGAGATAAAAATCGCAAGCACAAGTGATCTAATAGCCACTACATCCTGCCATATCTCAACCATTTCTTCATTTTTTTTCATGTCTACTCCTTTATATGATAATCAAATTTAAATTATAGACCTTATTGACTATTTTTTCCACACATACAATATTATAACTCTTTTATAGGAAAAATATGTGTAAAAAGAGTAGACCTGGTCTACTCTTCCTAAATCAGTTTATATCAGCCTATAAAAATAGAATGACTAATTTAAATAGGTAATTGGCCGCTACACCAGCTCCAATACCTGCTATTGTATGGGATATGATAGCATCTCCCGTTAGTTCCCTAAAATTAAGGCCATCCATCATGGCCACGTGGGTACTTAAGTATCCACTCCAGCACATACACATGGCTGTAAATACTGCCACGTCATTGGCATTTACCACCCCCTTGGTAACCAGGTTTGGAACTAGTCCAACTGCAGCTCCTGCAGAACCTAGGGCTGTCACTGGAACAGCCATGGCCATAGGACTTTCAAAACCAAAAAGTGGTTTAGTTATAAAGCTTATCTTTTCACCTATCTTAGGTAAAAGTCCAACTCCTTCATAGGCAGCCCCTGTATAAAGGCCACTATCAGGTGCCTCATTGGTAAGTAACATTACTATACTACAAATTATTAAAACTCCAGGAACTATGGATACTCCAACCTTTACTCCTGTAGCTCCCCCTTCCAGGGTACTATTTAATAATCTAATTCCCAGGTTACCTTCCTTGATTTCCCTATATTCTAGTATATTATAGCCCAGTTTACTACTAGACTCTATTTCTTCCTCTGTTCCATAAATCTTTTTAGTCCTTCTAAGCATAAGTCTAACTGACAAGATACTACCTAGAATAGCCGCTATATTTCCGATTACTGCAGCTAGGACAAATCTTTCTCCTTCTACGGCTGGAAGTCCCATCATATAGACAGTTACAATCATTCCCATACCAAAGGAAGTTCCTAAATTAGTCAAGGCTGGTAATTGGTATTTCTTAAAATACCTTCTAAACCTCTTATCGTCTGCCAGGGTTAAAACAGCTGCATTATCTGATAAATAGGTTGTAAATATACTGATTACACTAGCTCCCGGTAAATTATATATGGGCTTCATCATGGGGGATAGTATCTTATTAATCAAGGCTATTACACCAAATTCTGTTAACACGCTTGCCATAGCTCCTGCTATAACTGCAATGGCAGTTATTTGAAAAACTGTTGTCATAAGTAGGTCATAAGCTGTATTTAATAAAGTATTTACTGCGTTCATAAAGCCCATCTTGGATCCTAACAAGCTAAAGAACAAGACCAATAAACCTATACAAACAAATGCCTCCAGGCTGACCGCCTTCTTTAATCTAATATTTTCTTCTTTTCTTTCCATAAGCCCACCTCTTCAATTAATGTTACTATCTTAACATAATTGGGGACTTTTCTAAAGTACAATAAAATAAGGATGATAATCATCCCTATTCTTCTTCTATTATTTTCTTTAGCTTTGGCTCTAATCGAGATATGACTCCCGTTACTAATGCATTACCCATCATAAAATATCTTTGCCTTGATGTCATTCCTGTGTTGGTCCAATTATGAGGAAACATTTGCATCGCCTCGGCTTCAATCTCTGTGATTTTTCTATACTCTCCACTAATCGGATCCTTTACTACATGAGATGACCTATTTACTGTATTTTCACTCGTTAACATGGTCCTTCCTGGTAAGTCTAATGAATCTGGGAATTGCATTTGTCCTTCAGTATAAAAATATTCAGTTCCATCTGGCCTTATTCTTGGTATTCTTTTAGCGCCTTTTAAATATTTCCACTTCTCTAAGTTTTCACCTTTTATATAGTATTTTTCAAGATTATTTCCTTGAATTTCATTGGCCTTAGATATAACCTTGCCTAAACTATAAATTGGTTCTGATTTTTCCTTTACATCAAAGTTTATTATTGTATTATTAATAGAAATTCCTGCTGTTAGGAATTTACCTGCTGAATAATTTTCAGATAACTCAACCACATCAGAATATTCTTCTATGCTTTTTTTCTCTATCTTTATATCTTCCTCTATTATAGGAAATACATCATTAAAGAAACCATCTTCTATTAGATAACTTTCATAATCTTTCTTATTTATTATTTCTTGTGCATACTTGGTATCCTTATGACTTGCAAAAATAAAAATCCTTCTTCTTCTCTGAGGCATACCATATTCTCCAGCATTAACCATTCTCCACTGAGTAATGTAGCCTAAATCATCCAAAGTTTTTACCATAACAGCAAAGTCTCTTCCCCTTCTATTTGCCGGAGATTTTAATAATCTATCAACATTTTCTAAGAGCATAAATGGTGGCCTTTTGGCATATAAAATATCTACTATATCCCACCATAATACTCCCTTCTTACCCTTTATTCCCATCTCATTAGATAGGGTTCTAGCTACTGAGTAATCCTGACAAGGAAATCCTCCTACTAGTAAGCTATGATCAGGAATAATATCCTTATCAATCTTATTAATATCTATATTTACATGGTTTTCTTTTCCAAATCGTTCTATATAACAATCAAATGCTGGCTGAGATTTTGTAGATGGTTCCCACTGATTAGCCCAAACAAAATTCCAAGGTCCATTCTCTATAGCCCTTCCCGTCTCATCACTAAAGCTTGTAATGTGGTTTAATCCTACTCTAAAACCTCCTACACCTGCAAATAACTCCACTACATCTAAATTCAATACGCTACCTCCAATATTATATATCGATTTTACACTAAATTATCAAAAAGATCAAGGTTTAATTAAATCAGCAATTTGTTCTTTTATATAGTCCTTGTTAAGCCAAAAACATTGCTTAGTCATATAATCTCCATTGGGTAACCTATCCCCATCTCTATCTAAATTCCCCCTTAAAAGGCCTAGACTATCAATCTTATACGCAGATTTACTAGCATGAGGTCTAATATGAATAACCTTAGTATCTTTAGAGCCAGGTATATTATTCTCCACTCTATTACCATTTAATCTAAACTTAACCCCATTTTTAAATATATTCTGATACATCATCCATTCTTTTTTTAACAATCCTTCTATATCCTTTTCTGGCATATTCCAAAACTTTGCCCCCCTATAGATATATTTGTTTCCTTCTTTTTGAAATACATTTAATAAAAACTTTGTTTCTTCAAATAGCTCATGTAGTTCTGCACTTTCCCAATCCTCTTCAACTAAATCCATAACTTTAAATGTGGGAAAGGACATATGTTCTTTTATATTTCCCATTTTAGATACTCTTATATTTTTAACAGATATATTCGCCTTTACAAATTCTTCTGCTGCATTTGATTTTACACCCAAAAGTCTTAATGTTAATAAACTATATTTGTTTTTTGCCTTTTTATTAACGTCCTTGGCATAATTTGAAAACAATTTATCCTCATCTAGCCCCTCATACTCCTTCAATCTAGCCGTTATCCTATCCTCTAAACTAAGTGGACTTTTTATGTTTTCAATACTTCTTTCCACTCCATCTATACTTTCTTCTATCTGGCCTATGTATTCAGCTTTAATATTATACAAGACTTTTCCCTCCAGAATATAGTTATTTAAAAGATAAGTCATATAGGAGTTTTTTAATGAAAAGGCTCTAGGCTTAGCCAATTCTTCTGAAAATGGTTGTGTTCTTCTATCCTTTGATGAAGATGCCTTTGTTGCAGCTCCCAAGTATAAGGTGTCTCCCTCAGATAATTCGTGGGCTCTTCCTTCTACAACTTTCTTTTTTATAATTTCAAAGTCATTTCTTATAATTTTCAAATCTTTTTCTGGTGGATGATATAAGTATACGTGTTCTATTCTATAATCCAAGCGTGATTTTATATCTGGACTCCATAAGTAATAGACAAGTAGGATTAAGTTCATTTTTTCCCAGGCATTGCTGGTTTCAAACTCCATATTAACTATATCGTGATAATTAATCATGGATATGATTAGTCTTTCTTTTGATGATTTACTTCCATTTTTATTAATTTTAAATGGGGTAACCTTTAATTCAATTCCAGCCTTGGGAAAATCGGGTCTACTATCACTGTCAGCTTTATAATGGAAATGCCTTTCTTCAACAATTTCACCTAGGCCTCCCTTTCTCCTCTTATCACTATGTTCAATTTTATAGATATCGTCGTCACCTTCTCTGACTATTAAGCCAAAGTCATCCTCTTCTATTATTTGTCTAAAAGTTTTCCCTTCCAATTCCTTAGCATATTCATATATCGATTTCCTATCACTAGGGTCATATCCTAATTCTATATCCATACTATTCTCCTAAAATACACCTTCTCACATGAACTATAAAAAAAGACAGCTTCTATAAATAGTAAGTTGTCTTTTCTAAAATTAAAATGGACTCTTGTTTAGATCTTTGTAAACTATTTCTAATAACTTTTCTGGTAGATGGTCTATCACATCTAAATCGTCCAGGTCTTCTAAGTCCAAATATTCTTCTACTATATATTCCAGCCCACCTGCTGCATATCCTACTAAGGTTTTCTCATAGATAAAAAACTTATCCTTATTAAATAAATCTTCTATTCCAATATTTAAGTTTTTATCCTTGAGTAGAATAGTATATAGGGCCAGCTTATCTTTTTCAGATAATTCACTAGCCTTAAATTCAATATCTGCATGATCTATCACGTCAATTTTTTCGACGTTTCTAAATCCCAGGCTGGCTAAAAGCACAAAAAGAGTCTTGTATTTAACACCTTCATCATAGGCTGTTTTATAAAATTCTTCATATTTTTTATCTGGCCTAAAGCTAATATCACTATCAAAAAACTCTATCATGGGATCACCCTATCTTTCTTATGGCAGATCTTCTACTATCTATTTTTTCTATAAGATAGACATGACCCACCTTATTATTTTTTTCAAAAATACCCTTCTCATAGTTTGTGTAGTCAGTATCTGTTAAAAGAGGTATCCACTGCTTGGTAACCAGTGGTAGTCTCTCTATCAGATTGTATCTATTTTGCCTACTCAAACGGCCAAAAGGAGTATCCATAAACAAGGGGTAGTCCACCCTGTCTCTGCTGTTGGAAGCAAGACTAGCCAGAGATGTTATAAAGGCCAAGGCAACCACCATTTGTTGACCTTGAGATATATCAGCTGTAACCTTCATATCCTTCTCATAAAGCTCCAACTCATACTTATCATTTATCTCTACCCTATCTACTAGGGACTTTTCCTCATCATCAATTAAAAGCTTAAACATCTTAGTTGTAGACTTACCAAGCTCTTCCTTGGTAGATTCTTCATAGGAGACAAAAAGCTTTTTAAGCTTTTCAGTTAAATCATTCATAAAAACATACTTTTTATTTTGATAGTCCAGCATGGTCTCCTTCTTAATAGCCCCTTCTAAATCTTTATTTAATCCTGATAATTCCTCTTCTAAAACCAGAAGTTTTTCCTTTCTAGTCATAAGCTCAATTTTTATATCTGAAATTTCTTCCTCTAGCTTAATCTTTTCTCTCTCAGTAAAGCCTAAGTCCTTCCTAGTTAAATTATAGGTTAAAATTATTTGATTTAGTCTATTGACCTCTTCTTCTAACTCTTCCAAGTCAAGTCTAGCCTTTTCGATTCTTTCCAGATTAGGCTCTAGATTATCAAGGTTTTCTTGATTTAGCTTTAATTCGTCTTTTATATTCCTACTAAGGGCCCCCATAAGATCTGTTTCATAACTAGACTTATAGTACTTTAGAATTTGCTCTATTCTTGAGTAGCTGATTTCATCCAAGTCCTGATCACATAGACTACACTTTTGCTGGTCCAAACTCTCCTCTAAAAGATGTTGGGGAATACTTTCCTTTCTCTCTGTAAGCTCATTGGCCAAAACATTGTCCATCTCCCTATAGTAGTCCATTAAAAGCAAGTGGCTGTAACCATCTAGGTCACCTATAATTTGATTTTTTAACATCTTGGTCAATCTTTTTTGTTTAAATAAAAGGTCTTCCTTATATTCCAATTCCCTATAGGTTTTACTGATATCCTTGGCGCTATCAACTTTAGATTGATATTTATCTAGTAGGTCCTCCCTATCAAGGATATTTTTTTCTAAATCTTCTATTTCAGTTTTTAATTTTTCTTTTTCTTTTTGAAATTTCTCTGTCTGCTTTTTTATAACATTTAATTGGCTACTCCCAGCCTGGTTTCTAAGTCTTTTAAGCTGGCTAGATGTTGCCTTGGCCAAGATATCTCCCAGCCTTTCCAGCTGGTCTATTTGCATGAGCTTGATAATTCCATCTTTAACTTCTTTTTTAGATTTATTATCTGTTCTTGCCAGGGTCTCCATTTTTTCTCCATCAAAAAGGAAAAACTCCTTAATATTTTCATCTAAAATATTATTTATTGTCTTTTCAATCTTTTCTCTATCAGCATTACTATAGACTTCTTCCTTTCCCTTGTCATCCACTACTTTCAAAGACACATCTTCATTGTTTTCTTGGACATAGTCATCACCATACTTACTTCCATAAAGACCTCTTTCAACTATATAATCAAAACCTCCATGGCTTAAAGAAACCCTAACGCTAGCCTTAACCGGCCCATGGTCGTCTATGGCATCAAAGTTTACCAAGTTTATTTGGGCCTTTTCATCCTGGGGAAGGGACCTATCGCCATATAGGGCATAAATAAGAGCCCTATATATTCCGGTCTTTCCAGCATTATTTTCCCCTAAAATCAGGGTTATATTTTTTTCTCCCTTGGCAAAGTCTAGTCTATGATTCCCATAATACTGTCTAAAATTAGACATTTCTATATAATTAAGCTCCACACTAGTCCTCCAACAATCTATCTATTTTGTCAAGAATTTTCTCCTCTATTCCCCTGTCTGAATATAAATCTTCGCCTATAAGCTCTAAAGTATAGTTGATTAATTCTTTTTCTTTATCTGTAAAATCATCCATTTCATTATTTAATAGATTATTAAAATTCATCTATTCTTCCCTTCATTCTTTCTTATCCAACTAAAGTACAACCCTACCTGACCAATCCACTTGGACTTGTCCGTCATATAGTACATCTTGTAGCAATCTCTTATCACTTTCTAAATCTTTCTTCTCATAGATTCCCAGGTTAGCCAGATAATCATACACGTCTTTTTCATAAAGCTTACCGCAGTAATGATCTTTTAATACTCGGTAAACTAAATCTTGGATACCATCATAACCTTCTTCTTCCTTAACTAAAACCAGGATTTCATTTGTATAAGGCATATTATAACGGTTCAATTTCTTATATCCATTTTTTTCTAGAACATAGGAGATAATATATTGGTTAATAGTATATCTAGTTAGATAGGTCTCTATAAAGTTTTCATTTAAAAGTCTCATCGGAACTATAAAACCATCATCCTCATATTTTTCTGCCAATTCTAAAATCTTTCTTTCAAATTCTTCTTCTATTAAAATGTTATTGGCATTTTTAAATTCGTCCATACTTATTTGAACATAGCCATAATCATTTATTAATTCCTTAATTGTCAGGCTGACACTTTGTGAGTCCAGGCAAAGATTGTATTCCAGGGTTTTAATTATTTCCCTTCTAGTTACTATGTCTGGGTATTTAACAGTTATTAAGTCATACATGGATTTTATACCACAGTTTTGGAAGTATAAAAACATGCTATTGCCCTTGATATCATTATTTACATACTTGATTAGTCCAGCTAACTCTTTAGTGTTTTCTATCTTATTATCCCTTATTATAGGATATAACTTTTCGTCATAAAGCATTTCATTGTAAAGGTAATTCATAGTAGTATAACCACATCTCATATTTTGATCTATAAAGTTTTCAAAATAGTCCATATCCACATTGGTCAACATGGAGCTGGCCAAACCAACCTTGTCATACATCTTTATAACATCTGAGTCCTTGTTGTTGGCAAGGGTCATATTTATCCTAATGTCTGATAGGCCTGTATGTTTAATAACTTCATTGATTTTAACCGGGTGGTCATACTTTAATAAAAGTTCCTCTATTATGGCAATATTGCTCTTTCTATCTTCTTCACTCTTATAGATGGTCAAGGAGTTTTTATTAGAAAATACATACTTGTCTAAGAAGTAGTACTTTACCAAAAAGTAGGCATGGTGCTTACTGGTTAACTCATAAAAGCCTTCATTTAATAGTTTTCCATAAAGCCTGTCTGAAGTAAGAGTATCATAAACTTCCAGTCCTTCATCTACTATTTCTTCCAATCTATCTATCTTTTCTTCGTCTAAGCCACAGTGGTCTATGTGTTGATAGGTCCTACTGTCAACTAAAATTATACCGTCCAGCCTATCTAAGATGGCACTTATATTTCTAACAGACTTGGTAAAGCTTAGAGGACCGAAGTAGGATTCTATATCTTCAACCAAATCTTCATAAGTGTCTTCGCTAATTAAAATACTCTTTTTATTTAAGTATTTAAGATAGAATTCAAACATAAAGGCTATACTAATATTTTCCTTGTAATAGTAGCCCTTTATTACCTTTAATCTATAAAATAAGATAATATTATCTACCTCAACAGAGTTTGCCTTAGGATAAATGTTTAATATGTCTTCCTTTAGATCCTCAAAATCACCATAAATGCAAAGCTCCTTCTTATAGTCTTCAATTTTCTTTGTTACCTCTCGTATTTCTTCCAGATTTTTAAAGTAAAACATCTTACTTATACCTGAATAGAATACACTATTTAACTCATTTGCTTTAAATACACTTAAAAGCAAGTCATTTTTCAAAATTATTTTAAGCTCATCTTCATCCAGCTTGTGGCCAAATAAGGTCAACTTATCTATATATCTTGATAAAAGTAAATCTTCATTTAATTGGGTAAGAGCTTTTTTCTCAATTTGTCTAACCCTTTCCCTAGTAATATCCAGTTGGTCTCCACACTCGTTTAGGGTCATATTTTGCAGGTACCTATTAACTAAAATATCGTGCTCTCTTTGGTCTAAAATATTGGTCAAATCAGAACAGATGTCTTGGATTTTATTAAAGTCTTCATATCTTTTCATACTGTTAATTATCTTCTTTATATTGTCACCATCCAGCTTATAGTCATTTATATCTAAGTCCTCATTGACTAAAATCTTACTGAAAGCCGTAGACTTATAGTCTTCAAAGTCTCCCCTTAAAATATCTACTAATTCCTTGTTGATAGCTTGGAATGTCCTATTGGACACATCAAACTTATGGATATAGTAAAGGAAATAGTCTGAATAGGATTTAAGTTTTTCTAATTCCCTATTATTTCTATTAAATTCGCCATCATATAAAACTAAAGCCTTCATGGTCAAGTCATATATATTGTAAAGTTGAAACTTGAAATTGCTTCTAAGTTTTACACCAACTCCTCTTATAGCTGAAATCTGCCTATTTAAGCTCAAATCAAAATAATCATATAGGGAGGAATTCGAAGCTAGTAGATCTCTTATATCCCTATCTATTTTCCCATTTTCAAACTGGATAAGGTCTAAAAGGTCTATGGCCTTTAAAACAGATTTAAATAAAGGGTTTTCCCTGTTCTTGTTAAAGTTTTCTTCTATACTCTCATCTATCTTTTTTTCCATTTCCAAACTAAAATACTTGTCCCTATTTTCTTCATCCTTGTCAAACATTAATTCTATAGGCTTTACCTGGTAAGAACTATATAGGATAGATAGTCTTTCTATTAGGAAATTCTCAAAGGAATTTTTTTCATTCCAATCTATTAAATCTAGATTTAATAAGTACATAAATATATTGTCGATACCATGGTCTTCCATTAGGCTAAAATCATCTTCTCCAAACATCTCAAAAAGTCTATAGAAAATTTCCTCATTAAAAAGAATTTGATCTTCTCCAAGACTATTCTTGATCTTAATAGCCTTTAAGTCCTCAATCCCACTTCTGCTACAATCACAAAATGGTTCCTTTAGAAAACCTGAATTATTTAATAGATTAATTATAGGGTCACAATTATTTTTCACATCTACTAAAGATAGGTTTTTAACAACAGTCTCAACCAAATAATTATTTATATATTTAATAAATCCATTTACTAAATTTTTATCTTCTCCAGCTAATAGACCAAATAATAAATCATAGTCTACTTCTAAGTAATCCCTAACTGTAAGGATTCCTTCTTCTCTTAAAGCCACCAATAAAGTCTTATAGATCTTAGGACATAGGTTTTCTAGTCTTTCATCAAAAACCTGATAAAAGTCCATCCTATCTTCTACAATCCTTCTCTCGTCTACCAGTCTAAACACCTCATCTACTAGAAGAGACTTCTCCCTGCAAACACCACTTATATGCTTGTCTAGATCATCTTCTTCAACCATTCCACTCTTAGACATAAGCAAGTCTTCTTTTATCTCTTCTTCTGATTTTAAGATAAACCCCTTGCTGGTAAATTCCTTTTCAACCAATTCAAGCTTGTCCATTTTATTGGCCTTGGCCACCAAGTCTATGGGAATAAAGTTAAAGTACCTATCATCTTTGATAAGGTCATAGTCAAAATACTTAAATAAGATAGTATTTAACTCCTTATACCTATCCTTGTTTTCTTCCACAAAGATTAATTTACTATCTTCTTTGATTTTAAAATCATAATTATATATTAGGTTGTTTTCCCTTTTTATAATAAATCTACAGCCCCTCAGTAAAAGCTCATCCCTAAGGCTTATAAAGTTTGCATTATTATCTATGTACTCTTTTCTCAAATACTGTAAATCTATTTTATTATCTATTATGGTTACTCTTTTTATAAAATTTACTAGAATATCTGATGAATATTCCAGATTAAAATATGTTGGTAATTCTATATACTCTGAAAACATTTTTTTGCCCTCCTCTTCCATTTTATCATATTTATTGGCCGGCGTGTATGGTGGATTTATTATTATAAATATAATAAATCATCTTATAAATTCAAATAAAGTCATTGACTTTTATCCTGTAAAAGTTTATTATTCTTATACAGTATGTAGTAAGTAGTAAGTAGGACTACTTCGAAAGTGAGGAAAGCATATGAATTTAAAAGAACAATTTACCCTCCTAAGCCTAAATGGCCTGGACGTAAATAATTTAAGCAAATTAAAAAAGACCTGCCTTAGGGCCATCTTTGCCTGCCAGGTCTATATAGATGAACAAAACTGGTTGGATAAAAAAGAAATTGATAAAAAGCTTTCTGACTATAAGGCCTTTGAAAAAGAAATTAGTAGAAATCTTCTAGACCAGGGACTTCTAAGTAAGAAAAACTCTATCTATTCTCTTGACTATGTCTTTAATGAGGCAACAGAAGATATAATAGTCTATGAAAGCCTTGAAGCTAGCTATGACCAAGTCCTTGACCAGGTAAAGGAAAGTTTACTGGACAAGGAAGTCTATGAAGAAGAAGATATCTTCTTAACCTGGCTCTTACAGCAAACAGACCTTATAACCACCATTTTTTCTGAATATGAAAGAAACCAAATAGACTATAGGATAGAAGAAGCCTTAAGCGACTCTCCAAGACTTTACAAGTCCTTCAAAAAAAACCTGGTAGGTCCTAAGGTTAAAAAATTCAATCGCTTCATCCTTAATAGGGATAAGTTTAACAGCTCTTCCTATGGCCAAGGCCTGTCCTATATTATGCCTGTTGTCCACAGAAAAAGAGCCATCTTTATAAGGACAGAAAACCGCTTTGTTAGAAAGGACGAAAGACTTAAGGATCTTTTCTCCAAACTAGATGAAAGAGACATTCCCTATAGGTTGGTAAGAGATGGGCAAATTCCCATAGTTAAGATTAACAATAAATATTATGAATTAGTTCCCTATGTTATTAACATGTACAGGTATGCCACCTATGGCAGCCAATTAAGAGAAATAAATTTTAGGTGATAAAATGGCTAGAAAAAGATCATTAGAAGTAATTAAAGAAGCAGACACTGTAACTATTGGAGAATTATCCCGCCTTACCAATATTAGGTACTCAACCCTAAAACACTATACTGAAGAAGGACTTCTGGACTTTATTCAGGAGGGGGAAAATTTAACCCGTCGTTACCCTAGAAAAAATTCCCTGGACCGGCTGGATGAAATTATGGCCCTAAGGGAAAAGAGCGTGGCCATCAAGGATATTAAAAATAGGCTGGGCCTGGTGGAAAAAGATCATCTTTCTTCAATCTTTTTATCTCTTCTAGGTAATAAAGAAATAAAAAATAAAGACCAGCTAGAGAAGATTTCCTTTATCCTAGACTACTAT
>JASLJE010000011.1 GCA_030152565.1 Peptoniphilaceae bacterium
TGTAACCTATGTATTTACCCATGACAGTATAGGAGTTGGGGAAGATGGACCAACCCACCAACCAATAGATCAAATGGCCATGTTAAGAGCCATACCAGGTCTTATAAACTTTAGACCGGCAGATGCTAGAGAAACTGCAGCGGCTTGGGCCTATGCAGTAGAGTCCAAGGACCATCCAGTAACCTTAGAACTTACTAGACAAAAATTAAATCCTATACCAGGAACAGGTAGAGATGCCCTAAAGGGAGCCTATGTGGTTAAGGACTTTAAAGAAGACTTTGACCTTATCCTAATAGGAACAGGATCTGAATTAGAACTTGCCTATAAGGCAGCTGAAGAGCTTATCAAGGAAGATATAGGAGCTAGGGTAGTATCCATGCCTTCTATGGACTTATTTGAAGAACAAGATGAAAGCTATAAGGAAGGTGTTTTACCAAAATCAGTTAGGGCTAGAATAGCAATTGAAGCCTATAACGACTTAGGTTGGGGCAAGTATGTTGGCCTGGACGGAAAGGTTATAGCCATGGAAGGTTTTGGAGCATCAGCACCAGCAGAGCTTTTATTTGAAGACTTTGGTTTTACAGTGGAAAATGTTGTAAATACAGCTAGAAACCTACTTAGGGATGCAGATGACCACTCTTTTAACCATACGGTAAAGGACTTGGTAGGCATTCATGCTAGACCAGCTGCAAGGATTGTAAATGGCCTGGAAGACTTCCAAGCTGACATTTATATATTAAAGGAAAATGTTAAATATTCCTTGAAAAACCTTACTGAATTGTTATCATCCAACTTAGAATATAAGGATATAATAGTTGTAAAGGCAGAAGGGCTAGACGCTAAATCAGCAATTGAAAAAGCAGAAAAATTAATTAAAGAAAACTTATAAGATAAAGATCCAGCCTTGGCTGGATTTTTCTTTAAAAAGGAGTAAAAATGTATAAATTAATATGTTATAAAAAATGTTCAACCTGTAGACAGGTGGAAAAATTAATGGAAGAAAAAAAATTGGCCTATGACTATAGGCATATAGACAAGGAAAACCCTAGCTATGAAGAGTTAAAGGACTGGCATGAAAAATCAGGTCTTGATATAAAAAGATTCTTTAATACTAGCGGTAAGATCTATAGGGAAAAAAACTTAAAAGAAAAACTTAAGGAAATGACCCTGGAAGAAAAATATGAGCTTTTATCCCAGGATGGTATGTTGGTAAAAAGACCTATTTTAATAGAAGAAGATAGGGTATATATAGGACCAGATGTGAAGAAATACTTAGAGGAAAAATAAGATGAAAAAATTACACGTATTTTCCAAGGCCGACATGGCCAAGGGACATGGAGTTCTTTCAGCCTATGAAGAGCAGGTAAAACTTAGTAGGAAGGTTTTAAAAGGGGATTATGAAATCAAAATAAATCCTAGAAAATTAGGGGATATTAACCACTACCACACTATAAACCTGGGATTTTATTTAAAAAACAAGTTATTTGGTAGAAAATCTGTATCTGTAGGCTATGTCCACTTTTTACCTGAAACCATAGATGAGAGTATCCAAATGCCCAAGTTTGCCAGAAAAATCTTCTACTGGTATATCCTTAAGTTTTACAAGAGTATGGACTACCTGGTAGTGGTAAATCCTTACTTTATAGAGCTTATGAAAAAGTATGGTATAGATACTAGTAGGACTGTTTATATACCAAACTTGGTATCAAATGATAAGTTTGAAAAAAAGACTGAAGATGAGAAGTTAGCCCTAAGAAAGAAGATGGGCCTGGAAGATAAGTTTGTAGTTCTAGGAGTAGGCCAGCTCCAGGTTAGAAAGGGAATTTTTGACTTTGTAAAGCTGGCAGAAAGAAATCCAGACATGGAATTTATCTGGGCTGGTGGCTATAGCTTTGGCAGGTCTTCAGACGGTTATAAGGACATTAAAAAGTTGGAAGAAAACCCTCCTAAAAACATGAAATTTTTAGGAATAGTTGAAAGAAATGAAATGACAGCTTATTATAATATAGCAGATGTAATGCTTTTACCATCATTTAGCGAGCTCTTTCCCATGACCATCCTAGAGGCCATGGCCACCAATACTCCAGTTTTACTTAGGGATTTGGATATCTACCCCCTAATACTGGAAGGCTATTACTTGAAGGCGGACGACTTGGAGGGCTTTGAAGACCAACTGTATAAAGTTAGAAACGATCAAGACTATAGGCAAAAGGCCATAGACATGTCCAAGAAGGGCCATGACTTCTATAGTGAAGAGAGTGTTGGTAGAATGTGGAGAGAGTTTTACGACAATATTTCTAAATAGGAGTTTATAGTGAAGAAAAATACATTAGTAGATATAGATATTATTGAATCAGAATATCCCAATATGTCAGTTGGAGAATATGAAGGCGAGACCATAAAATTCAAGGGTGGCCTAAAGGGACAAAATGTAAGTGTTAGGATTCAAAGAAAAAAATCTGACCACTACCAGGCTAAATTGGTAGGAGTAAATGAGAAATCAAAACTGGAAAATAATAAGCCCTGCCCTGCCTTTGATATATGTGGGGGATGTAAGTACCAAAGCTTAAACTATGAGTCTGAATTAGTCTATAAGCTGGACCAACTAAAGAAACTATATAGGGAAAATGGTCTAGATGAAGGACTTTTGTCCATCAATAGGGCCCCATCTAGTAAGGCCTATAGAAATAAGATGGAATATACCTTTGGTGACGAATATAAGGACGGTCCCTTGACCCTGGGCCTACATAAGAGAAATAGGTTCTATGAAATAGTTAATACTGAGGGCTGTAATATAGTCCATGAGGATTTTGAAAAGGTAAGACTTAAGGCCATGGAATTTTTCCAAGAAAACAAGATTGATTTTTACCATAAGAAAAGACAAAAGGGATTTTTAAAATTTATGGTAGTTAGAAAATCCATCACCCATGGAGACATGCTAATAAACCTGGTAACCACATCAGAAGATGTTATGAGCTATGAACTTTGGTCTAAGTTTGTAGAATCTCTAGTAGACTTGGATACAGAGGGAAGGACAGTATCAATTTTCCATACCATAAGTGATTCTCTTGCCGACGCCATAGTTCCTGACTATACAGAACTTATTTGGGGCAGGGAATATATAGTGGAAACCATAAATGAACTGGACTTTAGAATAGGACCTTTCTCCTTCTTCCAACCTAATCCCATAGGAGCTCAAAACCTATATAGTAAGGCTATAGAGTATGCGGGAGACATAGATAATAAGACTGTCTATGATCTTTATTGTGGAACAGGTACCATATCTCAAATCTTTGCCAAGAAGGCCAAGAAGGTAATAGGAGTTGAGATAGTTGAAGAGGCAGTAAATAAGGCTATGGAAAATGCCAAGATAAATGATTTAGACAATGTGGAATTTATCTGCAATGACGTTATGCTAGAAATAGCTAACCTTGAAAAGAATGCAGACATACTTGTCCTAGATCCACCAAGAGAGGGAATTCACCCTAGGGCCATAGACAGTATAGTGGCTATCAAGGCTCCCATAGTAGTTTATATATCCTGTAACCCTAAGACCCTGGTTAGGGACCTACAAGTCTTTCAAGAGGCTGGCTATAGTATAGAAAAATCTACAGCCTATGATCAGTTTCCAAGAACAGCCCATGTAGAGGCAGTAACTAGATTGGTAAAGGTTAAATAAATTATTTAGATTCAGCTGGAAGGCTGGATCTTTTTTTGAATAAATATAAGTATATCCTAGAAAAAGATAAGATAGAAAGAAAGCCTGGAAAAGATATTTTCCTAGGCCAGAGTCTATTAAGGAAAGAGATAGTTAAAGGACAAAGAAAAAACCTAGCTAAAACGGCTAAAACTAGAGGCTTATCATAAAGTATACCAAGTATATAGATAGTATACAGTCAAATAGACCTAGCTTGATATAGTGAAAAAAGGGAAGGATTTAGGATCAAGAGAAGAAAAAAGATTAGGGCTGGAAGGATTGATAAAAAATAGATAATTAAAATAACTTTAAAATTATAAATATTCGCTTGACATTTGGTCTTTTTAATATTATTATGTTAATCAACATCAGAAATACATTGAGGGAGAGAAAAATATCAGGTAGTTGTTTATAGAGAGCTGCGCACGGTGGAAGGCAGTAACAATGACGGTATATAATATACACTCCTAAGTAGGTTCGTTGAAGGCCAGTAGGCGGATCCGGAAGCCCACCGTTAAAGGGGATAGGACTGTTAGGTCTGATGAGCGATGATATATTATCATAATAAGGGTGGTACCACGGAGTTTAATCTTTCGTCCCTATAAAATTAGCATTACTGCTAGTTTTATAGGAGCGAAGGATTTTTTTTATGAAAATAATCATTAACCTAACAAGATTAAGTTATTTAATTTTAGGAGGATAAGATGAGAAATAAAAAAATGAAAAAATTATTAGTAGGATCCCTTTTGGCCATGACACTTTTGGCTGGATGTGGAGAAAAAAAGGAAGGGGAAAATGAACTGTCTATAGGGATTAATCAATTTGCAGAACATCCTGCCCTAGACTCAGTTAGACAAGGATTTGAAGATGAGCTAGAAGGATGGGAAAAAGAAGTGAAGCTGGACTTTAAAAGTGCCCAGGGAGATTTTTCCAATGCTAGGATGATATCTGAAAAGTTTTCTAAAGACGGAAAAAAACTAGTCTTTGCCATAGGAACACCTTCAGCCCAATCCAGTAAGGACTTGAATGAAGATCTACCTATCTTGTTTTCAGCAGTTACTGATCCCTTGGATGCAGGCCTGGTAAAGGACTTGGAAGAACCAGGAACAAGCCTTAGTGGGACGACAGATGAGAGCCCAATTAAGGAACAATTAAGCTTATTTAAGAACTTTGAAAACATTAAGACTATAGGGATAATCTACAATACAGCAGAGGCCAATGCGGGAGTGCAAATAGACAAGGCTAGGCAAGCAGCCCAAGAACTAGATATGGAAATTGAGGCGGTAGGAATTTCCAATATTAACGACATAGGCCAGGCCCTAGATTCCTTGGTTAAAAAAGTTGATGGTATTTACACCATAACTGATAACATGGTGGCTTCAGCCATTAATCTTGTGGCAGAAAAAGCCCTAGATGCCCAACTTCCTACAGTTGGGGCAGAAGAAGCCCATGTCAGGGGAGGAATCCTTATAACAGACGGACTTTCCTACTATGACCTGGGAAGACAGACTGGAAAGATGGCTAAAAGAATCCTCTTAGAAGGAGAAGATATTAGCAAAATGCCTGTTGAGAAGGCAGAAAATACTCAAAAGGTTTTCAATGCTAAGACCTGGGAATCCTTAAACTTAAAGACAGATGATAATTTACTAAAAGACGCGAAAGAGGTTAAGTAGATATGAACGGACTTATTCAAACTTCAATAGAGCAAGGCTTGATATATGCCATCCTTGCCATGGGGGTTTTACTGACTAATAAAATACTAAAGATGGCAGATCTATCAGTTGAGGGGAGCTTTCCCTTTGGGGCCTTTATATTTGCCAAGTTTATCCTTTTAGGACTAGATCCTATTAGCTCAACTCTTTTGGCCTTTGCCTTTGGGACCTTGGCAGGTCTTTTAACAGGGATTCTTTTTACCAAGCTTAAGATAAACTCACTTTTATCAGGAATTTTAACCATGAATATTCTTTACTCAGTTAATCTAAAGCTTAATAACAAGTCCAATATAGCCCTTTATGACGAAAAACTTATTTTTGATATGGGTAGCAAGTTGGGCATTCTTTTAATAATAGTTCTTGTAGTAAAGTTGGCCTTAGATCTTTTTCTTAAGACAGAGCTAGGCTATTTGGTTACAGTTACAGGAGATAATGAGGACCTGGTTAAGAACCTGGGAAAAAACAGTGACAACTACAAGATATTAGGACTTATGCTATCCAATGGTCTAATAGCTATGAGTGGGGCCCTAATGGCCCAATACAATGGCTATGTGGATGCAGCCATGGGCAAGGGAAGCTTGGTTGTAGCTCTGGCAGCTATTATAATTGGGGATACAGTTTTTAGGAGAAGGGACAAGGTTAAGTTTAC
>JASLJE010000012.1 GCA_030152565.1 Peptoniphilaceae bacterium
TGTAACCTATGTATTTACCCATGACAGTATAGGAGTTGGGGAAGATGGACCAACCCACCAACCAATAGATCAAATGGCCATGTTAAGAGCCATACCAGGTCTTATAAACTTTAGACCGGCAGATGCTAGAGAAACTGCAGCAGCTTGGGCCTATGCAGTAGAGTCCAAGGACCATCCAGTAACCTTAGAACTTACTAGACAAAAATTAAATCCTATACCAGGAACAGGTAGAGATGCCCTAAAGGGAGCCTATGTGGTTAAGGACTTTAAAGAAGACTTTGATCTTATCCTAATAGGAACAGGATCTGAGCTAGAACTTGCCTATAAGGCAGCTGAAGAGCTTATCAAGGAAGATATAGGAGCTAGGGTAGTATCCATGCCTTCTATGGATTTATTTGAAGAACAAGATGAAAGCTATAAGGAAGGTGTTTTACCAAAATCTGTTAGAACAAGAGTGGCAATTGAAGCCTATAACGACTTAGGTTGGGGCAAGTATGTTGGCCTGGACGGAGAGGTTATAGCCATGGAAGGTTTTGGAGCATCAGCACCAGCAGAGCTTTTATTTGAAGACTTTGGTTTTACAGTGGAAAATGTTGTGGAAACAGTAAAGAAATTAAGGAAATAAGGGTGATAAAATGAATTGTATTATAGGTCAATCAGGTGGACCGACAAGTGTTATCAATAGTACTTTAGCAGGGGTTATAAGCGCTGCTATAGACAAGGATTTTAAGAAGATATATGGAAGCCTTCACGGGATTGAAGGAATAATAGAAAATGATATTGTTGAAATTGACAAGAAAAAATATAGGGATTTAAGGGGAGATGACAGGCTTATGAGAAGGCCTTCCTCCCTTCTAGGAAGCTGTAGATATAAGCTTCCAGATGATTTAACAGATCCAATCTATAGAAAGATTTTTGATAGATTGGAGGAACTAGAAATAAGTAGCTTTATCTACATAGGTGGAAATGATTCTATGGATACAGTTATGAAACTAAATGACTATATGGATGCTAATAAAATAGAAGGTATTAATATAATAGGTGGACCAAAGACCATAGATAATGACCTGTGTGAAATGGACCATTCTCCTGGTTTTGGTTCAGCTGCTAAGTTTGTAGCTTCTACCTTAAAAACTATAAGAACTGACGTGGACATATATGATCTTCAATCAGTTACCATAGTTGAAATCATGGGCAGAAATGCTGGTTGGTTGGCAGCTAGTGGACTTTTAGCTAATATGCATGCTAGAAAGGATGTGGCCAACCTTATATATTTAGGAGAGATGGAAAAGACCAAGGAAGATTTGGTAAGAGAAGTAAAGGAAGCCTTGGAAAAAGAAAACAATTTAATTGTTATCATGTCTGAAGGCTTTATGGACAAGGATAAATACTTTGAAAATATGGACATGCAGGTCCATGATCAAGGCTTTAACCACCCTATAATATCTGGGATTGCATCTAGAATTTCTGACTACCTACATGATCAATTAGGTGTAAAGACCAGGGCTATAGAATTTAATATAGTACAAAGAACCAATCAATTGATTAGTAGAACTGATGCGGAAGAAGCCTTTAAGCTGGGTTACCAAGCCTTGGAACTTAGTCTAATAAAGACTAATCTAGTTCCTATTGTAAGAAGGCTTGATAGGGAAGCTTATGAAGTTTACTTTGATGCGGTAGAACCGAGTAGTATTGCCAATAAGGAAAAAGTAATACCTAAAGAATGGTTGGAAGACAAGAAAACCTTAGAAGAAAATATTATAACCTATGCAGGACCATTAATAGTAGGAGAAATGGAACAAGAATATAAGGATGGGATGCCATACTTTATAGAACTAGAAGACATAATTGTTAGGGGGTAGAAATGTTAGTAAATGCAAAGGGCATATTGGACAAGGCCTTGGAAGAAAAATATGCAATAGGTCATTTTAACATTAACAACTTAGAATGGACTAAACATATTTTAATAGCAGCTGAAAGAAATAGAAGTGGTGTTATCCTAGGAGTATCAGAAGGAGCTGCCAAGTATATGGGTGGCTACAATGTGGTAGTAGGAATGGTAAATGGCATGTTAAAGGATATGGATATAACAGTTCCAGTAGCCCTTCACCTGGACCATGGAAGTTATGAGGCCTGCTTGAAGGCCATAGATGCAGGATTTAGTTCAGTTATGTTTGATGGGTCAAAATTACCCATAGAAGAAAATATTGAAAAAACCAAGGAAATTGTTAAGCTAGCCCATGGTAAGGGGATTTCTGTTGAGGCAGAAGTTGGCGCCATAGGTGAGGACAAGGAAGTAGGAAACCAAGGAGAAATAGCAGATCCTAAAGAATGTAAACAAATAGCTGACCTGGGTATAGATTTTTTAGCTGCGGGTATAGGTAATATACACGGAGTTTATCCAAAAGACTGGAAGGGACTAGACTTTGAAGCCCTAAGAGCTATAAAAGAAGAAATAGGGGATCTACCTTTAGTTTTACACGGTGGAACAGGCATAGCTGAAGATATGGTAAAAGAAGCTATAGGACTGGGAGTATCCAAGGTAAATGTTAATACAGAGATACAAATAGCCTTTAATGAAAAGGTAAGATCCTATTATGAAAATAATAAGGATAGGGAAAAGAAGGGATTTGACCCTAGAAAAATCCTGGCAGATGGAAACAAGGCAATTGAAGATATGGTTACAACCAAGATGGAATTTTTTGGTTCTATAAATAAATATTAAGGAGAAAAATAATGAGAGATATAGTAATAGGATGCGATAATGCAGCAGTTGAATTAAAGGACATTATAAAGGAACACTTGGAAGCTAAGGGAATAAAGGTTGAAGATGTGGGAGTTATGACTCCAGAAGACCAAACCTACTATCCTTTAGTAGCAGAAAAGCTTTGTGGAGAAGTACAGGCTAGTAACTTTGAAAAAAGAGGAATCTTAATTTGTGGCACTGGTATAGGTATGGCTATGACTGCCAATAAGTGTAAGGGAATAAGGGCTGCAGTATGCCATGATAATTTCTCAGCAGAAAGATCTGTTTTATCAAATAACGGTAATGTTTTATGTATGGGAGCTCGTGTTATAGGTAAGGAATTAGCTAAGAAAATAGTTGATGAATGGGTTACTTTAGAATTTAAAGATGGATCATCAACTCCTAAGGTAGATGCTATAATAGATATAGAAAACAAAAACTTTAAATAATAAGGAAGTAAAAATGAATAAGATATATTTGGGTACAAATACAAAAATGTACAAAACTATAAAGGATTCTATAGAATTTGTTACTGCCCTGGCAGAAAATACTAAGGATATTCCTAGGGATAAGATAGAGTTATTTGTAATTCCTTCCTATCCTTCAATAGGACCTGCCAGAGATAGCGTATCTAAGGACCTTATAACCATAGGGGCACAAAATATGCACTGGGCTCAAGAAGGACAGTTCACAGGAGAAGTATCTCCTCTTATGTTAAAGGAAGTAGGGGCTGAAATAATAGAATTAGGCCATTCTGAAAGAAGGCATAAGATGGGGGAATTGGATATAGATATTAATAAGAAACTTTTATCTGCCCTAGACAATGGCTTTAGACCACTTTTATGCATAGGGGAAACCAAGGAACAAAAAGATGTTGGGGATGCTGTTAAGACCTTAAGGCTTCAATTAAAGATTGGTTTGGATGGAGTTAAGGAAGAAGATATTGAAAGAATTATGGTTGCCTATGAACCAGTATGGGCTATAGGAGTAGAAGGAATACCTGCTAGTCCAGACTATGCTGAAGAAATCCATAGGGAAATAAGATTTATTCTTTTAGATTTACTAGGACCGAAGGCTGTAAAAATACCTATTTTATATGGCGGTAGTGTTAACAATGATAACTTTAGTGAGTTAATTGATAAAAAAGAAGTAAACGGTTTATTTATAGGAAGATCAGCTTGGCAGGCAGATAATTTCAGTAAAATTATAAGAGCTGTCTACCAACAAAAATTTTAATTATAAGATGGGAAGAAAATATATAGGGTTGATCCTATAAAATTGAAAAAATACCAGAGATAAATGGAAATATTTATATCTGGTATTTTTGTATGCCTTTATTTGGATAGATAAGTCTTAGACTATTAAATATAATTTAGACTTATAATACTAGTATTTATAAGTGATTTTAAAGTTTCCTTTATATAGGATGGATTACTTTTCAATTGAATTTATCAAATTAATTAAAAGAGCATTTAATTCCTCTGAAAAATTATAGATTACATGTGTATCTTCTACTTCCATTAAAGAGCCTTTTCCACCCTCAGCATCTAATAACCACAAATAAAGTTCTTTTCTAGTATTGTCTTCATAAATAATTTCTAAATCATAGCTTGGTTTTGTTGTCTCAACCACTCCCTCTTGTTTACTAGCATTACTTATTATCTTCTTTACAGTTTCAAATATTTTTCTATTATTAGTATCGCTAGAAGATACAATTAAATCTGAATCTTCTTTTTTAAATTCATTGGCTCTAAAAATATTAACTTCTTTTATTTCTTCTTTTAAAGACAAGGAACTATCTTCTTGTTGACAAGCTAACAAGGTAAGTAAAGCAAATAGTAGACTAATAAGCGATCTTCTAACTTTTTTCATATAAACCTCCTGATTTAATCTTTATTATAGGGCTCTTTATTTATAGCTTATCACATCTATAAAAATTTCAATTATAAGGTGAGAAGAGGAGCTCTATCTATTTAATTAAAGAAAACGACAAGAAATGACGAAAAACAAGGAATAATGATAATAAATGAATGTTTATATTGACAAAAGTTATTCTTATTGCTATTATATAAACATGATAACGTTTACATATATTAGATATCCATTATCTAATTATATATTTAGAAAGATACAAAATATTAACGTGTAGGAGGAACACATGGAACTTATCAATTTATTAATGGCCTTTGGCGGAGGCGTATTCGCCAGCTTGATTGGGGGAACTGGAGCCTTTATTTTTACAGGTATAACAGCCCTAGTAGGAATAGGAATCCTATTGACTACAGGAAACTCACTATTTTTAGACACAGTAGCATTTGGACCTTTCTTTGGACCTTATGTAGCATTCGTAGGAGCTGTTGCAGCTACAGCATTTGCTTGTTCTAAATATAGAAAACATGAAAATGGTAGCAGAAAGTGTGCTATTAGACCAACTAAAATAGAAGGTCAAAATACTCTTATGCCATTATTCATTACTAAGGATCCATCAGTTTTAATCGTTGGTGGTGTATTCGGTGTTATAGGTTATTGCTTGAATTATTTATTCTCAGTAAAATTAAATTTACCTATGGACACAGGAGGGCTTACAGTTTTAACTTGTGGTATAGCTACAAGATTTATCTTTGGTTCAAGTGGATTTTTCGGTAAATACCCTGAAGGACAAAAAAGATATGGTGAAATGACTGGTAGTTACATATTATTTACTTTGATCTGGGGATTTTTCCTAGGTTTATTAAACGGACAAGTAGCAATATTATTAGACATAAATAGCTTAGGTTTTGCTATAAGTGCTGTTACTTTAATATTTATTTATTTCGGTTATGATTTTACAAGTACCCACCACGTAACAATGGTTTCAGGAATAGCAGCTTTAGCCTTCCACAATCCATATCTAGCAGGTGTGTTTGGTGCCCTAGCAGCCATCACTGGTGAATATGCAGGTAGAACATTTAATACTAATGTTGATACTCACGTGGATAGGGAAGCAGCAACAATTGCTTTTTGGAGCTTGATTATACTAGGCTTCTTAAGCTAAGAGAGTATATAGAAGGAGAGAATTATGCGTAGATTAATTAATGATCCATATAATATAGTGGAAGAAATGTTAGAAGGATATGTAAAGGCCTTTAACAAACAAGTTAGAATGTTAGAAAATGACAAGAGGGTAATCGTTAAAAAGAACGCTCCTGACAAGGATAAGGTTGGAGTTATTATCGGAGGCGGTAGTGGACATGAACCTTTATTTTTAGGCTATGTGGGAGAGGGATTTGCCGATGCTGTAGTGGTTGGTAATATTAACACTTCACCTTCACCAGAGCCATGCTACAATGCGGTAAAAGCAGTTGATGCAGGCAAGGGTTGTATATATTTATATGGAAATTACTCAGGCGATGTTATGAACTTTGACATGGGAGCAGAAATGGCTGAGGATGATGATATACGCGTAGAGACTGTTGTGGTTACTGATGATGTGGCTTCTTCAGAAAACATCGAAGACAGAAGGGGTATAGCAGGAGACTTTTTCGTATTCAAGGCAGCAGCTGCTGCAGCAGACAAGGGATATGACTTAGACAAGGTTGTAGAAGTAGCTCAAAGGGCCAATAAAAATTGTGCATCTATGGGAGTTGCTCTAGGAGCAGCAGAACATCCTAATACAGGCAAGGAAATGTTTGAGATGGAAAAAGGCTATATGGAAGTAGGAATGGGTATTCATGGTGAGCCAGGTGTTAGAAGGGGAGAAATTGAACCTATGGACCAGGTTGTAACAGAAATAATGGATACTATCCTAGCTGACTTAAAATTAGTTGAAGATGATGAAGTAGCAGTTTTAATAAATGGACTAGGAGCTACTCCTTATATGGATCTATTTGTTATGAATAGAAGGGTTGCAGAAATTCTTGAAGAAAAGAAGATTAAGGTTCATAAGACCTTGATAGGAACCTATGCTTCCACTATGAATATGCCAGGCCAATCAGTTACCCTATTAAAATTAGATGATGAGCTAAAAGAATATATTGATTATCCTACAGATGCTCCATACTATGTGCAAAAGTAAGTTAGGTAGGTAGGAACAATGTATGAAGGTTATATTTTAGATAAGACATATTTTATAGAAAGTTTAAAAGACATGGCTGCCATGGTCGAGGAAAAAAAGGACTATTTTACTGAATTGGATGCAGTTATAGGAGATAGTGATCACGGCGTTAACCTAAGCATAGGCTTTAGGGGAGTAATGGCTGAAATCGAACAGTGGGAAGATTTAACAGTTGGAGAAATAATGAAAAAAGCAGGTTGGACCTTGCTGGGTAAAGTCGGTGGAGCCAGTGGTCCCCTGTATGGAAGTTTCTTTATGAGCATGAATAAGCCTGTAAAGGACAAGGAAGAAATTAATTTCCTGGATTTTGCCAATATGTTAAATGCTGGTGTTGAAAGCATTGAGAAGAGAGGCAAGGCTGTAGTTTTAGATAAGACTATGGTAGATACATTTAGGCCTGCAATCGATGCCCTAAACCAGGCTATGGAAGAAGGAAAAGAACCTAAAATTGCTTTTGAAGACCTTATGGATGCTGCTGGACAAGGTAGGGATAAGACCTTAAACATAGTAGCTAAGAAGGGAAGAGCTAAAATACTTGGTGAAAGGGCCTTGGGACACTTGGACCCAGGAGCTGTTTCTTCATATGAGATTTTGAAAATATTTTTCGATAATTTAAAATAGGAAATCAGAAGCGCCAATTATTTAATAATTGGCGTTTTTATTTATAGGAGGATTAAATGAGCAAGTACATATTAGTAATAGACCAAGGAACTACCAGTTCTAGAGCAGCTATTTTTGATAGCAAGGGCCAAAGACTAGCCATGAAGGGCAGTGAATTTAAACAGTTATATCCAAAGCCAGGTTGGTTTGAACACGATCCCCTAGAAATATGGGAGGTCAGCCTACAGGCTATGAGAGATACTGTGGCTGAAGCTGGTATTAGGGCAGAAGAAATAGCTGGTATAGGAATTACCAACAAAAGAGAGACAACAGTAGTTTGGAACAAGAATACAGGTAAGCCCTACTATAATGCTATAGTTTGGGCATGTAGAAGGGGAAGTGAATGTTGTACTAATCTAATAGACAAGGGCTATACAGACCTGGTAAATGAAAAAACAGGCCTTATTATAGATGCTACCTACTCAGCTTCCAAGATAAAGTGGATCATGGATGAGGTTGAAGGTGTTAGGGACGATATGGAAAAGGGAGAAGTCCTATTTGGAACCATAGATACCTGGCTTTTATGGAATCTAACCAAGGGTAAGGTTCATGCAACTGATCCTTCAAATGCATCAAGAACCCTTCTATACAATATTTTTGATATGAAGTGGGATGATGAAATTTTAGAAGTTTTAGATATACCTAAAAACATTTTGCCAGAGGTCAAGGATACAGTTGGGATTTTCGGCTATAGTGACAAGTCTATTCTGGGAGTGGAAATACCAATTTCAGGTATAGCAGGAGACCAACAGGCAGCTCTATTTGGTCAGGCTTGTTTTAAGGTAGGAGATGCAAAAAATACTTATGGAACCTCAAATGTACCCCTGGTTTACATAGGAGATAAGACTATAAAGTCAGAAAAAGGTTTATTGACCTTGGCCTGGTCAATAGATAATAAACCTTACTATGCTGTGGGAGCTAGTATCTTAACTACAGGTGCAGCTGTTAAATGGCTGAGGGATGGTTTGGAATTAATAGAAGATACTCCAGACTCTGAAAATTTAGCAAAATCTGTTGATGGAACAGAAGGCGTTTATTTTGTACCGGCCTTTCAAGGACTGGCAGCCCCTCATTGGGACATGTATGCTAGAGGTATGATAGTAGGAATCACAGCAGGTGTTAATAAGGCCCATATAGTTAGAGCTACCTTGGATTCTATAGCCTATCAAACCAAGGACCTTCTAGTACAAATAGAAAAAGAAACAGGTATTAAGGTAAATGAGCTAAAGGTTGATGGGGGAGCTGCAAATAATGATTATTTAATGCAGTTTCAGTCAGATATTTTAGATGTACCAGTAATTAAGCCTTTAGATGTGGAAACCACATCTCTGGGGGTAGCTTACTTGGCCGGTCTAGGAGTTGGCGTTTGGGAAAATCTAGATGAAATAGAAAAAATGTGGAAGTCAAAAAGTGAATATAAACCTAATATGAAGGAAGAAAAAGTTGAAGAACTATATGAAGGCTGGCAAAGGGCAGTTGATTTTTCAAGAGGTTGGGTTAAACATTAAGAAAAGAGGCACTGCCTCTTTTTTACTTATATAAAATAAAAAAGCTCCATTAGGAGCTTCTCTTATAACTTATTAATTTTAAGACCATTTTTTTCATAGCGTTCTTTTACTTCATCATCCAATAGACTATCTGTTATCAAAAGATCTATACAAGATGTATCACAGATGGTGGAAGCTGATTTCTTATCAAATTTATTGCTATCTATTAGAGCATAAACCTTATCAGATTTTTCAATAAACTTTTGTTTTAACTGTACTTCATAGATATTAAAGTCTGTTATACCGTTTTCCAAGTCAATACAATGGGATGAAAGGAAGGTTTTATGTATATTAAACTTATCCAGTATATCTACCCCAAAGTCTCCTTCAATAGCATAGGAATTTTTAGCCAAAACCCCACCTATTAGGACAACGGAAATATTTGGATTATCTTTTAGTACTTCAGCCACCTTGATACCATTGGTTAAAATTGTCAGTCTAAAATCAGTAGTTGAAAGTAATTTTGCCAATTCATAACAGGTTGTACTAGCATCCAGAATAAGACATTCATTATTATTTATATAATTGATGGCCTTATTGGCTATTTCAATTTTTTCTTCTCTTGCTGTATTTAATCTATTTTCAAATTTCTTATAATCAAAGGTGTCATTTTTTTCAGTGGAAGCGGCTCCTCCATGGATTCTTTTGACAAAGCCCTTTTGATCTAGATAATTCAAATCAGATCTAATTGTCGATTCAGCGAATCCAAGTTTAGAAGAAAGTTGTTTAACGGAAATATTTTTCTCTTTATTTACGATTTCTAAAATTTTATCTCTTCGCTCACTTTGTATCATCTTCTTCTCCTTATTATATATTATCATTCCATTATATACCTTAATCTAATTATAACATTCATAGCATAATTTATCAAATAACATGAAACTAATATCATATGATAATCAATAACAAGAATAAACACTAATAAACGACGAAATATTTGACGATATAGGCGGAATATGATATATTTTAAGTGTGATAAAGATTAATTAATTATTGATAGGAGTAATTATGGATAATATAGTTTTTAGTTTATTTGAAAATATTACTGAATCCGATTACATAGTAGCTAGCTACTATCTAAAATTGGATAGAAACATTGATCCTTATGAAAAAGTTAAAAGCTTTGCCATTGGCCAGACCTTAGGGACTTGGACCAAGGTGCCAGGAATAAGTGATCAGATGAGAAAAGAGTATATGGGAAAGGTAGTAAATGTTATAGATTTACCTCCTAGAGACTTGGTTGATAGATATGATGATTCTTTGGAAAAAGAATATATCTTTCAAATAGCCTATCCCTATAAGAACTTTGGACCTAAGATACCAATGATCTTGACTACCTTGCTAGGAAATGATGCATCAACATCAACCCAGGCAAAATTAGTAGACTTGTACATACCAAAAGAATTTAGCCAACAATTTAATGGGCCTAATTTTGGAGTAGATGGAGTTAGAAAGGTGACAGGAGTTGAAGATAGACCCCTATTACTTAATATGATAAAACCATGTGTTGGTTTTACACCAGACGCAGGAGCCGAAATTTTCTACGAAACAGCCCTAGGTGGGGTAGATTTTATTAAGGATGATGAACTTTTAGCAAATCCTTCCTACTGTCCACTGACTGATAGAATAGATGAATACATAAAGGCTTCAAATAGAGCCTATGAAGAGACAGGGAAAAAGACCATATATATCCCTAATATAACAGACGATGTAGATAAAATAATTACCAATGGTCAAATGGCAGTTGATAAGGGAGCTGAAATGGTAATGATAAACTTTGCAGCTACAGGAATTGACGCCCTACATCAATTAGCTAAAAACATTGACGTTCCAATTCTTGCCCACTATGCATCAGCAGGACCTTATTATGAAGGAGCTAATTCAGGCTTATTTTCAAACTTATTTTTAGGAAAGCTGGCTAGAATGGCTGGAGCAGACGTGGTTATGATCAATACTCCTTATGGTGGTTATCCACTTACTAAGAGTAGATATTTAAGAACTGCCCATGAATTAATCTTAGACCATCCTGTTTATAAGAAGGTTATGCCATCTTGTGGAGGAGGGGTAAATCCAGGTATTGTACCTACCTATATGGAAGAGCTAGGAAATGATATAGTTCTGGCAGCAGGTGGAGCAGTACAAGGTCATCCAGATGGAGCAGCAGCAGGGGCCAAGGCCATGCTACAAGCCATAGATGCCAGTATGAATAAGATAGATCTAAAAGAAGCAGCCTTGACTAAAAAAGAATTAAAGAAGGCTATAGATATGTGGGGAATCCACGGAAGAGATTAATTTTTTACAATTTGGAAAACGTTAACAAATAGAGGAGTTTAGCATGAAAAAATATGACGTTATAGTAATTGGAGGCGGAGTAGCCGGCGCTAATGTACTTAGGGAATTATCAAAATATAAATTAAATACCCTTTTATTAGAGGGCAATGCAGATATAGGAGCTGGAGTAACCAAGGGAAATGGTGGAGTTGTCCATTCAGGTTATGACGCTACATCAGGAAGTCTAAAGGCAAAATTAAATGTTCGTGGAGTAGAATTGTTCCCACAACTATCTGAGGATTTAGACATTCCTTATAAGAGAAAGCCATCAATGACCTTGGCCTTTACAGAAGAAGAAAAAGAAACATTGGAAAAACTTTTAGAAAATGGTAAAAACAACCAGGTTCCAGGAGTTAGAATAATTGAAAGAGATGAAATTTTAGAAATAGAGCCTAGTGCCAACCCAGACGTTAAATATGCCTTATTAGCTCCATCAGCAGGGATAACTGAACCTTATATAGTTGTTTATGCCTGTGTGGAAAATGCTATAAAAAATGGCGCTGAAGCTAGGGTTAATCAAAGGGTTATTGATATAGAAAAATTAGAAGACGGTTACAGGGTTAAAACTGAAGACTCAGAATATGAAACCAAGATGGTTGTAAATGCCGCTGGTGTTTACGGTGATGTGGTTGCCAATATGGTAAATCCAGGAAAATATAGAATCCAAGAAAGACATGGATCCATAATGATTCTAGACAATTCAGAAGGCGAAGACATGAATGCCACCTTGTTCCCAGTACCAGGTGCCCACACTAAGGGAATGGCTGCCATACCTGCTTGTGCAGGAAATATAATTCTTGGTTCTACTGCAGAAGTAATGGATGACAAGGAAAATCACTCCTTTACCAAGGACCAGGCAGACCTATTATTTAACTCTGCATCTAAGTTAATACCAAGAATAAAGAGAAAAGATATTATAAGAGTATTTACAGGTTTAAGACCAGTTGAAGTACACTCAAATAACGACTTTGTCATAGAAGAAGACAGCGATAACAAGGACTTCTACAATGTGATAGGAATCCAATCTCCAGGAGTTGCAGCATCACCTGCCATAGGAGAGTATGTGGTTAATATGATAAAAGAAAATCATGACTTTATAGCTAAAGAAGACTATGACCCTACTAGAAAGGGAATAGTAGACTTTTCAGAGTTAGACATGGAGGGTAAAAAGGAACTTATAGCCAAGGATCCTGCCTATGCTAATGTTATTTGTAGGTGTGAAACCGTTACAGAAGGTGAAATTCTTGATGCTATAAGAAGACCTTGTGGAGCTACTACTATTGACGGAGTAAAAAGAAGAACCAGGGCTGGTATGGGAAGATGCCAGGGAGGTTTCTGTGAGTCCCGTGTAATAAACATCTTAAGCAGAGAATTAAATAAGAAGCCAGAAGAGATTTTAAAAGAAAACTCAGGTAGTGAAATTATAATTGGAGAAGAATAATATGATATACGATTTACTTATAATTGGTGGAGGCCCTGCAGGCCTTTCAGTGGCAAAAGAAGCTTATGAAAAAGGTATTAGAAATATGCTAATACTAGAAAGAGATGATGAACTAGGCGGAATCCTTAACCAATGTATCCACAATGGTTTTGGTATAGAAAAATTTGATAAAGAGTTGACTGGACCAGAATATGCGTCCTTATACATAGAAGATATTGAAGAAAAAGGCATAGACTACCTACTAGGATCTATGGTTCTAAACCTTAGGGATGAGGGAGACCATAAGATAGTAGAAGTTGCTTCTAAAGAAAAAGGCTACTTGGAATTAAAAACTAAAACTGTAGTTCTTGCCATGGGAGCTAGGGAAAGAACTAGGATGATGATTCAAACACCAGGAAGCAGACCAGCTGGAGTGTTTAATGCTGGACTAGCCCAAAAATATGTTAATATTGATGGCTATATGGTGGGAAAAAAGGTTGTTATACTAGGATCTGGAGATATTGGCCTAATTATGGCTAGAAGAATGACCTTGGCAGGAGCAGAAGTTCTTAGAGTTGTTGAGTTAGAACCTTACTCAAATGGGTTAAATAGAAATATAGTCCAATGTTTAGACGACTTTGACATACCTCTACAATTGTCCCATACAATAACAGAAATCAAGGGAAATGACAGGGTAGAATCAGTTGTTATAGCTGAAGTTGATGAAAATAGACAGGTAATAGCAGGCAGTGAAGAAGAAGTTGAATGTGATACAGTCTTATTCTCTGTAGGTCTAATCCCAGAAAATGAATTATCTATTAAGTTAGGGGTAGAATTAGACGATAGGACTCACGGTCCTAAAGTTAATGACAAGTTGGAAACAAACATTCCAGGAGTATTTGCCTGTGGTAATGTTTTACACATCCATGACGTTGTTGACTTTGTATCAGATGAAGCTGAACAGGCTGCTGATCAAGTTTACAAGTATTTAACAGATACTTTAGATGTTTGTCTAAAGAGAATAGTTTTAGAAAATGGCGACTTTGTATCCTATATAGTACCTCAAGCAATAGAGTGTGAACACTCAGATGTGGAATTAAAGTTTAGGGTTAGAAAGCCAGCTTCAAATGTGACTATAGTATTAGAAGATGAAAAGGGCAATAAAATAATAAATAAAAAGAAATGGGCTGTGGCTCCATCACAAATGGAAAAAGTAGTTCTTAAGAAAGAAATGCTTGATGGTGTAAACGGTAAATTAACATTGAAACTTGAAGGAGTGCAATAAAATGGAAGAAAAGATGACTTGTATAATTTGTCCAAGAGGTTGTGAGTTAACTGTTGTTAATCCTGATGACATTTCAAAAATAGAAGTTTACAATAACCTTTGTAAAAGGGGTAAGGACTATGCCATCAAGGAAAAAACCAATCCTATGAGAACTATTACAGCGACAGTAAAAGTTATAGATGGAGAACACAATAGACTTCCTATTAGGACAGATGGAGAAATACCTAAAAAAGTATATATGGAAATAATGGATATTATAAATGAGACTAAGGTTAAGGCTCCTATTGCCAGAGGAGACATTATAGTAGAAGACGTATTAAATACAGGAACGAATATTATCGCTACAAAAAGCGTTAAATAAATATAATCTTTAAGGAGGAGGCCATGCCTAAATATATTATAGGAATAGATGCCGGTACTACAAATGTTAAAAGTGTATTGTTTGATTTGGACGGCAACGAAATATTTATTGAAAGCATAGTTAATGAACCATATTATTTACCAAATAATGAAATCGAAGAGGACATGGATGTAGTTTGGCAAAACGTACTAAACTCACTAGTTTTATTGATGAGAAGAAATAAGATCAATAAGGACGATGTGGTAGGTATAGGAGTAACAGGCCAAGGAGAAGGAATCTGGTTAATTGATGAATACGGAAAACCTACTCAAAATGCCATTTTATGGAATGATGGTAGAGCCTACAAGGAAGTAGAATACCTTACTAATGAAAACAAAGAATTAGGGGCAAGAGCTACTGAAGTTACTGGTATGACACCATTCCCAGGAGCACAATTAGTACTTTTAATGTGGATGGCAAAACATAGACCAGAAGTTTTAGACCAATCTAAAAACATGTTCTTCTGTAAGGACTGGATAAGATTTAAATTAACTGGTGAAGTATATACAGATACAACAGATGCAGGAACATCCTTATTAGACTTAAAAACCAATGATCCAGCAGAAGAAATTTTTGGCAAATTAGGCTTGGAAGAATATTTAAGATTGATTCCAGAAGTTAAGAAACCTCATGAATTAGGTGGTCATCTAACAGAAAAAATGGCTAAGATCATAGGCTTAAATCCAGGAATACCAGTTGCTATGGGGGGTATAGACTTGGTTTGCTGTATGGTTGGTATGGGCGCAGTAGCTAGAAAAGATGTCGGTATTATTCTAGGAACTACTTGTGGAACCCAAGTTGTTTTACAACAAGAAGAGTGTACTTTTGGCGATAGTAGATACGAAAACCACGCTAGTGATGGTCTATACATATCAATGAATCCTACCATGAATGGTATGCCAAACATTGACTGGGCAGCATCAGAAATTGCCCTAAGTAAGGACTTTAATATGATCGACAATATGATCAGAGACATAGAACCAGGTTGTGGAGGTTTAATCTACCATCCATACATAGGGGCAGCTGGGGAAAGATCTCCTTTCACCAACACTAATGCCAAGGCAAGTTTCTTTGGTATTAATGCTGAAAGTGATAGGGCTCATATGGTAAAGGCTGTTTATGAAGGAATGATATTTTCTATCAAGGATTGTCTATTAAAGGCATTTGATGAAAGCGAAATCTACATATCAGGTGGAGGAGCTAAGAGTAGTATATTACCTCAATTAATATCTGATGCAACAGGTATGAGAGTAAATATATCCAACGGAAAAGAATTAGGTGCTAAGGGTGCCGCTATCATGCTAGGTGTTGCCCTAGGATATTATGACGACTACGAAGATGCTAGAAATAAGACTTGTAAGGTAGAACAATCCTTAGAGGCAGACTTAGATAAGAAGTTTGTCTATGATGAATACTTTAAGTTATTCAAGGAACTTAGATTGTCCTATGACAAGATGTGGAATATGAGAAAAGAGACTATGGATAAGGTTTCACAACATTATAATAAATAATAGTTTGTGCCTTTATTTCTTTAAAAACAGTAGAGAGTAGGAGAGTAAAAATGTTAAAAGAAATAATAAAAAAAGAATATATAAACTTCACGGACTTGAAATTAGACTGGAAGGAAGCTATAAAATTATCAGCTAGACCCTTGGTTAAAGACGGGGTTGTAAAAGAAGGCTACATTGATAATATGATTGAAAATGTAGAAAAACACGGCCCTTATATTGACTTGGGTAAAGGGATAGCCATAGCCCATGCAAAGAACTATGAAAACATAAATAAAACTGGGATTAGTATTCTAAAACTTAATGTACCAACTTATATTTTAGATGACAAAAACCATAAAATAGATATTTTAATAACTTTAGCGTCTGAAGACAATAATGCTCATTTAGACTATCTAGCAGCGCTTACAAGACTATTATCCGAAGAAAAAACATTTGTAGAATTCCAAGAAGCTACCACCATAGAACACATTTTTAATATTATTAATGATAAAAATGGATCTATTAGATTTGGTACAGTTTGTGGAGAGAGTCTAGTTTCCAGTTTTATGATAAAAGAAAATATCAGCAATCTTCTAAATTACTGGGGCATTAGGGAAAAAGTTGAAATCTATTGCTTTGATTTAGAAAACTATAAGGAAGCTGATGAAATAGATATGTGGTTTGTTAGTAACGACCTTAAAGATAAACTAGATGTTAATAATTACGTTATAATTGATTCTATAATAGATAGAAAAGAATTAGAAGGTAAGTTAAAAGAAGTTTGTGATCAATTAGAACTACTATAATATATAATCGTCGCAGAAAAGAAGTCTCTTAGAGGCTTCTTTTTCTTTTAAACTTTTAAGAAAAGTCCAACTGGGCTATAATTTTCTAAAGGAGATGATTATGAAAAGAAATTATGGTAAAAAAA
>JASLJE010000022.1 GCA_030152565.1 Peptoniphilaceae bacterium
CAGGGCAGGGAGTACTATGTAAATATTAGGGGGAGGGATAGGACCAAGCCCATCCTGGTTTTTCTCCATGGTGGACCTGGAGTTCCCATGACCAATAGTAAGAGACGCTATCAAGTTCCCTTTGAAGATGACTTTGTAGTAGTTAATTGTGATCAATTCTATAGTGGTAAAAGCTATGGGTTAAATAAGAACAGGAAGATAATTACCATGGAAGAGTCTGTTGAAGACCTGGATATTTTAATAGGAAAGCTTAAGAGGGACTTAGATAATGATGACCTAGTCCTTGTAGGCTTTTCCTATGGGTCAATACTGGGCATGGAGTATGTAAACAAGTACGAAGACCATATAAGTGGCTATATAGGGGTGGCCCAGTCTACCAACTATGACAGGGAAAACTTGGCTGGCTACAAGAGGGCCAAGGATTTTAGTAAAAACTTCTTCTCCCAGTCTATTCTTTCTTCAACTATAAGAAGGCTGGAAAAGGGAAAAAGACCAGTTTTTAACCTTTCATCCTCCCTGATAAAATACTTTAAGCTGGGCTATGAAAAAAGACTTAATCTTTTTGAAAACCTTTGGTATACAGTGACCTCTTCCAACTATAGTATGAAGGACAATCTAAGTCTTTTGGCTACCCAGATAAATAGGAGCCAGACAAGCTTAAAAAAGTTTATGAAAGAAGACTATGATATAGAAAAAAGATATGACTACCAGGTCCCCCTAGTATTTATCAGCGGGGAATATGACTATCTTAGTTCCAAGGACCTGGTAAAAGACTACTATGAAAGGCTAAATACTAGCTATAAGGATTTTGTACTTTTAAAAGGGGTGGGCCATTCACCTTTTAAAGAGGATCCTAGACAGACCTATGTAAGCATAAAAGAAGAAGTGGAAAAAATATTAAAGAGCTATGAGTAGCTCTTTTTTTATTGACATAAAAATAAAAGCTGCCTATAATTATAATACAAGTTGTATTAACAAGATGTATGAGAAATAGAAAGGAGACATATGAAAGATAAAATAGCAGGAGCCCTATATGGGATGGCCCTAGGAGATGCCATGGGCATGCCATCTGAACTTTGGGGCAGGAAGAAAGTAAGGGAATACTTTGGACTAATAGAGGAATTTCTAGATGGACCCAAGGAAAATGACATAGCCTGTAACTATAAGAAGGGACAATTTACAGATGATACTGGCCAGGCCCTAGTCCTAATAGAGTCTTTGGCAGCTACGAAATTTAAACCTTCTAGACAGGATATAGCAAGGAGGTTCTTAGTTTGGGCAGATGAAAACGATGCCTTTGAGAATAATATTTTAGGACCTACTTCCAAGTTGGCCCTAGAAGGCTTTAGAAAGAAAGAAGATGTTAGCCCTATAACCGACCAGGCCCTATCCAATGGATCAGCTATGAGAATAGCACCTATAGGCTGCCTTTTTTCTAGTAAGGAAGAAAAAAGATTAGCCCAATATGTTTATCAGGTATCATCAGCTACCCACTCAAGTGATGTGACTATAGAAGGAGCAGCTATGATAGCCATGGCAGTAAGTTCTGCTTTAGAAAACGAAGACTTTGATAAGGTTATGGAAGATGCCCTAGCCATAGGACCTATAGCCAGAGATTTGGGGGCAGAAACCTATAGCCCTTCCCTGGTAGAAAGAACTAAATTAGGCATTTATTTGGCTGATAAGTATGAGTCTAAAGACCTGGAGTTTTTAGATAAAATTTATGATTTAATAGGAGCAGGAGTTAATATAAGTGAGTCTGTTCCAGCTGCACTTGCCTTAGCCTACTACTGTCAAGACCCTAATAAGGCAGCCTTAATGTGTGCCAATCTAGCAGGTGATACAGATACTATAGGAGCCATGGCAACAGCTATTTGTGGAGCCTTTAGGGGGAAGAAGGCTATAAAAAAAGAATACATAGAAACCCTAGAAAGACAAAATAAGGTTAACTTTGATTTTTATGTTGAAAAACTTATGGAAGGAAGGGAAATATTAAGATGAAAACTCTAGTAGTTGGGGCTGCCATAGTAGACATAGTTATGACTATTCCAAAGCTTCCAGGCAAGGGGGAAGATGTTTTAGCCAGGGATAGAAAGCTTATGGTGGGAGGCTGTGCCTACAATGTGGCCAGCATGATGGATAACTTTAAGGTAAAAAATGATCTTTTTGTACCAGTGGGTAGGGGGACCTATGCTTCCTTGATTAAAAAAGCCTTGGAAGAAAGACAAAAACAAATCTTAATAGAAGATTCTTCCATGGACAATGGCTACTGCCTTTGCCTGGTTGAAGACGATGGAGAGAGAACCTTTATAACCTATCAAGGACTAGAGGCAAACTTTAAAAAAGACTGGTTTGACAGACTAACCATGTCATCCTATGACAAAATTTACCTGCCAGGCTATGAGATTATGGGACCTAGTGGCCAGATAATAGTTGACTGGTTGGAGGGAAATAAGGATAAGGACCTGTTTTTTGCCCCAGGTCCAGTTATAGAAGACCTGGATGATAAGATCTTGTCTAGGATTTTTAAGCTAAGGCCAGTTCTCCACCTAAATGAGAAAGAGGCCTTGGACTTTACTGGTGAAAAAGAACTTAAGAAGGCAGCAGAAAAACTATATGGCCTGGGACTTAAGGCGCTTATTATAACCTTGGGCGGCAAGGGAGCCTTGGTGTGGGATGAAATTGGAATGGACTTAATTGAGGGATATCCTTCTAAGGTGGTAGATACCATAGGGGCAGGAGATAGTCATATTGCCTCTGTTATGTCTCTTTTAAGCCTGGGATATGACTTGAGAAAATCAGTAGAATTAGCCAATAGAGTGGCTTCACAGATGGTTAAAATAAAGGGGCCTATTATGGATAAAGAAACCTTTGAAGGCTTGAAAATAGAAAAATTTAAATAAGAGAGGAAAGTATGGAAAAAATAAAAAATTACTTTAAAGATTGGGCGGTTTGGGAGATAGTTTGGTTGGTTTTTGTGTGTGGCTTTATGTCCTTGGTCTGGTACATAAATGAGGATGCTCCTTTTATGCTAATCATGACTCTTTCAGGAGCCCTAAACCTGGTATTGGGAGCAAAAGGTAAGATTGCAGGTTTATACTTTGCTATTATAAATAGTCTTTTATATGCCTATCAGTGCTATGATGTAAAACTTTATGGAGAAGTTATGTACCACCTTCTTTATAGTATACCTGTAAGCGCCACAGCAATTTATCTTTGGAAGAAAAATACCCAGTCAGATGGTCAGGTTAAATTTAAGACCATGGATACTAAACTTATGCTAATAACAGGTCTTTTAACAGTAGTGGGAGTCTTTGGTTATGCCAAGGTACTAAATCTTTTAGGTGGAAATCTAGCCATGATGGACTCTTTGACAACTGTTATCTCTGTTATAGCCAGCATGCTATACTTGCTTAGATATTCAGAACAGTGGCTGATGTGGGTATTTGTAAATGCCCTATCCATAGTTATGTGGGTTATGGTTTATACATCAGGAGACCAAAGTGCTCTAATAATAATTGTTATGAGTGTGGTAAATCTATTAAACTCCCTATATGGTTATATTAACTGGAGAAAGATAGCCCTAGAAAAATAAATGTTTAAGAGGATGGGAAACCATCCTTTTTTTCTTGGTCTACTTCTCCTATAATAGATATGAGGTGGCTTATGACAAAAAAACTAGCAAAGTATGAAGTGGTAAAAAAAGATATAATAGAAAAGATAGAAAAAAATAGCCTGGGTCCTAATGAGATGATTCCATCAGAAAATGACCTAAAGGAAAATTATCAAGTTAGTAGAGTGACCATTAGAAGGGCTATTGATGAGCTAATTAAGGAAGGCTATATTTATAAGAAAAGAGGGGTGGGAAGTTTTGTAAGAGACAGGGCCAGGTCCCAGGGTATATCTAGGATACATAGTTTTACAGAGGCTGTAAACTTTCAAGGCAGGACCCCCTCTAAAAAAGTCATATCCCTAGATCTTGATCAGGCCAGGGATGAGGACTTGATAGACCTGGATTTAGATCCAGGAGACCAGGTCTACAGACTAAGGACCAACTATTATTCTGATGGTAGGCCCTATTGTTATAATGAGACAAATTTATCAGAGAAATTATTTAAAAACCTAGAGTATTTTGATCTGGAAAACAGGTCTCTTTACCAAATTTTAAAAGAGTTCTACCATATAGAGATAAGTAGATCTGTTGAGTTTATCAAGGCCGTAAGGCCAGAAGACTATATCTATGATATATTGGAGGTGGATAGGGGCCAGCCCCTTCTAGAATTAAATGCCATAACCTATTGTATTTATGACAATAGGGAACTTGCCTTTGAAAGATATAGGGCCTATATGGTAACAGATCTTATGAGCTACTATGTGGAAAAATATAATTAATATAAAAATAGCAGAGAAAACTCTGCTATTTCTATAAATTAAATATTATACTGTGAAATAATATATAATCTGAAAAGAATATACAAAAATGTAATTCAATGTGTATGAAGAAAACTACATTATAGAATCGGGCTTCTATAACTATCTTTATAATACACGCTGGTAAAAACTATCACCATATATTCAAGTTATGATTTTAATAAATGGAAAAACCATAATTTCTAAAATATTATAGAGAAAAGTGAGAGTGATTGTATGATAAAAGTATATGACCTAAGTGAAATAGAATTGGTAGTAACAGATAGTTATACCATCTATTACTTGGTGGAAGGAAGTATGAGTGCCTATATAAGAGGACAGCTTTTTAAGGTTTTAGAAGATGATATGGTAGTGGTTAATCCCTATGAGTTAGGCCTTATAAAGCCTTCCTTGGAAGAAAAAAGTGTAGTGATAAAGATAGTTATAGGCCAAGAGGCCATAAATGATAAGAAGGATCCTTTGATTAGTTTTTTTAACTACATAAGAAGAGAGCATCTTTCCCTTAGTCTAAAACAGAATATTTTAAATTTAGGCTATGCCTATCTATTAGAAATAGATATGGACAAGCTTTTAGAAGAGATGATAAAAAAAATAAGGCAGGGATCTTATTTTATAAGAGATAAGAAAACCTGGGATTCAAAAAAACTTTTGATAAAAAACATGTATGATAGGGATGGTTTATCCAGCCTGTTAAGGGAAAATGTATCTGATGTGGCTAAAAGCTTAAATGTGAGCTATACCATGGTTTCAGTAAGCTTTAAAGAGGTAACTGGAAGCACCATATCTGAGTATAGGCAGTATGACAAGATAATAAAATCTGCCTTAATTTTAATACAGACAAATTATAGCCTGGAAAAAATAGCCAATATAGTAGGCTATGAATCAACCAAGAGTCTTTATGATGTCTATGATAGTTATGTTAAATTCTATCCACTAGAGCTAAGAGATAGCCTACAAAAAAGAAGAAAAATCCAAAAGGAAGATCTAGTATATATATTTAAACAACTAAACATATATGAGTTAGATCAATATAGTGATAATAGAGTGGTTATAAAACATATGACAGAAATAGAAAAAAGGTTAAAACTACATGGAAAAAATCTTAATGATATAGTCTATGACTTAAGAACTGTAGCAGACAACTTAAATCACCTGCAAAAAAGATTAGGCCAGGGCTATAGGTTTAAATATATCCAAGTTAATATGTATATAAATAAAGAAGAAATTTACCTTATTGACTATAAGGAAAAGATAGAAGTCGACCAGCTTGTAGGTTTGATAAAAAAACTTGCCCTGGATGGAACTGAATTAGCCATCTATATAGAAAATGCCAATAATGAAATGAAGGAGAGGATTTTCAAGGGCTATACTGAAAATACTATAACTATAAGGTCTTATATTAAGCAGGTGTTAGACAATATTAGTCCCCATATGGCAGGTCAAATAACCTGGCTTCTAGCCTATGATATAGGACTTTACCAGGAAGGCCAGGTGGCCTTATTGGAAGATAAGATGGCTTATATGGAAAAAATCTATAGTAAAAAATTTGGAAGCCAGCCTACCGTGAAGCTTCAGATAAGGGATGGGGGTAAGATCTTGGGCCTTATGAAGGTGAGAGATGGATTGTAAGATAGCCTCTAGTATGTTATAGTATTAAAGTTGATTTTATGTCACGGAGGTAATTATGGTAGAGACTGTTTTAACAGTTGGTTTATCTGTTCTAGGAATAGTTATATTGGGACTACAAAATTCCAATAGGTAAGATCTGTTCCTAGGACAGATTTTTTATTGGATAAATGACTTTATTTGGGTAAATAATCCATGTTATAATAGATAAAAGGAGATTATTATGGACTCGATATCATATTTTAATGTTATAGGACCTATCATGATAGGACCATCCAGTTCCCACACTGCTGGGGCTGTAAGAATAGCCAATGCGGCTAGAAAAATCGTAGATGAAGGCTTTAATAAGATTGTCTTTAAACTCCACGGTTCCTTTGCCAAGACCTATATGGGCCATGGAACAGACAGGGCCTTAATAGCAGGCTGTATGGGCCTGGAACCAGATGATGAAAGAATCAAAGATGCCTACAATTTGGCAGATGAAAAAAATATAGAAATAGAATTTGAAGAAATAACCCTTCTAAATGCCCACCCTAATACGGTGAAAATTCACTTTCACTATCCAGATAGGCCAGTTCAAAAGGTGACAGGCATATCTACAGGGGGAGGACAATTTGAAATCATAAGTATAAATGGATCAGAAGTTAGTTTATCAGGAGACCACCCTGCCCTAATCTTGGAATATCCAGATAGGAAGGGAGTAATCATGGAGGTTTCCACCATGCTTGCCAAGAATGACTACAATATAGTGACCATAAAAAATGAAGTCCAGGAAGAAAAGGTGGTCCTGGTTATGGAGTTAAATAGGAAGATTAGCGATAAACTCTATAGGGAAATAAAGGATGGCTGCTGCTTGACCAGGGCTTCCTATATAGAATTCTAGGAGGAACCATGTTTAAGAGTGGAAGAGATTTATTAAAAATTTGTAAAGAAGAAAATCTTGCCATCTGGCAGATTATGTTAAGAGAAGAAGTGGAAAACTTTTCCACAAGTGAAGAAGAAATACTGGAAAGAAATAAGGAAATTTTGGCTGTCATGAAGGCATCAGCAGATGAGGCAACCAAAAAGGATGTTAAGTCTGTATCAGGAATCATAGGTGGAGATGCCAAGAAACTTTATGACTATTCTCAAAAGGGAGATAGTCTTTTAGGAAGTGATGTTTTAGAAATCATGGCCTTAGGACTTTCAACTTCTGAAATAAATGCGGCCATGGGTAAGATTGTAGCTGCTCCTACAGCAGGGGCGGCAGGAATTATGCCAGCTGTTTTAACCTCCCTTCAAAGGCAAAAGGGACTAGATGATGATACCTTGATCAAGGGGCTTTTAACATCAGGAGCCATAGGTTCTATCATAGTTAGAAATGCCTCAGTATCTGGAGCTGTTGGAGGCTGCCAGGCTGAGTGTGGTTCAGCTGCGGCCATGGCTGCAGGAGCCATAGTAGAAATGATGGGGGGCAGCCCAGAAGAAGCCTTAGATGCAGCCAGCTTTGCCCTTATCCATATTATGGGGCTAATCTGTGATCCTATAGCAGGCCTGGTAGAATACCCTTGTCTTTTTAGAAACTCATCAGGGGCTATTAATGCCTATATATCAGCTGATATGGCCCTGGCAGGCATAAAATCACTGGCTCCCTTTGATGAAGTGGTAGAGGCTATGAAGGAAGTGGGAGATCTTATGAACCCTAACTTTAAGGAGACAGCCCTGGGAGGCATGGCCAATACGCCTACAGGAGCTAGGATTCAAGATGAATTTTTTAAAAAATGTAGGTGTCCTAGATAAAACTAAAAAATAAGATGGGACGAAAGCCTAAAGAAGGAAGGTATCCTATAAACCTACATAATAAACTCATAAGTCTAGTCTATACTGGACCTATAATAAAGTATATTAATAAATAAGCCTATAGAAATATTCTAAAGTCTAATTAGAAAAAAAAGATTTTTATATTCATGTAAGATATATTCTAATAATAATATATGTTAAAAAAAATATTTTTAGGGTATACTATAGATGCTTAAAAAATTATTATTTTTCATTTCTCATGAAAAAGGAAGAAGGGCCCCTCTGGGGTTCTTTTTCTTTTAAAAAGAAAAGAAGGTAATACTTTACCTTCCCTTTTCTTACTTTTTTCTTTTTTCTTTTTAGGCCCCAAATACCATAAGCATAACTAGGGCTATAACCAAGAATAAAATCATTTGTCCACCTTCTTTATTTTCTTAACTCTTCTTCCAGTATATCACAGGCTTCTTCAAAGGATGAAGCCAGATGGCCATACCTTAAGATGGCACCTAGGACAAAGTGGTTCATTCCATAGGTTGGTATGTCATACTTGTTGGCGGACTTTAGCCTAATATCTGAATTGATTCCTATAATAATCTTAGTATCAGTATAGATGGCCATGCCCAATTCAGTCATAACTCCTGGATCTTCATTGGTAAGGTCACAAATAAAGATATCACAGCTTTCCACAGCCCTGGCATCTCCTTCAAAGATTTCTATAGAGCTGGGTAGACTTTCCTTGTTTTCATTAAAGGGTTGGTCTATAGGGTTAAAAATATCTAATTGGGGAAATCTTTCTCTAAGAATTCTTCCCTCAAGTTTTCTTTGGTTTACTTCAGCTTCGTTAAAAAGTGATCCTGCTAAATATAATTTCATCTTACACCTTCCTTTTATTTGTTAAATAAATTATAACATAAAAAGGACCAATCCATGATTGGTCCCTAGCAAAATTTAAGAAAGTCCTATCTTTTTACCCTGCCAGAAGCATCTCCTGCTACCAGGTTTTCTACTTCATCCACACTCATCAGGTTAAAGTCACCGTGAATGGTGTGTTTTAGGGCAGAGGCAGCCACCCCAAATTCTAGGGCATCTTCAAAACTTTTATCAGTTAAAAGTCCGTGGATAACACCTGAGGCAAAAGAATCTCCTCCTCCAACCCTGTCTATGATCCTAAGGTCATATTCTCTGGTATGGTAGAAGTTCTTGCCGTCATAGCCACAGGCTGACCAGCCATTGTCTGAAGCTGAATAGGATTTTCTAAGAGAACTGATTACATACTTAAAGTTAAACTTGTCTATCATTTGCTTGAAGATATCTTCATAGCCAGCAAGTTCTAAATCACCAGTGGTAACATCACTTTCTCCTGGTTTAAAGCCTAGGGTCAAGTGGGCGTCTTCTTCATTTCCTATACATACATCAACATACTGCATTAAATCAGTCATAACCTCCTGGGCTCTTTCTGGAGTCCATAGGTTTTTTCTATAGTTTAAGTCTACTGAAACAGTTACCTTATTTTTCTTGGCGCTTATTAAGGCGGCCTTGGTAATTTCTGCTGCGCTCTCACTTAGGGCAGGAGTTATACCTGAAAAGTGGAACCAGTCTGCATCCTTAAAGATTTCATCAAAGTCAAAGTCTTCTAGGCCTGCTTCAGCTATGGAAGAGTGGGCTCTGTCATAGATAACCTTGGAAGGTCTCATGGAAGCTCCATACTCAAGATAGTAGATACCTACCCTGTCCCCACCCCTTTTTATGTAGTTGGTATTTACACCAAATTGTCTTAGGGAGTTGATGGCAGCCTGACCTATTTCATTTTTAGGTAACTTTGATACAAAGTGAGTTTGATGGCCATAGTTGGCAAGAGATACTGCCACATTGGCCTCTCCACCACCGTAAACTGCATCAAAAGAATCAGCTTGTACAAATCTTCTATGGTTGGCTGGAGATAGTCTAAGCATTATTTCTCCAAGAGTAATAATCTTTTTCATAAGTCCTCCTATTTGTTTACTGAAGCGATTTTTTCAACGAAAGCTTCAGCCTTGGTCTTTATTTCTTCATAAGTGCCATTGGTTAATTGACCGCCAATTCCAACAGCCATGCAACCATTTTTTATCCACTCATCACAATTGTCTAAATTTACTCCACCTGTAGGCATAAGATTTACCTGTGGTAGAGGTCCCTTTACAGCCTTGATATAGTCAGGTCCAAAGGCAGAGCCAGGAAAGACCTTGATTACATCCACACCAGCTTCTAAGGCTCTAACCATCTCATTTATGGTCATACAGCCTGCCATGTAAGGAATTTGATACCTGTTACATAGTTTGGCGGTTTCCAAGTCAAAGTTAGGACTTACTATAAATTGGGCCCCAGCAAGTATGGCTATTCTAGCAGTTGGTGCGTCTAAAACAGTTCCTGCTCCTACAAGTGCTTCTGGTAAGCTTTCGCTTAAACTTTCTATAACCCTATCTGCCTTAGGCACGGTAAAGGTTATTTCTATAATGTCAATTCCTCCATCTAGGCAAGCCTTTGATTTATCAATAGCTTCTTCTAGGCCATCAGCCCTAACTACGGCTACCAGACCTGTGGAGGCAACTCTATTTAAAATATTATATTTTTGCATACAATCCCCCTGTTATTTCATAATACGAAACAAGGTATTGCAATACGGGATATGTAAATTATACTATTAGCTTAAAAATAAAGCAAATTTTTATGAAATCCTATTTCATAATGTGGTATAATTAAGACAATCGTAGAATGGAGGAGTATTATGGAAATAGTTCAATCGGTGGATCGAGCTTTATTGATTTTAGAGATTATAGCAGAAAATACAGAGGGGATAGGGATCACAGATATATCAACCATATCTGGCATACATAAGAGTACTGTACACAGACTGGTTACCACCCTACAGGCCAATGACTATATAGAGCAGGGGGAAAACAACAAATATAAGATTACCTTTAAGCTTTATGAGTTGGGATCAAAAATCCTTGCCAATGTGGATGTGATAGATGTGGCTAAACCCTTTATTGAAAAGTTGGCCAAGGAAGTTAATGAGGTTGTCCACCTGGTAGTTAGAAATAAAAATGAGATAGTTTATGTGGACAAGGTTGAGGCCAATACCAATACCATGATGATGGGATCAAGTGTGGGGAAGAGTTCTCCTCTTTACTGTACTTCAGTGGGTAAGGCCATCCTATCCAATTCAAACCTGGAAGATATAGAGAAGGTTTGGGCTAGTTCAAATATCTTAAAGCTTACAGAAAAGACCATAGTTGACTATGATGCCTTCCTAGAAGAGCTTCATAAGACCAAGGACAGGGGCTATGCCATAGATGATGAGGAAAATGAAATAGGGGTAAGATGTGTGGGAGCACCTATCTTCGATAGGAAGGGAGACGTTATAGCTGCCATTAGTATATCAGGACCATCCTTTAGGGTAACCTATGATAACCTGGACTTTTACACTAAAAGACTAAAGGAAGCAGCAGGAGAAATCTCTAAAAACATGGGTTATATTGAGCGTAAGTAAAATAATAAAAAAAATTAATAATTAACAAAGACGGTTAAAAAGGCTAAATTAAGGGAAATTTAGTCTTTTTTTTATTTTAAAGACTTATTTTTAAATAAATTCATTGCAAATGTTTTCCCTAGCCACTATAATAAATTTATCATTTAACGGAATTGAGTTTTGTAATACGGGACAAAAACAAAAAAGGAGAGTTAAATTATGAAAATGACATTTAGATGGTATGGTCAAGAAGATCCAGTAAAACTGGAATATATAAGACAAATACCAGGTATGACAGGCGTAGTAACTGCCATTTACGATGTAGATGTTGGTGAAGTTTGGCCAATGGATAAGATTATGGCTCTTAAAAATGAAATAGAGTCTCACAATCTGGAAATGGAAGTAATAGAGTCAGTGCCAGTCCATGAAGATATTAAGCTTAGACGAGGCGACTATGAGAGATATATAGAAAACTATAAAACAAATATTGAAAACTTAGCCAAGGCTGGAGTAAAGACTATTTGCTATAACTTTATGCCAGTATTTGACTGGACTAGATCCCAGTTAGACCATGAACTTGAAGATGGATCCAAGGCTCTAGTTTACTATAAGGAAGATGTGGATAGGTTAGATCCTACTAAACTTTCCCTACCAGGCTGGGATAGCTCCTACTCAGTAGATGAGATGACAGAGCTTATAAATGCCTACAAGGACTTGGGAGAAGAAGGACTTTGGGAAAATCTAAGACTATTTATAGAAGCAATCTTGCCAGTGGCAGTGGAAAATGATATGAATATGGCGATCCATCCGGATGATCCACCATGGCCTATCTTTGGAATTCCAAGAATCATCACAACTAAAGAAAACCTAAGAAGATTCTTAGACCTTTATGATGATCCTCACCATGGCTTGACCCTTTGTTCAGGATCTTTAGGCTGTGCCCTATTTAATGACTATGAAGAAATGGTTAGGGAATTTGGAAGTGAAAAGAGAATTCACTTTGCCCACATAAGAAACATTAAGATTTTAGATGACGGATCTTTTGAAGAATCAGCCCATATGAGTAGCTGTGGCTCCTTAGACATAGTTAGGATCTTAAAGGCCTACAAGGACGTTGGTTTTGAAGGCTATGTAAGACCAGACCACGGTAGAATGATTTGGGGAGAAACTGGAAAACCAGGTTACGGACTTTATGACAGGGCCCTAGGAGCCATGTATATGACTGGAATTTGGGAAACCCTTGAAAAGATGGACCAATAGGAGGAAGTATGTATCAACCATATAAATTAGATTTAGAAGGAAAAGTAGTAGTTATAACTGGAGGCTCAGGAGTTTTAGGAAGTGAAATGTCCAAGGCTCTTGCGGCTCATAAGGCTAAGGTTGCAATTTTAGGACTTAGACAGGAAGAAGCAGACAGGGTAGCCAAGGAAATAGTAGACCAAGGATTTATAGCCAAGGGTTACTCAGCCAATGTTTTAGACAAGGCTGCCATGGAAGAAGTTAGAAAACAAATAAATGAAGACTTAGGAACTTGTGACATCCTAATCAATGGAGCAGGTGGTAACCATCCAAGTGCTACAACAGATGATGAGATGTTTGACCTAAACAATAGGGATGTAAAAACATTCTTTGACTTGGAAGAAGAAGGCTTTAAAAAAGTATTTAACTTAAATATGGTAGGAACCCTTATACCTACTCAAGTATTTGCCAAAGACATGGTGGAAAAAGACGATGCGTCTATCATAAATATTTCATCTATGAATGCCTATACTCCACTTACTAAGATACCAGCTTATTCAGGAGCTAAATCTGCAGTAAGTAACTTTACAGAATGGTTAGCAACTTACTTTGCTAAGACTAACATTAGATGTAATGCTATAGCACCAGGATTTTTTGCTACCAAGCAAAATGAAAAGTTACTTTTCAATGAAGATAAAAGTTTGACAGCCAGATCCCATAAGATTATAAATTCAACACCTATGGGAAGATTTGGAAAACCAGAAGAACTATTGGGAACTCTTTTATTCTTAGTTGATAAGAAGGCTTCAGGTTTTGTAACCGGAATTTGCATACCAGTTGACGGTGGTTTTTCAGCTTATTCAGGAGTTTAATATGAAGAAATTTATGGATAGAGACTTTCTTTTAGAAAGCGAGACAGCCAGCTACCTTTACCATGAGCACGCTGCAAAGATGCCTATAATAGACTTTCACAACCACTTGAATGTTAAGGAAATTTACGAAGACATTCAATTTGAAAATATAACTAAATTATGGTTGGGGGGAGACCACTATAAGTGGAGAGCCCTTAGGGCCTATGGCATAGAAGAAAAATATATAACAGGAGATGCCAAGGACAAGGAAAAATTTGACAAGTGGGCAGAAACAGTTCCCTATATGATGGGAAATCCACTTTACCATTGGACCCACTTGGAACTTCAAAGATACTTTGAAATCTATGATCCCTTAACCAGTGAAAATAAAAATAAAATGTATGCCTGGATAAATCAAAAGCTACAAGACAAGGACTATAGTGTTAGAAACCTACTTAGACAAATGAAGGTGGAAGCCCTTTGTACAACAGATGATCCAGCAGATGATTTGATTTACCATAAGAAACTTAAGGACGACTTTGAAATAAAGGTCCTACCGACCTTTAGACCAGACAGGGCCCTTAATATAGAAAAAGATGACTTTGTAGACTATATAAATGACCTTGGTAAATTTGGAAAGATAGAAAACCTTGAAGACCTTTTAGGGGTATTGGAAGCAAGGATTGACTATTTCCATGAGGTAGGTTGTAGAATAAGTGATCACAGCCTGGGAGAGGACCTTTACCTGGAAGCTGATTCTAAGGAAGTAGAAGAGATATTTGCTAAAAAACTTAGGGGAGAAGAGCCTACTAGTAGGGAAATAAAGAAATACAAGGGCTATCTAATGAAAAACCTGGGAAGAAAATACGCTGCTAATGATTGGGCTATGCAAATCCATATGGGAGCTCTTAGAAATAACAGCTCTAGAATGTTTGAAAAGCTAGGTCCAGACAGTGGCTATGACTCCATGAATGACTATACCTATGCAGAAGAGTTATCAAATCTTTTAGACTCTATGGATAGGACA
>JASLJE010000032.1 GCA_030152565.1 Peptoniphilaceae bacterium
GAAGAAAACGTACAAGAAATAGCAATAGGGTAGTTTCATTAAATTTGAGACTACTCTTTTATTTTAGGAGGACATATGGATATTAATAATATTAGTCCTGAAGAGTTGGATAAGTTACTTAGAAAGCTAAGACTTTACTTAAATGATAAAGAAGGTACTAAGTTTTCAGATGAAGAGTTAATCATGTTATTAGAAGAGGCAGGTTGTTTATTTTGTGCGGTATCAGAAGGTTGGAGTTTGTTGTCAACTCAAGTAGATGTCAGCGGTACAAACAAATATTCCATTGGAATGGAAACTTATGAGAAGTCTAATCTTAATGATCAGATTAAAGCATCTTTAAATAATGCAGAATACTTTAAAGGTAAATGCACTTGTCGTGGTCAAGACAATCTAAAGGGGATTGGATTTATATTAAGGACGGACACAACACTATGATTACTGTTAAAGAAAGAAAAGAGGATATCCAAAAAACTATAAATAAGAATCCTACTTCAATAATATTAAAATACAAAATAAAGACTATTAAGGATGGAGCTTGGAAGATAGAGGAGAGAGAAGAACATCTCAAAGTAAGGCTATTTGAACAAAAGAGCCCAGAAACGGTCCTTATAAGTGATACAAAAGGTACTGCCCAAACTACAAAGAAATATGGAATGTTAGCTGACAGCAAAAGTAACCTGAAAGACTTAAGCAATGAAAGTATTGTGTTTGATACAGACTATGGAAAGATGGAAATAGTTGGAATATATCCACAAATAACACTTGGTGACATATGTGGTTATCAATGTGATTTGAAGAGGATAAGCTAATGGCATTAAGTACTAAAACAATTGATTTTATAAATAGGAAAATGGCGGCTACTCATATCTATCTTCAAAACTATGCCGGGATATTAGAAAGTGAAGCGAAAAGCAATGCTCCTAATTACTGGAAAGATAGATCATCAAGTGCAGGGGCAAGGGCAGGCATTCATTCCGGTTTAGAAAAGCATAGCAACTCATTTACCATTTATTTAGCTCACTCAAAAGAGTATGGAATATTTCTAGAAGAGGGAACAAAACCTCATGAGATAAGACCTAGAAATGGTAAGGCCTTATTTTGGACAGGAGCAGACCATCCGGTAAAGAAAGTTAAGCATCCAGGAACAAAAGAAAGACCATTGTTAAAAGATACTATTGATGGCAACAAAGATAAGTTGATTAAAGGAGTGCTAAAGCTATGGGAATAGGAGGTTAAATGAGAGCAGGAATAAGAAAAAAAATATTGGAAGATGTAAAGATACTTAATGACTGTTATGAGCCTAACGTCCCTACTTTTGAGACTCCTAAGCCTTACGCTGTAGTAGTCCAGGGGGCTGATTCATCCAGTCAAGATCCCACAAGTTTTCAAAGAAGTGTTGAAGTGTGGATTTATAACGAGATGGATTCATTTCAAAGCTTGGACAGTTTGGCAGATGAGGTTATCAAGTCTTTGGATTTACAAACATTTACAGATCCAAATACAAATATATCTTATACAGCTTCCTACAACGGAACATTAGGAGCTCAGGATATTATTGATGAAGAGTGGAAGGCTATAGTAAGAGGACTAAGCTTCAATGTAATATCCCTTTATAATTCAAATACTAATAGCGATAATTGGGAAAAGTCGATAGCAGATTTTATAAATAAAAAAGTTAATGTAAAAACCTATGATGGCACTTGGAGAAAAGACTTCCAAGTGCCATCAGTATTATGCAGAACGATTAATTCTAATTTACAAGGCATTAATTATTCACTATATAAACAGACAAAGGATATGAGAATCCATGTTGTAGGCCATGACAAAGGCCAAATAGATAGCTTAATTAATGATATTGAACGTGAATTAATAACTTCTATAAAAGTACCTCTTATAGAAGAGGATAGAAGATTTTTAATTGTTGAATCAATAAGAGAGGACAGGACTTCTTCAATGTTAGGAGTAGGACAAATCACAGTTAGTTTATCTAGGCTGCAAAGAATAGATAGAGGTGGCGTCTTCATTGAGAAGATTTATGGAAGAAACATTCAGGAGGAATAATGAAAGAAGAAAAGAAAACCAATAAAGTGGTGGCAAAAGAAATAAAATACAAAACTGAAGACTTATTGAAGAATTGTCAAGAGCTTACTGGAGCCAAAAGAGAAGTTGGTGAAGGAGCTCTTTTTAATTTAGATAAAACGGAATTAACTAAAAAAGAATTCCAAAATGCGATAGATAGATTTTTGAATAAAAAAATTAAGGAGGAAAGATAAATGGCGGGTGGAATATGGTCAGAAAGCGATAAGCCTATTAGGCCTGGTTTTTATAACGTCTTTGAATCAGCGGCACTAGATAGGGCTAAGCCTGGTAAAAAGGGGATTGTAGCCTTACCAGTAACCTCTAATTGGGGACCTGTTGGTGAAGTTGTAAGTATTAAATCAGAAAAAGAACTGATAGAAAAGTTTGGAGAAAGTAATGACTTTACGGCCTATAGATTAGGTAAGTTGACTTTGCTGGGAGAACCAAGGGAGTTACTACTTTATAGAATGACTGACGGAAAAGAGAAGAATAGTGAATTAATTCTAAAGGCAGGAGAAAAAGAAGTTATTAAACTTGAGTCAAAATATCCAACCACTAGAGATTTTAGGGTTTCAGTAGTTCCTAATATTTTAGATGAAGAAGCAATTGATATTAACTTACTTGAAGGCGCTCTTCCTATTTATAGTTTCAAAAAACTAGAAGGAACATCCGAAGAGATTGCCAATAAAATAAATAAAAACATTTTTAATAAGTGGATTAAAGCGTCAGCCTTAGAAGAGGGAAGTGAAGAAAAGATAAAGCTTGATCCAGTAGTATCCATTCCATTAAAAGGGGGAAATGATGGAGCTGGAGAAATAGCA